>DCIL01000031.1:33642-58499 GCA_002315875.1 Verrucomicrobia bacterium UBA1727 | reverse complement strand
CGAAAAAATGGGGTAAGTCCAGAATGTGTATTGTATCATATTTCCCCTCTGTCCACATCATCAGGTAATGCGGACCAGAAGCGATGCCAGAACATATCTACCTCGCACACAGCAGTCGAACACGAGCCGCTGCACCGGCGATAGTCCACGCCTACTCAACCCGAAGTCTTTCGCCAATTGCCGTATTTCTTCGCCGGCCTTGAAGAACAGCTCGCGCCGAAGAGCCGGATCCGCATTCTTCTTAAGGTTCTTCCGCACCAGCATTCGATAGGCGTCTTTAGTCAAGTCAGCGAGCCATCCGGTCCTCAAACGAGGGGGGACGTTGCCCGTCACAAAGAATGTCTCGCATGACAGACGCAGGCGTAGCGCCGCCGATGCAACATACTTTCTGAAATTGATCTTGCCGTTGAGCGAATTCGGATTGCGCCGATAGGCATAGAATCGGTCGCTGACGATAACCTTCCGCTTGATTTTCGCGTTCACTTCCGTCGCAAAGAAAAAGTCATCCTCATAATCCAGTCCGATGCGGAAGCGCAGATTACCGATGGCTGCGCGCCGATAAAGCTTGTTCCACTTGCTGATCCAACCCGCCGGCGCGGTCTTGCGCAGCCAATAGACGGACATGTCATCTATAGTGTGATGAGGGTCCGTCAAATGAGCGACCGTCGTTCCCGCCGGCTGAACATCCGCTTCGGACACCGACGCGATGCCACATTCGGCGACATCGGCCCCGGCACTGACCATCGCGGATAGTAACGAGTCATACATTTCCGGATGGACATAATCGTCAGAATCCACTATGCCGACGAACTCGTATTCGGAAGGCAGTTCGTCCAGCAGTCGGTTGTAAGTGGCCGACATTCCTCGATTCGGATGATGAAGCGCATGAACCCTGGAATATCGGGCGGCATACTCGTCGAGAATCCTGCCCGTTCCGTCCGTCGAACCGTCATTACAGCAGAAGATGTCCACCGGACATGTCTGCGCCAACAGCGAGTCCAGGCATTGCGGCAGGAATCGCTCCACATTGTACCCAGGAATAATGACGGCTATTCTCGGATGCCGCTCCGCCGAGGGCTCCACCTCGCAGTTCACATCCGCGAACCTCGAAACTGCAAACTGACAATTCCGCTCGACCACCTCTCGCATTGCGGCATTCGTAACAAAGACAGTCAGACGCAGAGGCCAATCATCGGTTCTGGCCGAGAGGTCGCGCAACAGACGATAGTGAATCTTATCCTCGAAACCCGATCGAACGTGATAGACGACCTCACGCGGCGGACGCGGCACGAAAGACGGCTTTGTTCTTTTTGCCAAAGCTGCGAAATCTGCTTCTGTAGGAACATTGCTGAAGTAATTGTAATTGAGCACCCAGCAAGACGGATGACGGCGAACCACCGCCTCGATGTCATTCGCGCACCGCTGAGTCATCGCCCACACATCGCGTGCGTCCGAAGAAGTGTAATGTGAAAGTATCTCGCAGCGATAATGTCCGCTCTTCAATGGACGCGACCACGCCGTTATGATCGTCGCTCCGCTCTTCGCGGAAAAGAACGCAGGCGCTACCGACACCGGAATCATCCGGTCCAAGAATCGCACCCATACGCCTCCATCCTGGGGATCAACGTGCTGATCAACCAGCAGGCCAAGCGAGCGGCCATTGCGAATTCCGTTCATCAACACCTTGAATGCGCCCTTCGCGGGTACGATCTCCTGGCCGATTGAGCGCCGCGCACGCATCAACAGCCGCGTCATGGAGTTAGTACCGATGTCCTTCGCCACGGACATCATCTGGTGTCCTTCCAGGAACGCAAGCTGGGAAAGTATCTCCCAGCAGCCGAGATGTGCGGAAACCGTAATCGCGGGACGGTTCCGCGCAAGCAGCTCCTTGCCTTCAGAAGACATTATGCCCACTGCCGCCGCACGCCTCCGAGCCATGAACGACGTCCAGACCAGATGCCCGATCGTCCGCGACATGTTGCGATAAGACCGCCTGATGATCTTCTCCTCACGGGACGTTGGATCATATGATGCCGCATCGACATCAAGGCGATAGATATTGCAAGTCGGCGAAACTCGACCAGTGATGATACGGAGATTGAAGAGGGCGCGAATTCGTCCACGTCGATCAAGTCTATACATGACGAAGGATACGAAGTCGCAAACGACAAGCAGAAGACGATGCGGAAGAATCGGCATCAGCATCATCGCCAGGGCAATGCCGAGCCATTCCACTGGAACTAACAAACGATTCTTCACGCGTTACTTCCTATCTTCTGATGCCAAACGGGAATCTTGCAGATCTTCACCATACGAAAGCCACGCGAAGTCACCCGATCCTGATAGAGAAATTCGCGGATTGAGTTCCAGCGCTGAAGCCGGCGAAATCCGCGGCGGCGACTCGCAAGGTCGCCGGCCGGACATTCGATCCGCAATCCGGCAGCCGTCACCGCGAACCCAATCAACCGCTCGGCGACATGCGCGAAGGAATTGCTCAGGTGAGCGGAATTGGAAACTTCGAAATCGGCCTCGGAAAAACGTCCCTGCAGCGGATACAACGCTTCAACGCGCGCAAGGAACATCGTGCCGCCGACGAAATTGGCCGCGCGCAGATTCTCCTGCGGTGTTCCGAATCGACGGGACGCCTCCACGACCGCCTCGTCGAACATCGTGCGCTCCTCGCGTCCTTCCGTCGACCGCCGATCGAGAATGCATTCAGCCGCCGCTACCATTCCGACAGACCCGTCATTGAGGATTCGCGCCTTAGTTTCCGCCCATGTCTCTGGGGACCTGACTATGGACAAGAGCCAGTCGCGCCAAACCGAGCCCTCTACCTGACATCCGTTGAAACCGACTGGCACCGCCACGTCGCGTTTCGTATGGAGTTTCAGCACATGCGTGTACTTCGAGAGATCCAGTCCGTTCAACACGCGCAGGAAAGGCCAGATGTCGAATCCGCGGTTATCGCTTCCGGCATCGGTTACGAACAAGTCGTACGGCACGTCCAGATTGGACAGGCACGCATCCAGCTCAGCACGAAGCTCGGGATAATAGCAATGAAGTACGACCGCCAGCTTCATTTCACCTTACGCTTGATCTGCACGATCGGCAGGAAGTCAAACAACTTGACTGTGCAGAAGTTCGTTGACGTTACTATCTTGAGGAACGGAATGCCCAGGAGTTTCACATACGAGACCTTATCCCGACACGAATAATATTCTGCACACAGATCAGGCACGGTCGCCTTCGCGAGCTGTTGGACCATGAACGATCCCGCCTTCATCTTGTCCGCTTGCGTAAAGGTCGTATTGTCCTCGTGCCAGCGATAATCCAGCAACGGTTCGCCGATGATGTGAAACTCGCAATGCGGCAGAAGCCGCACCCACATCGCGTGGTCCTCGGATGGTGAAAAGGCCTCCTCGTAGCGAATACGATGCGCAGCAAGCGCTGACTTGCGAATCATCGATGCGGAATGCTGAACGATGCAGTCGTGAGACAACGACACCTTGATCTGATGGGCATCGATCGGATAGGTCACCACGCGATTCTGCGGAATGTGGCGGATGAAACTCGAGACGACTCCGCACTCGGAGTGCGCATCTAACCAGCTCACCTGCCGCTCGAAACGGTCCGAACGACAGATATCGTCGTGATCGAGCACCGCGAGGTACTCGCCCTTCGCCAGTTCCAGAAGGCGATTACGGGTAGGGGTAATGCCAAGGTTCCGATCATTACGGAAATAGGCGATTCGTGAATCGGAAAACTCGCACACGACCGACTCTCGATCGTCTTCAGGACAGTCGTCGACGAGCAGCAGCTCAAAATCGGAAAACGTCTGCCCGAGCACGCTTGAGATGGTCTCACGCAGGAAGTCTGGATTCGTCCGGTAAATCGGTGTCAAGACGGAAACCTTCGGCATCACTTCACCCCCTTCGACATGTACATGAATCTGAGATAATACTTCAAATCCTTAAGGCTGCCACGCTGCGGCTTGAGTAGTCCGCGCCTGCGAAGCGAGGCGAGAAAACGCCGGAACTCAAGAGTTCCCGCGTCACGCTCTTCCTCCGACAGTCGCGCCAGATGGCGATAAAACTGCTTCAGCAGTCCAGGTAACCTCTCACGGCAGAATCGATCACGCGCCGCTGCATCATCGCCAAACACCGCAAGCATCCGTTCAATCACCGCATTGCGCTCAACGAAATCGGTGCATCGCAACGCCCGATGCATGTTCGATCCCGGATTGGTGCAATAACACGTCAATTCACGTTCAAGATGATGCCAATGCGGAGCATGACGATAATCAACCTCAAGCAGGAATGCCTGATCCTCAGCAATGCTCGTCTCCTCGCAGAAGCGCACGTCACGCACCACCTCAGCAGGAAAAAGTTTGTTCCACACCATCGGACCATACTCGTCCTCGCCGGCACGACAACCACTGTAGTTCCACTCGACAACCGTCCCTGCCGCGGCATTCTGCAGGACGGTTCGAGCCGCTGCTATGCATTCAGGCAAATGATAATCGTCTGGATCCAGGAAGGCAATGTACCCGACATCCGAATTGGACAGCGCCGCTTCCATTCCACGATTCCGCGCGGAGGAAACGCCGCCGTTGGGCTTGTCAATCACCACAAAACGTCCATCCCGCTCCGCATACCTTGCCAGTATGCTCCGCGTGTCATCGGTCGAACCGTCGTTCACGCAATATGCAACCCAATCGTCGTCGGTCTGCGCCAGCAATGAATCCAGCGCCCGCGCGAGAAATCGCTCCTGGTTGTATATCGGAATGATCACGCCGATCTTCATCGTCCGCACCTCCGCACATGCGACCAAACATCCTCAAGGACGGCGGATACGCTGTGCCGGCGCAACTCGCAGCGATTGCGAATTTCGCCTTCGACAGGCCCCACCGGCTCCCTTTTCGTTTCTTCCGTAACGGCAATCACCTGATCCCAGAAATTGTACTTGTCGAGGATGAGACGCTTCGCCTCCAGAACCGCCTCGCGCCGACGTCCGTATTCATTGTCAGCGATCGCCTTCTTTACGATTTCTGCGGCAGCCGCGGGATCGTCCATCGGAATCGGGATTATGCTCTCCTCCGGAAACACCCCGGCAATCGCCGGATCTCCCGCGTAGAACGGCAGGCATTCGCTCAGAAACGCATCGGCGAGTTTTTCCGTCCAATGATGCGCGCCAATGTGGTTCTCAACCACCACGTGATAGCGGTAGGGATCGAGAACCTCGAACTTGTGCTCGAAAGGCCTCACGCCGCGCCCATACCACTCGATTTCAGGAATCGCCTTTTTCAGTTCGGACACCAGCTGAAAGCGATCGTAGTGCCGCGTGTGTTTCATCTGCTTCGATGAACAGATTGCCGAAATCATCCGACTCTTTTCCGGAAGCTTCAGTCTTGAGAGTTGCTGATGCGTCCTTCCGTTGAACCACAGGTAATAGCCCCGACCGAGATGATAATGCGGATGCTGTTCGGCCATCTGCGGACGATTGGTGAGCAAATGACCGAACTGCCGCGTGTAGGCACGGGAATAATCCTTGATGCTGACTGGCTCCCAAGTGCAAAGAATCGTATGCTCGCGTGGACAGTGCAGACGTTCGCAACCGTCCGCCAGGGTGCCGATCGTTTTACGCGGCAATTCGTCGAACACCACGAGCCAATCGTAATCGGTGCAGTCCAGTGCATAGTCGAACACGTAACCGGGGCGGTGCTCGACAGAATGCCCCGGGCCGACACAGAAATATTCACCGGTGCCGCCAATGACCTTAATCTTGAGTTTGGAACTCATTTCTCCCACAGTTCTCTCACCCATTGCGCCGGACGGGTCCAGGTGTTCAGATGCCGTCCGCGATAGCCGGCAATAGCCTCCTCAGGACTCGGGTGTCCGTGAAAACAAAGAATGCCGGTATCGGGATTCATCTTGGGCGGCAGAAAATGATTCAGCGGCCACATCCGCAAACAGCTTCGCTTAAAGGAGCGAACGAAATTGTCCGGCCAGAAATTCACCTTGTCAAATCCGACGGCATGCGTCATGTAGGCCTGCTCCGTCGTGAACTTCGCATCATCAAGCGCAAAGTCAATCTCCTTGAGAAACGTTCGGTAGATGTATCCGCTCTTTTCTCCGGCGTCAAATCGGAAGCAGGACGAGTTACCACAGAACGGAATCTTGCGGAACAACGTCTTCCGCCACTCAACCCAATTGCGGATGATGCAGAACTCGCCGGGCCTGTAATCGAAAAATCGATCAAGGTCTCCGATGACAATCTGATCGATGTCCAGGAAAAGCGTCGGACCTTCCAAGCCGGCGAATCCGGGATTGAATACACAGAGCTTAATGAAGATCATCGGCCAGCGATCTTCATACGTGTAGAAATTCGTCAGTGCCGCAGGTTTCTCTGGCAGGGCGACGGCATCAATTCCATCTGCAAGTCCACTGGAATCATCCGTCGCGCATACGAATCGGAACGGACGGTGCAAATGCGCCTTCACCCCGCGATAAAGGCGATTAACGTATTCGGCGGAATAGAGCGTACCCCACTTGAAGGTCAGTATGTTTACTACAGGCGAACTCATCATCGTGATCTACCTACCCGTCAGTTGCCAAAGTATCCAATCTGCCACCCACATCAAATTGCGAACCAGCCAGTTCGACTTGGGTAACACCTGATTTTCACTTTTAAATGTCACATCGTCCTGGCGGACACAAACTGGCAACGCCCGGTAGAGCTCAAGCCCGAAACGCTTCCGCCAGCGCTTAAATGAATCGGCAACCGTCAAGACCGGATCGTTGGCCCGCAGGATCAACTTTGCCGCCGGCAAGGTCAGAACATAGGCATCTGCACACCAGGCCGAACGCACTTCACGAATTTCCTCCGGCAAGGTCTCAGCGTTCTCAACACCATATCCGGACAAAAGGACGAGCTGGGGTTTTGAGAGGTCCAGAAACGACTCAATGCGCTTAAGCGTGGACGAAAAAGAACCGAATATCTTCACGTCATCTTCAAAGATCAATGCCGCGGGAATGCCTTCTTCTATCATTCGTCGATAGCAACCGATATGCGACATCGCTACCCCGATCTCCGCATCGCTCAAACGTTTTTTTGAAGCGATGAACGAGCGGACGCTTGAAAAGCCCGCGCGCCGATTCTCAACGGAAAGAGCTTTGCCGTACACTGCCGGGAAACGCTCGAAACCTTGCCCGCAGTCGTCCAGCTGGCTACGCATAAACTCCAGTCGCTCTGGATTTCGATCGAGATTTATGACAAAGGTCTTCATCGCGTAAATTCCGCCTCCACCAATCGAGCGCGGCACTTTTTTAAATCTCGTCCATTCTTAAGATTGTGAATAAATGCCAACGCTGGCTCTCGCGGCGGGGTTTGACCGACGGCACGCATGGCTGCATGATAGAGCTTGCGGTAGGGACGGTGCGAGGGCTTCCAGGGCTTCTTCGGTCCCCAGAAGTGAAGGATCGCCGGATTGAGCGCGGCCTCGTAGCATTCTCGGGGCGGATTGCCCTGCCAGTACTTCACGAATGGATTCCACTTCGCAAAACTCTTGATCAGCCGATCGTGGAAATTCCACCGGAGCGGCAGGAGGACCGTGCGATCATGATAAAGCGCATTCCAGGCATCCTGCTCGATGCGATCGGCGATGTCGTAATGCTCACGATACCAGGCGATGAGCTTCTCCCACGTCTTCTCCTCGCGGCACTTCGCTGTGTTGAAGACAATCGTACCGGTATTGAAATAACGCTCGACCGACGAAGGCAAAATACCCTTGCCCCACACCGCCTCGGTAATCACCGGATCTCCCTGCCCATACTCGGCTACGCAGGCGATGAGGGGTTGAGAGAGTTGAGAGGGTTGAGAGAGTTGTGAGGTTGAGAAGTTGAGATTGAGGATTTTCGATACATCATCGTTGAAGAGCATGTCGATGTCGAAATGCGCGACATTGCCTTCGGCGTCCGAAAGAATCTGCGGTGTGAAAATCGGCGTCCAGGTAAAGATGTTCCACCGCGACTTCTCGCGGTTCATGAGGATGTCCGCATAAGGGGCGACATACGATTCGATGTTGTGGTATCTTAGAGAGAAGAAGTTGGAGTTTTGAGTTGGAGTTGGAGAATGGAGATTATGTCTTTGATTCCATTCTTCGACTATGGACTTCAACTTCAACTTACTCTCGGCGGAATGTCCCCCCCAGCCCTCGAAGACATTGATGCGCAGCGGCTCACTTCCCTTGTAGTGCTCCAAGAGCGACCACACCGTCACCTGCAGGAACGGTGCGCCGTTGTTATCGCAGCTGAAGGCAACATCTCTCATTTTTCGCACCACCTCGCGTCTATGCAGTCAAATGCTCCGCCCTCTGCAACGAAAAGCCGGACGACGACACGCTTGTAGGCGGACGCGAACGGCAAGCGCTTTACCTTGGCCTCAAGGTTCTCCAACTCACGCTTCGCATCCTTCGCTGTCAACGTCAATTTGCACTCGCCGACAAGCAACGTCTGGCTGTCGGACGATTCAGCAACAACATCAATCTCCATCGGCGCGCGATCGAGTCCCGCACCCCACCAGCGACCGACTTTTCCCCACCGCGTCGCATCATCTGGCAAGGACTGCCGCATCAATGTTTCGCGCACGAGCGTTTCCCAGGACTGACCGAGGAAAACGCGAAACTGATGTTGCAGGGACTTGATATCCGTCGAAAGCGAGCCGAACGATGCATTCGAATAATGTGGTAAGGCAAAGGCGTACCAAAACCGAAGAAATGGATCCGAAAGCCGGTAAAGGGTCTTCTTGTTGTCTTTTCCATCCTTACCGAATGGAATGTCGCGAATGACCAGACCGAGTTGCATCAGTCTTTTTATCGGACGACCCAGTGCCGTCTGCGGAACCTGAAGCCGCGAGGCAATCTCAGACGAGCGCGCACAACCCTGTCCGATAAGCGCCAGGACACTTGCCGCCTGAGCCGCCCCCTCAAGATCATCTTTCAGCACGAAGGTCGGCTCGTCATGGAAAAGTCCGTTCGGCGAAAACACCTCCTCACGAATCGTCTCCCAAAGACTCTGTTCTCCTTGGCACACCTCCCAATAGCGAGGAACGCCACCCCAGACCGCATAATGTGCGAGACGATCGGACAGCGTTGCACGCGGGAACGCCCTTTTTAGCCACCCGAATCCTATCGGCTCGAGTTTGAAGATGACACGGCAGCGTCCGTAAAGCGGTTCAGACTCGTCAAGCACAAGCCCCTGCATCATGCGTTGAGAAGATCCGCAGACAATCAGTTTCTGCCCAGACCTCTGAAGTCCGTCCGCTATCTTCTGGAGAATGCTCGGCAACTCCGGCGACTTCTCGACAAGATAGGGCAACTCGTCGATGACAAGTGCGCTCCCACGTGATGCTTCGCGCTGCCATCTCTCAAACAACCGCCGCCAGTCCAGATAGGCAACATCGGCAAAGCCCGGGAGAATTCTCGCCATGTCCTCAGCCATCCGCGCCCGTTGCAACGCTGCCTCGCTCCGATCCGCACAATAGAAAACCACATCCGACCGACCGCCAAGCACCTCGTCCAAAAGACGACTCTTGCCAATTCGCCGACGTCCGTACACACAGGCCATCGCCCCCTCTCGCAAAGCGAGAAAACGCTCAAGCCGACGCCGTTCGTCAATTCGGTCCAAAAACTCCATGATGAAATTATTCCGTCTCCGTATTATTCCTTCAAGGCATAATTATATCAAAATTGACTTTGGGCGGTCAATGCGATTCCCTCATACATTCACCTGCCAATAGCCCGCCTTACGCGAACCCATGCGAATAACAAGCCCGGCATCACGCAATGACTTTATACGTCGTTCGACTGTACGCACCTCAACCTGGAGAATCTCACTAATTTCGGCGGCGGTGATACACCTATCCGCCCTCATATTTTCTATGATCTGATATCCCAGAGAATCCATGCTTGCGGATTTTATACCGACAACGCCAGGTTCTATGTACTGTTTTTTGTCGCGATCTGGCATTTTTTCAAAAGTCTTGGTAATGCTGTTTTGGGGACATTTACCGACACCAACCTTCTCCATGCCCAATAAAGCATCAGCCTTCTTGCCATACTCGAGGATTGCATCTACACGGTACTGAATAAAATCCTCAATAGCATTCAAACGATCATCCGATAAATTATAATGTTTGTGTTTCTTAAACCGAAACCCTTGCAGCAACATCAACTTTGATAGCAGTTCGGTAGTCAGAGCAACGGGATAATCAAGCCAGCGATCGTACAGTGCCGGTCCAACGCGATTGAGATACTTACGTAAATCATCAAACTCATGATATTGCGGCATATCTGGGCGATAAGTCGCAAGCGCAAAAAGTCCGTAACCGTTGTCAAAGATTGGTGCCGGTCCTGCTATCTCGTTAGTATCATTGTCAACAAGAAAGCCGAAGTTGCCCATGTGACGATCCGTATTGAAGATCAGAGCATCAAAGAAGAAGATGCTCGCGAAACGCGGGTCATTAAGCGCGGACTCCTTCGTGGCCACGCGCCCGGCAGGAAGATAACCATATCTATCACTAGTGAAAAGCGGACAGGTCGAACAGAGAACCTTCTTGAATTTCGAAAGTCCGTATGTTACGTGATTTAATCCCATCCGCTCAGCCACCTGGGCGGCGTAGAACTCCGAATACATTTCAAAACCAGCATTGATGGCGCCTTCGGTTCCGCCTTTATACAGGAGAATCTCGCCGTTCACACGCCGCCAACACTTGCGGAGCATCCCATTTGTCGAAAACTCCGGAGAGGATGTCTGCTTCTCCTCAGGCGCAACCCCGAGACCCGTCAAGGCCAGTACAGCGACATCTTCGGAAAAATCGTTATTGTAGAGGTTGTAATCCTTCCAACTTCCGGAGAACGCATCGTCAACGATCCAATAGACGTCATTGAGCGAAAGCCCTCGACTGAACTCCACAATCGCGCGCACGTCGTCGGAAGGAATGCCCAACTGACGCATGGCTGCAAGAATGTATTTGCGCCCCCGCGGGACGGTTCTCGTCGAAATCCACTTCCAAAGCGAGGCGTCGGTGACGACACCGGCCATGTCGATTGGCAGGAACTTGCGCTCGGACTCGTTCACCGACAAGACACGCACACCTCGCGCCCCCGTCCATTCGAAGCGCAGAAGTTCACGATCTCGGTGACGAAGAATCATCGGGGATTAGGCCAGCGCCTCCTTGGCGGCCGCAAGCACCCTGTCCTGATCGTCCCCCAGCGCATAGTAAAGCGGCAGACGCACAAGGGTGTCAGCATAGCGGGAGCAATTGGGGAGTTGATAGAGGATAGAGGATAGAGGATAGTGGCCGCGGCAACTATTCCGATAGAAGTCTGAAGAGTGGAGCGGGAGGTAGTGGAAAACCGTGAGGATATCCCGCGCCTTCATCTTCGCGATGAAGTCCGTGCGCTTCGCGAGATCAGGGAAGAGCAGGTAGTACATGTGCGCGTTGTTGGTCGCGTGATCGGGTATCACCGGAAAAGTCACTCCCCTCAGTCCTTTGAGTCCCGCAGCCTGCATTCCCTTCAGTTCGTCGTCGTAACGCTGCCAGATGCGCTTGCGTTCGGACTGAATCTTGTCGAGATTCTCCAGTTGCGCCCACAGGTAGGCCGCATTGATTTCAGCCGGCAGAAATGACGAGCCGGTATCAACCCAGCCGTACTTGTTCACTTCACCGCGGAAGAACTCCGCACGATTGGTACCCTTTTCCCAGATGATCTCGGCGCGACGAATGAATCGCTCGTCGTTGATGACAAGCATACCACCCTCGCCACCAGCGGTGATGTTCTTAGTCTCATGGAAACTGAACGCAGCGAGATGTCCGATACCACCGAGGGGACGGGATGAGTTGAAGTGTGAAGTTGAAGTCGAAGAGTGGACGCTCCTCTCTTCAGCTTCGTCCTTCGCCTTCGGCTTATACCACGAATCAACCGCTTGCGCGGCATCCTCGACCACAAGCAGATTATGCTTTTCGGCAATCGCCATTATGCGACCCATGTCACAGGCGCATCCCGCATAATGTACCGGCACGATCACCTTCGTGCGCGGCGTAATGAGCGATTCGATTTTCTCCGCATCAAGGTTCGGCTGATCAGAACACGAATCGGCAAAGACAATCGTTGCTCCACAACGGACAAAGGCCAGGGCAGAGGAAACGAAGGTATAGGAAGGAACGATTACCTCATCCCCCGGACCTACCCCGGTCAAGAGCGCCGCCATCTCCAAGGCGTCAGTACAAGATGTCGTCAAGAGACACTTGCGAAAGCCGTAGCGCTGCTGAAAGAAATCCTGACAACGATGCGTAAACTCACCGTTGCCGGAGAGCTTGCCGGATTCAACCGCCTGGCGGATATAATCCGTCTCTCGGCCGGTCATGCACGGACGATTAAAATGAATCATAAGTTGCGTGTATTATATCATATCCGGCGGCAGGACTGCGTGTTTTCAGCCGCAGATTTCCACACCGGCGCTACAGCCGAGACGAGAGGCGCCCGCGGCAATCATCGCCTTCGCGTCATCGAGATTGCGAATTCCGCCAGCTGCCTTGACCCCCGTTTTCGATCCGACCGCCCGACGCATAAGCTTAACGTCGTGAACGGTTGCGCCCCCAGTACCGAATCCGGTCGAGGTTTTAACGAAATCAAATCCCGCCTGCTTCGCAAACTTGCAACCCATCCGCTTTTCCGAATCGGTCAGATAACAACATTCGAGAATGAGCTTTAGGACGACATCCGCCTTCACGCCCTTGCAGACGGAGGCAAGCGTGTATAGTTCCGAAAGACACTCCTCGGGCGAATACTTGAGCAAGCGGACGTTTACCACGAAATCAAGCTCATCGGCCCCATTGCCGATAGCGTCCACCGCCTCAAAGGTCTTCACGTCCGTCGTATTTGCCCCAAGCGGAAATCCAATGACCGTACACACCTTGACCGACGAGCGCTTGAGCAGTTTTGCCGCGAACGCCACCTCGCAAGGATTCACACAGACGGACGCAAAACCGTATTTCTTCGCCTCTCGGCAAAGCTTACGCACCGCGTCCTTCTCTCCCGCGGCCTTGAGAAACGTATGATCAATGATCGAAGCGAGTGCTGCAGATTTCTTTGTCGCCATAGTTAGCTCCTTATTAGCGCGCAATCAATCCGCTTAAATCTGAGACGGACAACTTACGCACATCCAATTCACCGGCAAAGGTAAGCGTACGCGGACGCCCCGGAAGAAGCGTGATGGCGTTGTCATCGAACTCTCCCTTAACTCCGGTAACATTTGCCCAGACGAAGAACGCCGGCTTATCAGTTGAAATCGTCAATTTATTGCCGTCCAGCTTAGACACAATCTTCGCCTTGGCAAGCGGCTGATCCTTGTAAGCACCGAAATGCCAATCATTGACATAGCCCTTGAAATTCATCACGAGAAACGTCTTCGCCATCGGCTTGAATTTTCCGGCCACCGTTACGGCGTCCGCCTTCGCCACGATCGGAAGTCGGTCGGTCTTGAGAATCTTTCCGTCATAACTCCAATACTCGAGTACGACATCGCCGGAAAGATCATCCTTGGTGTCGTTCAACACACGGACCTTTCCGTCCGGATGCGCCACGACCGCAACCGGTGCGAAGAAACGCTTAGCCATGTACTGAAGCGGCTTCCACTTGCCGCCGTACTCGATCGAACTCCAGGAAGATACCGGCCAATTATCGTCGAGCTGCCAGAAGAGAACGCCCATGCAACGGGGACGCTGCGCGCGCCACGCTTCCGCGGCAATTCGTATGCCCATTCCCTGTTGGAACTGCGAGAGGAGCAGTTCGGAAGGAACATCCTTCGGCGCGGCGAAATAACGGCGCATCGTATCGCGGATGCGGGTATTGGCCGCGTCTCCGCCCTTCTGGTGCCACTCGAAGTCCGGACCCCGCGCGAGGACATCTTTCTCGGACGCAAAGGTGAGCGCGATCTCGAGGGACGGGAAACTCTGATATCCGAATTCGCTGCAGAAGCGGGGACGATAATTATAGTAGTCAGCAAACGGCTTGTTTCCGCCCCAGACATGCCAGTTGTGCATATCGCCCTTGGAGTCGTTCTTCCATCCGTCCCCGAAATCACCGGGACCGCAACAAGGCGAACTCGGCCAGTAGATGCGGGTGGGATCATATTTCGCCACACATTCTTCCTGCCTTTTCGAGCGCTTCACCCACTCCTGGCGATAGAAATCGGCCTTCGCGCTCGTCTGCGGAAACCATCCGATCGCCCCCAAACATTCGTTGTCTCCGCACCAAAGCGCTATCGAAGCGTGATCGCGCAGACGACGAAGCTGATGCGCAAGCTCCTGCTCGATTTCACGGAGAAAACGGTTGTCTCCAGGGTACACCGCGCACGAGCACATCATGTCGTGCCAGATCATGATGCCGAGCTCATCGCAAAGATCATAGAACACATCGCGCTCGTACTGTCCACCGCCCCACAGACGAATCATGTTCATATTCGCGCGCGCAGCGCTTTCAAGGAGATTACGATACTTCTCGGGGGTCTGCCGCGACTCAAAGGCATCGCACGGAATCCAATTCGCACCCTTGCAGAAAACGCGGCGATTGTTGACTCTCACCACAAGCGAAAGCTCGTCTTTGCCGTCCGCGCTCTTCGTCTTCTCATTAAGCACCTCCATCTTGCGAAGGCCGATGCGCTTGCGGATGCCATGAAATTCGAATTCGTAGAACTTACGCTCTCCGTATCCGTTAGGCCACCAGAGCGGAGGATTGTCGATCTCAATCTTCTTCTGGTCGCGGGTGCCGTCCGAAAGCTCGGCCGTGACCGTCAGCGTGCAGTGGGAAAGATCATCATTGAACTTCTGATCGGTGTAGAGATAACTGACAATCGGATCGTCAGAGGCGATCAGCTCCACGTCACCACAGAATCCTGTCGTCATCTGGGCAAGTCCCCAGTCCCAACCGCCATGGCAAGCGGGCTTGCGAATGGACGCCATGTTCTTTGCCCACGGAGAATTTGCCATCGGATAGGCGACTCCGCGTTCTTCGGCAAGACGATCAGCCATCAGTTCTGCACTTTTGAAAACGCCGCGAATGGTATTCTTTCCGGGCTTGAGCACATTCTTCACATCGAAGTCAAAGCGCCGAAAGCGATTGGTGGTCCGTCCAACGCGCACATCGTTGATGAAGATATCAGCAAAGGTATCGCAGTCCGTGAGGCGCAGCTTGACGATCTTCTTGGAAAGCAATTCAGCGCCTACTTCGAAATCGCGTATGAACGTCCAGCGCTTGCGCCCTATCCATTGCGTCTTGACCTCATTGCGTCCCTTATAAGGATCCGGCATCTTACCCGCGGCTAAAAGCGCGCTATGAACATCGCCGGGCACGAACGCCTTGCAACTGATTTTCTCACCGTACTGATCCGTTCCTTGCAAGGTCCATTCACCTGCCAACGACAGCGCCAATATCAATCCGAACATATTCTTTCCTTTCTTAAAAAACAATCGTCCCGCCTTACCATGTCCGTAAGACGGGAACGAAAGTTAGAAACGACTTCTACCTTATTCCGCCTTCGGAGCGGCCTTGACCTCGCCCTCTTCGGTCTCGGTCTCCTCATTCGTGCGGAGTTCGCGTCCGGCAGGAGTGATGAGACGGCCAGTGACGAAAATCAGAAGGTTACGCTTGGTGGTCTGTTCGGCATGGCTGCGGAAGAGACGGCCGATATATGGAAGATCGCCGAGGAACGGAACCTTGTCATCCATTGCCTTGCGCGATTCGGTGATGAGTCCGCCCATGACCACGGTAGCGCCAGGAGTGATGGAGACCTTGGAATCGATCGAACGGACATGGAACCAGGGCTGTTCCATAGGCGCATCGTACCAGGTCATATTGGCAGAGGACGAGGTCGAGACATTCGCCGCGGAGTCGACAGCCGAAGCCACGATCGTCTTCGCCATGGCATCCTTGTCCGCATCGGACAATGTCGCGCCAATCTGAGCAAGGGCCGTGGACATGCCGTTAAAGATGCTTCCGATATCCGCCATCGTTCCGGACGAACTGTTGCCGGTAAACGGAATGCGCATACCGTAGTTGTGCCAGATCGGCTCATCAACGACCTGAGGCTTGAGCTCGAGATCGATCGTACCGCCATTGGCCTCAGAGTAGGTCGGCGTGACATCGAGAATGACACCAACCTCACGCATGGTGAAGTTCTGAGGCTCGACGACCGCGAGAATTGCGGACTGTCCACCGCCGGAACTTGAACCACCGCCGGAGCTCGAGGAGCTCGACTGAAGCTGAACATCGTAATCCTGCGGATAGATGTACTCGGTAACGACCTTGATGACCGCATTCTCGCCAGACTTGGTCACCACCTTCGGGGCGGAGAGAAGATCCGTATCGCTACGCTGCGAGAGCATGTGGAGAATCATCGAAAGATCGGCATCGCCAAGGAATGCATTCACTCTCATGAACTGATCATTCGTTGACTTGGACTCGCCAGAAACATGGTTGCCAGTGGTAGAGAGATACCGGTTGCCGTTCTGGTATTGCGAAGTCCCACCGAACGCATTGACACCAATATTTCTATTTGCTATGGAACTGTAGTCAACCACTTCACCAGATGCTGTCTCGTAATTGAAGCGATCGGCACGATTCCACTTGGCTCCAACCGTTGACGAATTCAGCTTCTGATTATCAAGCACCATATCCGTCTTATAAGACCAGGCGCCAGTAGTCTGATCCTTCTCCCATGTGCCCTTTGTAGCCGTCGTGGAGGCGAAGGTTCCCTGCTGAACACCAAGCGCTCTGCCAAGCTTATCTCCGAGATTGAGCGAATAGTCGCTATTGAGAATCCACTCGAAACCGAGCGAGTTGAGATCGTCCTGCGCAACTTCGACGAAACGGGTTTCGATTTCGATCAGCTTCGGCTGCGAGCCCATCTCCTGCAGCACCTTCTCGAATTCAGCGAGATTTTCGCGAGTGTTGCGAACATAGAGCTTGCCAAGCGTCTTGATGTACATGATTGAGGAACCCTCGGGCCACTTGACGCCCATCTGAGAGAAGAACTCCTTCCAATCGCGCTCTTGGTTTTCATCTCCCTCTTCGGCCTTCTTAGCATTGTTGCCACCGCCAAAGCCCTGGGATTTCATTTCCTTGACATCGCTTGAAGCCGCAGTCATACGCTCGAGGAAGGCATCGAGAACATCGTACTTGCGGGATAGGAGTTCGGCCGTGGACATATCCTGCGGCATTACCATTACGAACGGACCGCGGACGATGAACTTGTAACCGACAGAATCGCAGACGAGCTTCAACGCCTCATGGAAGGAAATGTCGGAAGCATTAATCGTCTGAATCGGCTCAAGTCCATTCGTCGGCTGATTCTCGTTCGCCCCGTTGTCATTGGAGCCAAAGTCATCCGACTCCGCCTTTTCCGGCTGCTGGGTCTTGATCGCACCATGCGGAGTACGCAACACGATATTAAAGCCACGCTTCTCGATCGGAATATCGGGACGATCGTAATCCTTCGAGGCCTGACCGAAGAACTCGACCGCATCAATGATCGTTGACGGCGGCTTGAACTGAATCGTCGGAAGCCGCATTTCCTTCATGCGACGCTCGATGTCCTGCTCCATCGTCCGCTCCGGATCATCACCCGTCTGATTCTTGACCGTTTCCGCGGCCTGCGCATTGAGCTGCGCGGCATTCACAGCGTAAACAGGACGCCATGCTTCGTCCACATCGGCAATCATACCGTCGCGCGCACTGACACGCTCCTGCTGAAGGATCGTCTGACGCTTCTTCTGAATCGCCTTGCGAAGACGGATCGCCTCTTGATTATAAGGATCGCTGACCAGAACAATCTCCACCTCTTCAAGCGCCTTCTTCATATTGCGAAGGGCGAGGTACTGACGAGAACGCTTGAGATGCTTGCGGATCTGTTCGCGTTCACCCTTGAACTTTTCAGTGCTCCGAGGAGCGACCGCCGTCTTGGTTTCAACAACCTTCTCCTCTGAGGAAGTCCATTTTTCCAACACCCGCCGCGCCTTCGGATGCCGCATACCCAACGCCTGCTCCATCAACTTGATTGCCGCGTCGCGACGACCAATGTCATTTTCCACAAGCGCCGCACGGTAGAGCCCCTCGGCAATACCCTGTTCGCACTCCTTGCGCAGATTCTTCGAGGATGGACGGTCATTGAGAAACTTGATTGCCAGACCGTAATGGCTCACCGCCTCGTTGTACTCGTCATTTCCCATCGCCTCGCGGGCCGCGTTGATCTCACGCTTTGCCTGCTCGTCCAGCGCAAGCCGACGAAGACGCTCGGTGTTGCTCAGGTTATCGAGAAGTTCGGCGTCGGGGCCTGCAAACCTGGCGGACTTCCCGGTCTTCGGCTCGGCCTCTGCCTTCGGCTCCTCGGCCTTCGCTACAACCTCAGCCGCTGCCTTCGGCTCTTCAGCCTTCGACTTTGGCTCTTCAGCCTTAGCTACAGGTTCTTCAGCCTTGGCCTCAGCCTCGGCCTTCGGCTCCTCGGCCTTCGCTACGGCTTCTTCTTTCTTTTCCTCAGTTTTTGGCTCGACCTTCGCCTCGGCCTTGACCTCGGCCTTAACCTCCGTCTTCGGCTCCTCAACCTTCGCTACGGCCTCTTCCTTTTTCTCCTCAGCCTTGACCTCAGCCTTAACTTCTTCGGCCTTCGCCTCGACCTTCGGCTCCTCGGCCTTCTTCACCTCAGCCTCGGCCTTCACCTCAGCCTTCTTCTCCTCGACGGGCTTGGCAGCCGCCGGCGCCGCAGACGCGGGTTTATCGCTCTCGAGATCTTTCAGAAGATCGTCAAGATCATCCTGCCCGACAGCATGATTGGAGAATGCGACAACGGCAATTGTCGCAGTCAGGGCTGCAAAGTTCCTGATGTTCGTCATAATTCGACCACCTACTCCTTATGAATGTAAAGAATTATACTAAATACTGAGTCACTGTGCAAGGGCTTCAAGGGTGCGCTTGCGTCCGTTCAACGAGTTCTCAAGCGTCACCTTGGCGCCCTTACCCACCCGATCGACAGCCGCAACCTTGTACTTGGTTCCGTTGAGATTGATTTCGTCCCCGACGACAACTTCGAACGTCTTGGTTTCGCCGCGCTCATACACAAGCACCGCCTGCACGTCGACCGCCAGCGGACGCGGCTTGCGACCGGTCTGTATGACGAGCGGAACGCTCTTCTTGTCCTTCGTGCGCTCGACAACCGCTTCCGAAACGTCAATCGTCACAAACATGCCCTTCATACCCTTGCGCTCACGCTTTTCACTCTTTTCCGTGAAGGATTTGAGCACATAACCGTAATCGATGGGATTCTTCTTATCTGACTTGTCAGCCAGCGCCTCCCCGACCACAGCGGTGAAAGAGCGACCCAACTGACCATAGTCGTTCTTACGCGACAGATCGATGAAAGTACAGCGCCAGCCGGCAGGAATCTTCTGCGCCTTAGTGAAGGCGAAGGGCATCTTGGTTTCCTTGAGCGGCAGCTGAATCTTGACCGAATCGAGGTAATCGGGATGGTCATTCTTATCGCGGGGATCGGTCTTCGCCATATACTCCTCGAGATTGGTAAAGCCATCGGCGTCCGCGTCGGCATTGGCATCGGCCGCGTCGTTGACGTTGAGGGCATACTTCTTCTCCCACTCATCCGGTATGCCGTCCCCATCAGTATCGAGCACAACCTTCTTCTCCTCGGCTTGCTTCTCCCCGCAGTACGGACAGGCCGGCACTGCCTTGATGTCGCCGGAGATCGCCTTGCCGCACTTGCACTTAACGCGCTTCTCGCTCGCAAGAAAACTCTCCTGCTTCGGATCAATCTCCGTTATCGTCGCCGGATTGCGCACCGACTTCGAAGTCGCAACATACTCGGTCAGATCGACATCCTTGACACCGCTCTTCTTCGGACGCATCGCGTCCACCGACCGTGCTTCCTCCGCGGCGAGCATATCCGTATCTTCGCCCATCGACATGGCAAAGAACACACCGCCGCCGATTGCGGCAAGAATTCCGCCCGCCAGGACGAGATATTCCCAGTGCGCGGCGAAAAAGTTCTTGTTTTCAAAACGCGGCATCATTTCTTCTCCTCCTTGGACTCTTTGGTGTCCTCGGCCAGCGAACCGAAATCAACAACCGAAAGCGTAAGCGTAATCACCAGCGGATCATCGAGCAACGGATCGGTCACAATGCCGTTCTTGCCTTCACCTTCCTTCTTCGGCTCCTCAAGCTGGACCGCACCGCGACGACCACGACGGCGCGAACCGGAGCTGGACGCCTCGTCGGCCTTCTTCGAAAGTCCGAGCGCCGCCGCCAGCTGGTCGGTAGGTCCGCGATTGAACGACATCGACTCAACGGTAATGAAGCGCTCATCCGTCGCAAAGGCATTGAGCGCCTTGACCAGCGCATCGGGCTTGGCGCGGAACTGAATCGTGTAGGACTGCACGTCACACGCACTCTTCTTCGCCTCAACCTGCTTCTTGGCCGCCTTCGGCTGAATCTTCTTCTTCTTTTTCTTCTTGCCTACATCCTGATCCTCCGGCTGGACCTCGGCCTTCGCGACCTTGTAGCCGACCTCAACGAGTTCGACGGCTCCGGCATTGTGAAGAATCTCCACCAACGTGATTACGTCATCCCACTGGCGCTGAAGCCGCGGAAGATCCGCCTCGGCCGGCATCTTGCCCTCGGCAACGAAATCCTTGAACGGACCGAAGGCGAAGCCGGGTTTTACGAAAACCCCATTGACCGCTCCAGGCATGGCCGCGATACGCTTGGCATCCGCAACGATCTCGGTCTTGAACTGCGCGGGCGTAACCGGCTTGTAGACGCGATCACCACGGGACGCGAGCTTGTAGGCGTCGGTCTTCCACTCGGCAACAACCGTCGCGTTGGACTCCAGCGCCTTCACACTCTGAAGGCACGGATAGATCGGCTTGCTGGAGAACTGCCGCACCTTGTCCTGCACGTTGTCAAGTCCGTCCACGCCCTCTTCTTCATCACCAACCAGAGCGGTGACCTTGGAACTGTAGGCGCTCCACGCGAAAAACGCGGAAGCCAGCACCGCGACGCCGATGACGCCGCCCGTGATGCTAAGTATCAATTTGTTGCGGTTCATTTGAATTTCAACTCCACAGTAACCTGTTCAATCTGCGAATCCTTGCCAATGGCACTCATATCGGCGATCTTCACCGAAGCGGGATCAATCGCGGCAATCTTGCCCTTGAGCTTGTCGACAACCGTCTCGCCGGGCGTCTTGCCGGGAACGGCCTTGACGAGATCTCGCCAGTAACGGATGACGACGCGGTTATTGTCCCAGCGATCGATCCACATTCCCTTGACGAGCGCGCTTCTGACTGCGTTGACTTGTCGAACAATTGCACCGCGGTCCGCAAGCTGCTTCTGGAAGGCGGAGGCCTCCTGCATTACACCATTAAGCTTCTCGTCTGCCGCCTTGACTTTCTTGTCCATTGCCACCAGATTGGAAACCTTGCCCGACACCGCATCACGACGGGCGGCAATCGATTCCGCCTCACGATCGAACGCAAGCATGACGAGCACGAGCGCGGCGACAAGCGCCACCCCACCAGCGATCACAAACGGAATCTTCGCCTTTTCCGCACGCTCCTCAATGAGCGCGGGCGGCAACAGGTTGATTACGAAGCGCGCGACTTCGGCCGCGTGTACGGCGATACCCGCCGTCGCGGCAATCATGGGAACACTCGCCTCGAAGACGGACTGATCGACCTTCGGTCCAACGCCGATGCGCTCGAACGGATTGAAGAACTCGACTTCGATGCCGAGCGATTCGGCGAAGAATACGTCGATCTGCGGAAGAAGCGCCGTGCCGCCTGTGATATAAAGCCGCGTCGGCGCGCCACCCTTCTGCTGTCCCCGATAGAAATTTATGGACCGCGAGATTTCCGCATGAAGACGCGTCATCACCGCACGGCAGACCTTCGCTACCCGATCGGCCGCTTCGTTTTCATCCTCGGTCACACCACCCATCGAAACGTAGGCGCTCGTCGTCTTGAATTCCTCGGCTTCCTCGGGACCACAACCAAGCGCGTTGGAAATTTCCTTGGTGAGCGTATTGCCGGCGACGGGAATCGACCGGTTGTAGAGCTTGTCTCCCTCAGTAATGACGAGGGACGAGGTCTTCGAACCAATATCAAGAATAATCGCGCATTCATCCGCCGCTTCAGGACGATTATACCGAAGCGCATTCACGAGCGCGAGCGGCGCGGCATCAACGAACTCGGGCGTGAAGCCGGCTGCGGCCACGGCGGACGTCAAATCCTCGATCTGATCGGTCTTCGCGGCAACGATCATCACCGACTTGTCACCATCCTCGGTATCGCCGAGCACCTGGCGGTCGCAGACCATTTCGTCGATCGGGAAGGGTATGTTCTGCTCGATCTCGATACGGACCATCTGCTCGAACTTCTCTTCACCGCCCGCCATCGGCACTGCCGCGAATTTCGGGAACACCATCTGTCCCGAAACGGAAATCGCCACGGCGCCGGGACGAATCCCCTTCTCGCGGACAATCTCGAGAATCGCCGGCGTGAGTACCGTGCCGGCATTCCCGCCTTCCAACGGCGCCGCGAGCGCAGCCACTCCGTAATTGGCAAGCGTCAGCGCACCCTTTGCACCGAGCTCGTATTCCGCAAGCTCGACCTGCGCGGCGCCAATGTTAAGCGCTAATATCTTCTTTGCCATAAACTTTCCTTACTGCATCGTCGCTTCGTAATCGTTGGGATTCACCAGCGCCCAAATCGTCTTCGAGCGATCAACAAGACCCTGACGACGCTCCACGAGCGGCTTGCCGTCCTTACCGGCCTTGTTGAGAATCTCCTGGTTCTCCCAGAACTTGTCATTGGCCTTGATGCCCGGAATTTCACTTACCGTACCGCCGGCGAGCACATCGCCGTTCTGGTTGGACACCTCAAAGCCGATCGCCATCGGCGCACCATAAAGTTCAAGATACGACGGCGGCAGACAGACGCAGGCAGCGTGCGAACCCTGCGGAATGTTGAAGTAGGTCGTCGAAGTCGAGAAATAGCTGTATGCCGAAACCCCGGCGCGATTGCCCTTGTTCTCCGTCGCCTTCTTGACATCGAGCATGACATGCCAAGTGAAGGTAAGCTGCTCGAGGAACTTCGCGAAGGTGGTATACTTAGTTTCGATGACGATCCACTGACGCGGCTTCTTGTAGCACTGACCGATGAGCGTTCCGCCCTGGATGCCAGGCGCATTGAAGCAGCAGGCCTGACCCGTCTTGGGCATCTGGTCGATAAGCACCTTGGCTTCCTTGCCGACCGTGGAAGGTCCGTCATCATTGCCGGCCATGGCCTGAATCGCCCCCTTCGCACTCTTCTTCTTCGCGGACGCAGGCGCTCCGAAAAGCGTGACTGCCGCAAGCGCTACCGTAACCGCCATCACCATCTTAGTTGTCATGATTTTCTTCATAGCTTACTCCTTTCGATTTAAAATTACGATTTACAATCACATCACCTTCATCTTCGGCAGATCCTGGATGTCCACCAATCCCACCACCTTACCATCCCGATTGCACACCGGCAGATCGTCAATATGCTTCTTCTCGAAGATCTTCAGGAGATCCGCCGCGTACTGATCATCGAAAACGAATGACGGCGACTTCGTCATCACCTCGGAGATAGGACGATTAAGAATCTTCTGCTCCTTGCCCTCATCCCTCTCGGTCGCCATCACCCTTCTGAAATCCCCATCGGTGAAGATGCCCTTGAGCTCGCCGTCAGGACCGATCGCAATCGCACTGCCGCCCTTCGCAGCAGTCATCGCCATCACCGCTTCCATCACCGTGGTCTCGGGCTTCACCAGCGCCAGATGCTCGTTCGTGCGCATGATATCGGACACCTTGAGCACCAGCGCCTTACCGATCGCACCCGCAGGATGATTGCCTGCGTACTGCTCGATCGTAAACTGCCGCGCATCAAGAAGCGCCATCGCGAGGGCATCGCCCATCGCCATCGTAGCCGTAGTCGAATTGGTCGGCGCCATACCGAACGGACACGCCTCCTTGCCGCACGGAATCTCAATATGGATATCCGAAAGCCTGGCAAGCGTGGAATCGCTGCACCCGGTCATCGAGATGATCTCAAGTCCATGACGGCGAATGGCGGGGATAAGCCGCACGACCTCTTCGGACTCTCCGCTGAACGAGAGCGCGATCAACACATCGCGAGCCGTAACCATTCCGAGATCGCCGTGCATCGCCTGAACCGGATTAAGCACGATCGAACGCGTTCCGGTCGAGGCGAAGATGGCGCTCATCTTCTCGGCGATGTGAAGATTCTTGCCTACCCCGGTGACGACGGCGATTCCGCCGTTGTTCGTCACTTCAAGAATGCGACTGACGGCAGCGACAAATGACGGACCAAGCGAGGCCTTCACGGCCTCGAGACCCTTGATCTCGATGTCGAAGACCTCCTTGGCCCTGTCAATCATCTCTCGCTCAGTCATTCGCAATTTTATTCTCTCTCACTTAGTAGTGCTCTGCAGCAACGTCACCGCGATCGTGCCGACGATGTCCTCGGCGTTGCAACCGCGCGACAAGTCGTTCATCGCCTTCGCAAGTCCCTGCAGGTTCGGACCAATCGCGTCCGCCTTGCCGAGGCGCTGGGCGATCTTGTAACCGATGTTGCCGGCATTGAGATCGGGGAAGATGAAGACGTTGGCATTGCCCTGGATCTGTCCGTTCGGATTCTTCTGCTTGCCGACGGACGGAACGATCGCCGCATCGAACTGCAGCTCGCCGTCCATC
>DCIL01000031.1:31928-33564 GCA_002315875.1 Verrucomicrobia bacterium UBA1727 | reverse complement strand
AGCGGGACCTTGGCGCTGCCCATCGTGGAGAACGAAAGGAAGGCGACACGCGGCTCGTTGCCCGTGAGCTCCTTGTAGGTCTGGGCGGTGGCAAGGCCGATGTCGACGAGCTGCTCGGCCGTCGGATCGGGAATCACCGCGCAGTCGCCGAAGGCGAGCACGCTGTCTCCGGACGCGGTCGGCTCCTGCAGATCAAGGATGAAGCAGCTCGAAGCGGTCTTCACGCCCTTCTGAGTTCCGAGCGTCTGGAACGCCGCGAGCAGCATGTCGCCAGTCGAGGCGATAGAGCCGGCAACGAGTCCGTTAACGCGGCCGAGCTTGACCATCATACCACCGAAATAGATGCGCTTGGTGCGCAGCGTCTTCGCCGCGACCTCAAGCGTAAAGGGCTTGGGCTCCTTGTTGTTCGCGGGATCGGCCTTATAAAGTTCGAGCTTCTGCTCGTACTTCTTCTGCTCCTTCGGGAAGCGCGCATCGAAATACGCCTTCTCGAGTTCGGCGTCACCTGCGGTGTAGTCGATCACCTCGATGCCGAAATCGGCGAGCTTCTTGCCTGCCTTCGCTTCGGCGTCCGCGATTTCCGCAGGGGTGCCCAGCACTACGACCGAGCAGATCTTGCGCTCGACGCACGCACACGCGGCGGTGATGACACGGGGATCCATGCCCTCGGGGAGAACGACCTTGCCGTTCAGCTGAGAGGCCTTTGCGATAATGTTTTTGATTGCGTTCATGGTAAAGAATTTTCGATTTGCGATTTTTCGATTTACGATTGATTGTTGAAATTGCTGAGATTTAACGATTGAATTTTTCGATTTGCAATTTGCTCATTGAGATTTACTGCGTAGGCTACGATTGGTGGCCTGGAATAACCGGACAAATTCCTGGATTTCTGCCTGAAGATGCTTCACCGTATCATTCTCCGGATACAACTCAACCAAAAGATCAATCCAGTATTCCGTTTCGGATGCCTCCTTAAGTACGATGCCGAGCTTATGAACAAAATCTGCCCGCGACTCTGCACGATTCGCTTCGCGATAATTAGCACCTATCGATGAGGCCGACTTTCCGACTTGGAATGCAATGACCTTGGTTGAGACATCATCAGGCAGACACTTCAGCAACCGAAAAACCGCAACGGCAAACCGATGCGTCCGAGCTTCAAGCTCACGCTTCTTTTTCAGCCGTTCATTTTCAAATTCGCTCATATCAATTACCCAAATGCATCAATGCCCCATTACAACCGCACGTCGAAAACCCAATTTCCCAATGTTTAAATAGCTCAATACAATCGCAAATCGCAAATCGATAAATCGCAAATACAATCCCTAAATGCATCAATGCCTCAATGCTTTATTTCCCCTTTCGCCAGAACGCGAACGGTATCCTTCGCGATCATCAGCTCTTCGTTCGTAGGCATCACGACGCAGGGAATCTTCGAGCCCTTGGCGGAAATGATCTTCACTTCGCCGCGGACCTTGTTCGCCTTCGCATCCAGCTTGATGCCGAGCGCGGCAAGACGACTGATGATGCGCTTGCGCACCTCGTCAGAATTCTCGCCGATGCCGCCCGTGAAGATGATCGCATCCGCACCACCGATGATCGTGTTGTACGCACCGATGTAGAGCGCCACGCGGTA
>DCIL01000031.1:31607-31913 GCA_002315875.1 Verrucomicrobia bacterium UBA1727 | reverse complement strand
TAGGCGAGCATCTCGAGCGCGAGTTCCGCACCCTTCTCGCCCTTCGCCGCCTTCGCGCAGAGATCGCGGCAATCGGAAGAGCCGGCGAGCGCAAGAAGTCCCGACTTCTTGTTGAGCATCGTATCCATCTCGGCGGGCGTCTTCTTCTCGGACTCCATGATCGAGAGCACCGCCGCCGCGTCGATATCGCCGCAGCGCGTACCCATCACCAGTCCCGCGAGCGGAGTAAGCCCCATCGTCGTATCGACGACGACGCCATTCTTGATCGCGGCGAGCGAGCTGCCGTTGCCGAGATGGCAGGTGACG
>DCIL01000031.1:0-31552 GCA_002315875.1 Verrucomicrobia bacterium UBA1727 | reverse complement strand
TCGCCGCCTCCTGGGTGATGAACTTATGGGAAGTGCCGTGGAAACCGTACTTGCGGATTCCCATCTTCTTGTAGTACTTGGGATCGATCGCGTACATGCCGGCGCAATCGGGCATGGTGGCGATATGGAAGGCCGTGTCGAAGACACCGACATTGGGAACTCCCTTGAAGATCTTCTCGCAGGCCTCGATGCCACCGAGGTTGGCGGGCATGTGCAGGGGACCGAACTTCACGAGCTTCTTCGCCTTAGCCATATTGGCCTTGTTCATGAGCGCGGAATCGCGGAACACCTCGCCGCCATGGAGAATGCGATGCCCGATCGCATCGATGCCCTGAGCCTTGTCGCCGAGATCGGTGACGACCTGCTTGAGAGCTTCGGTGTGATTCTTCGGGCCGCCGCAACCGATGCGCTCGACGAGGCCCTTCGCCAGCCGCTCGCCCTTCTTCATGTCGAAGAGCTGATACTTGAGAGAACTCGAACCCGAGTTGATAACGAGAACTTTATTGATTGCCTTTTTCATTTCAGTTTTTGCCTTTATCGAAAACTCACTGCACGACCTTTACCTCGACCTTGAAGAAGCCGGTGGCCCCGCTCATCTTCTCGGTAACGTAGGCATTGATTTCCGCCAGCGACTCCGGCGTAAGCCTGCCGCTGTTGGTGTTGATGGGCACTGCCTGCGTGACCTGTCCAATCTTAGTCCACTCGCCGGAGAGCTCGTCAATGTACCAGACCGATATCGCCAGCGTCACGTTGACGGTCACTCCCTGCTTTGTTGCAAGCAAGGTATTGCCGCTGACCGTGGTCGGGGTATCGACAACCACATCAAGTCCGCGGTCAATCGTGAACTCGGATATCCGAACGGTCGGAGTAGTTAGCAATTCCGTCATGGAGATTCCGTATTTCGCCATCGCGAAGTACAACTGGAACGCACTGAGCGTGCCGGTGTTCTCGAAGGTATTGAGCTGACTGACGAACGGCAGCTGCGCGACCTTGTTGTCAAGGGCCGAGAACACGTTCGTCACGGTAGGCGTACCAGAGGTAGCGCAAGTCACCACCCACGGACATTTCGCCGTTCCCACGCCGTCATTACCAGGATGGGCATCCGGGAAGCCGTTGTTGTCGCGGTCGACATCCTCAATGTAGATGACGGCCTGCGGCATTGCGAAGGACCCGAGCGCGACCTCGTAGGCACGAGGAGTGTAGATGTCCTTGCGCTCGGCGTCACCCACGTAATTGCCATAACCCCAGGACTCGGAAACGTCCAGTACACCATTCGTGTTGGAGTCGATGAACGCGCGGACGTAATACTTGGTATTTGCTGCAAGGCCAATCAGCTTCAATTCAGCATTGAACGTAATCGCATTCGTCGCCATCAGCGACACCACGTTCTTCACCGTGGTGACGGACGCAGGCAGACCCGCGAAGTCGGGCGACTTGAACGCCTCAACGCGGATGGGGGCATTGGTGCTGACCGGCCCGAAGTACTTGACGGCAGCGAAGATGGAGTACTGGTCGGAAAGCGCACCGCCAACGCCGGTTACGTTCAAGGTGAACGGACACCTCGTCTCGTTGGAATTGGGCTCGGTGAACTTGGCATCGAGCATCGACACCGTATACTCGTATTCCTTGCCGCTTTCGAGCTCGTTTCCGACGTAGACCGGGGCCGTCCAGTTATAGTAACCGTTCGAATCGCGCACAGGTGCACGCTGCACTCCGGAATCGTACACGACCTTGGTGCCGTCCCAGATTCTCAACCGGAAGGCGGGATATGCCTTTTCGTAAGGAAGGTTGGCCGAAGTCGCGACGATCTTGGCGTGGTGCTCCCAGGTGAAGATTGGACGATTGTCGTTCAATCTGTCCCCGACACCGGTGGGAACTACAAGCGTCTGCTCGCTCACATCGGATTCGAAGCCGTTGTAGAACATCAACGCGAACGCATTGTTCTCCTTGAATGTTATGGCATTGATATCCTTGTCACCAAGGACGATGGCGTAGCCAATCTTGAATAGAGAGTTGAACGGCACGCCAAACTGTTGCGGAGCACGCGTTTGCCACCCGCCCCAATCAAGATCGTACGCTCCGTTCTCGAGCAGGACCGCCTCAGTGAGGGAACCAAGCTTGTTGAGGTCCATCTCCTTATCAATGACAGGCGCAGCCACGTAATATGTAGTATACGGTGACTTCGGCTGCTTGTAGGAATTCACAGTGCCATTGATATTGACACGCACGACACGAACGCGAACCTTGCCATTGGGCGCGACCACGTTCTTATAGGCATTCGAGAGCGTTGCGTTCGGAAGGAATCCCTCGGTTTCCACACCGCGGTCGGCAAAAGCGGACACGGTCGTGAAATCGCCGGCGGTTGCCGTCGCGCTTGCAAGGTCCATACGCATCAACGAGGAGTTGATGTCCGTAAGTTCAACCTCGCAATCGGGAATGTGGTCGTATCCGACATCGACCTTGGACACGATTCCGTAGGGCTCGCCGGCATTCCACACGCCGTCTTCATACTTGGTCTCAGCCCAGACCACGAGCAGATTGTTACCGCCGCAAATATATCCGTTGGTGGAACTGGACAATTCGTACCATCCGAGCGTATCGGTCGCTTTCAACGTCCAGCTGACATCGGCGGGGTAACTCATGTCCGGAGCCTTGTCATTGCGATAACGGTAGGCCTTGACGATGAGGTTCTTGCCCGTGAACACCTGCTTGCCGTTGTACACGATTCTGATCCGACCCTTCGGCGTCGGACGACCGGGATACGCAGAGACCGTCTTGGTCTTGGGATAGATCACCGCGTAAAGATCGCTCATGTTGTCTTCGGCATCCCAACCGCCGGTTGCGGACCAGGTAAGGTTCGTGCCGTACTTCTTCTGCAGCGCAAGAAGTTCGGCCTGCTTCACGGTGTTCGTGACCCAGATCGTCTCCACCTTGTCTTCGCCGGCCGCCATGTAGGCTCGTGCTTCGGACCAGTTGTCCCAGCCGTTGTCGTCGTTATCCTGATGGGCATCGTAGATGTAACGCGATGCATTGCGCTCGCCCTTGAAGAAATCGCTGTCCTCGAGCCAGTCTTCGATGAAGTCATGGTCCGTGAGCATTTCACCGAGGTAGAGCGAACCGACGCGCAGGAAGTAGTCGGGAACGACCTGATCGCCGCCGAAATCCTTACCGAACGTCATCATGCGATCGGCCTGGATCTTCGGGAACGAGAGTCCGGCAAAGCCCTCTGCCGACAAGTATTCCTGGAAGTTCGAAAGGCCGTCATTGTCGAGGTCATCGCGATACTGCTCGCCCTTGAGATGGTAATTGTAGGCGTACCAGTCGGAAATGCCGTCGGAATCGGAATCCGTCGTCCAAGGATCGGTCGGCAAATAGCCACCATCGAATTCCTCGATAAGTTTCAGCTTGGATCCATCGCCAGGAGCAAGCGCCATTCCATCTTCCCGGACGAACGGAGAGATCTTGATGTCGGACATCTTACGCTCCGTTCCATAGTGCCCGAACATCACGTAGAGTTCCCAACCGTCGGCAATATCGTCGCGATCGGAATCGACAACATCGTTGCGGACGAGATTCCAGATCGAATTGGTCGGCGTAAGCAGCAAGTCGGCTTCGTCAACACCCTCGACCCCGATGTTCTGCAGATACCTGGCGACAAGGCTCTTATCCAGCACCGTGAACGCCTTGGTATGAGGATGCGCCTCATCGAAGCTGCCGTCCGCGAGCTCCGTAGCAACATCCTCACCAGGCATCACGACTGCGCAACCGGATTCATACCCGAAGTAGTCGTAGACCTGCGCATGGACCAGACGGACCGTCGCGTTGGACGTCGCCTGAACCTTGTATCCGTCGCTCGCCTTGTAGGAAACATACATACCAACACCGATGTGGTTGCCGTACTCATACACCGAATACAGCGAGGAGATTGCGGCGGCGTTGATCTGGAGCGGAATGTCGCTGTCGCGAAGCTTCGAACTCTCGGTGGAAAGGTTCATCACCGCGCACCAGGTCCATTCGTCTGCCTCGTCGTCGTCCTGACCGATTGCGACCAAAAGCGCATCAACATCGGCAAACGCCATCACATCTCCGCGGGAGATACGGTCAATGTCATAGTCGTTGGATTCATCCGGCACCAGCGGATGCGGATCCACACCGTCAGGAATCAGATCGCCATCGGTATCGGGATTAAGCGGATCGGTGCCGACGCCGAGCTCTTCGAGATCATTAAGGCCGTCGCCGTCAGTATCAGGATTGAGCGGATCGGTTCCGATCGCCCTTTCGGCATCGTCGGTAAGTCCATCTCCATCGGAATCGCCGTCAATGACCTTCGGACGCGCCTTGCCGTCGGTGTCCTCCATAACGAGGAAGGCCTCGGCCGGCGCTTCGGCTGTAGCTGTGACCTTAAGCGCGATCGGAGTGTAGATCGCGGCAGAATCCCTCGCGAGGTTGTTCACATAACCCCAGGTCTCTTCCGCGTCGCGAACGCCATTCTTATTGGCATCGATAAACGCCATCACATAATAGTTACCGGGCTCGATGCCATCGAAGCTGATGTTCGGATTGACATCGGTGAACTTCGCCTTCGCATTCTCGACCTTGTTCGTGGTCACGCTCTTGAGGAACCAGGTGCTGGACGTCATCGGCTTCGCGCGCGTGGTCGTGCTGCCGTACTTGTTCGTGTAGACGTAGCTGTAGCTATCGATCAGCGGACGCTTGCTGAGCGTAGCCACCGATTCATCAGCACCGAGACGCTTGAGCGCGACCGGCGCACCAGCGAAGTCGGCAGACTTGTAGACGCCGACAAGGACATTGGTGAGCGTCTCCTCGGAATCGCCGAAGTAACGAACTTCCGCGGCAAGCTTTCCATAGCCCGAGTCGGCGTTGGCAGAATCAACCGCAGTCTTGAACGACCCGACATCGCTCCAATCGCCCTCAGGGAACTTGGCGTTGACGAGCGCGACCTGCCAGTAATAGGTCTCGCCGTCCTTGAGTTCCTGTCCGACCGTCACCCGCGGACGCGCTGAAACCGTCTTGCCAACCACATACTCGACGAAATTCGTCTCGCAGAAGATAACGTCATCCATATCTTCATCGGAGGCAATTCTGATGATGTAGGAAGGATAACCCGGCACCGTCTCGAACTCGAGCTGCGGACGCGCCGTGCGGACAATGGTCTTGTCCGTCGACACCTTGGCCGATTCGACCTGATAACCGAAGGTGCGCACGATCTTGCCAACCGGCGTATTGCTGATGGCGCTCAGTCCCGTGCAGACATCGTAGGTCACGGTAATCGCATCCTCATCTCCATTAAGTCCGCAGTCAAAGTCGACCTGCCCCGCCTTCACGAGATCGGCTTCGGTGATCACGCGATCAGATTCGCTCGCCATGAGTCCCGTCCAGACACACTTGCGGTCTACGTTGGTACCGTCAATTTCCGAGCGGACGAGGCGTACGACCTCATACTTGTTGGATGTCGCAGGCAGCGAGAACCTGAGGTCGTTATTGCTATCAAGGCCGAACTTGACCTCAGCGAAATCCCAGCCGACTTCAACATCACGGACAATGCCCATGGCCTCACCGACATCCCAGGCACCACTGCCGTTAGTATCGACGAACGCGATGAAGTTGTTCTTACCCTGGCGGAGGTGTCCGAGGGTCTCCGCCGAATATTCGAGCGGCTTCGAGAGCGAGAACGTCTTGATGTTGCCGGACTGCACCAGGCGGCCCATCCAACGGACGCGCCAATAGGCACGCGTCAGGTCATAGACATAGACATCGTACTTGGAGCTACCGTCTTCACCCTCCTCAACGACAAGCTTATAGGTCGCTTCGGTATCACGGAGGTAGGGATCGGTGAAGTCGATCGTCACATCGCCGTTGCGATAATTGACATAGCTCTCAAGCGTAGAGCCATCACCATCTGTCTCGTCCGCGGAAGTTCCAACAAATCCGAACGCACCGGTACCCGCCCCGAACCTGGTGTTGATCGGATCATCACCGTAATAGAAGACACCCCAATCGGCGCTGTCAACATTGTGACGCGTCGTACTGGTTACCTTGTCAACGCCATTCGAATCGACCGAATGATGGATGATGACATAGTTCGGATCATAGAACTCGAGCATGACATGGTTCTGTCCGACGTCACCGGGGCCGATATTCAGTTCGACCTTGCGGTTGGGCGCGAGTCCAATGAAGCGGCTGTTCCATTCGCTGTTCTGGCCAGCGCCCGGCACCTTCCAGATCGCATCCGGCACAACCGAACCCTTGTCCGTGTTCCACGCCTGGATCACGAGCGGATGGGTCATGAGTCCTGGATCGTTGTACGACGCCGTAACCCGGATCGTCGGAACCGGATAGTCGGCGATGGCGTGATCCTCGCTGCCGTCCTGCTTGACGAGCGAGAGGGTTTCGGAGCGGCTCGGATCGGTACCGGCACGCGCTTCGGACCAGTTATCCCAGCCGTCATTGTCCGCATCGCGGAGTGCATCGTACTCGTAGCGGCTCGTGTAATACTTGCCGTCGGGTGCCGCCGTCATATACAGATCTTCCCACGCATCCTCGATGAAGTCGTGGTCGGCGAGAAGCTCACCCACATACTTGCTGCCGATCTTGCGGAAGTAATCGAAGAGCCAGTAGTCACGAACATCGTCCTCGACAACCGAATAAGCGTTGTCGGCGTCGAACCTGCCGAAGGTGCGCTTCACCTCTGCCAGATACTCCTGCCAGTTGGAAAGGCCGTCGTTGTCATTGTCCTTGAGCTGGTTCGCCGCGGTCTCGATGTTGTACTTGCGGGCGATCTCGTCGGAAATTCCATCAAGGCCGAACGAGTTGAGATCGTACGGATTGGCCGCATTGACGCCGCCGTTATACCAGTTGCGGAGCGTCCAGTTCGCATTCGTGGTCGTATAGATCTTGCCGTCCTTGCCCGTATAGGTAAACTTGAAGCTCCAAACCACGTTGGTCAAGATGTTGGTACAACCATCAACCACAAAGGTGCCGCCGACCATGCCGCTGAAGACATTGGTGACAACCTGGTTGCGAGAGGTCCAACCGTCATTCGCCTTCCACGGCGTAATGGCAAAGCCCTCGAAAGCATAACCCTGACTTACATAGCACTCCCAGCCGTCCGGCACGCTGTCGCGATCGAAGTCGAGATCGTTCGGCAACAAGCAGGTGAGATTCCTGCCCCAGGTCGCGTTCATATTCATGCCGAGAATCTCGACGCCAACCTTGTCATCGCCGAAGTGAACCTTGTAATCGGTCACCTCCGCCGGCGTCGCGGCAGAACCACCTCCGAAATAGGAGGAAACGAGGTACTTGTCAATCGCGTACATCGGACGCGTATGATAAGTGGAGCCGGCGACCGCCACGTTCTGCTCGAAGCCGAATTCAGCAAAGACCTGGTAGTGCTGGAGATAGATGTCCATCTCACCGTAGTCCTTGACGATCAGCACGTCCGCCGTTCCATCATACTTGCCAAATGCAATATTGATGTAACCGGCAGTGTCATTGTTCCAGGACGCCGCCGGCATATAGGCATAATAGCCGACCTGCGCATACTTGCGTCCCGCGATATTGCTACCGACCGTCACCTCGCGATTGATCTTATCGATGAACATGATCGCCGCGGTGACTTCGCCCGTCGCAGTGTTGTAACGGACACCATAGACGTGGCGCTTTACCTTGGCGCACGCCATAACATCGCCGTCAAGAGCTGTATAGCGATCATTCACCGAGAGCGGATCGAGCGACGCGTTCTTGCCGTGTGCCCAGACCTCGTAGCCATCAGGGAGCGAATCACCATCGGTATCGGAATTGATCGGATTAGTGCCCCACATTTCCTCTGCGGACGCCTTGAGTCCGTCGCCATCGAGATCCTCATCGTCGGAATCGTTTTCTTTGAGCGGCTCGCCCTGAAGCGAATCCGGGATGCCGTCCGAACCCTCGACAAGGATCTTCCTCGTCGTGGTCGGCACAACCAGACAGCTCTTGGTGTAATCCCAATAGCTCTCACCCTCTTCCGTATGGTCGATCTCACGATAGCCGTCCGTATCCTCCATATAGAGATTGACGGACTCGGGCTCCTTTGTCGAGAGCTTCACCGCAATCGCCACGGGCGTATAGAGATCCTTTGCGCTCGTACCAACCTTGTTGACATAACCCCAGGTCTCCCACGCATCGCGCTCACCGTTACCATTGCGATCGACAAAGGCCATAACGTAGTACTCGCCCACGGCAAGACCATCGAACTTGACCGTGAAGGTCGTCTCGTCGTCATCGTCAAACTCTGCCGGCGAAAGTTCGGCAATCGGTCTTCCAAAGCATGCGGCATCCTCATAAACACCGACGCGGATGTAATCGAGATCGATTTCGGCCGGACCATAGTAATGAACCTTGACGGACATCGCACCGTAACCGGTGTCGGCCTTGATGGAATTGACCGCAGTCTTCATCGAGTACCAATGCGACCAGTCGTTCGACGCATCGTAAACGAGGTTGGTAGTCGCACTGACCGTACCGCCACCCGACGTGACCTCATACTGATTGGTGCTCGCAATGTTCCACTTCGCGTTCAGACCCGCGACGCGCCAGAAGTAGTTGGAGCCATCTGCGAGCACATCGCCGCCAATAGTGATCGGAGCCGTGAACTTGTAGCCGGTGGCCGTCTTGACCGGCATGAGTTCGGTGGTCGACCAGATAACATCATCGGCGTTGGTCGTGGTTGCAATCTCAAGTTTGAAGGCCGTGAACTTGTCGCTCGCCGTAAACACGAACGTCGGCTGCGCCGTACGCACCTTCTCGTCATTCATCGCTCCCTCGATCTCGGGACGCATAAAGCCGTCCTCACCGTCCACGAAGGCCTTTGTGAACGTTCCAAGCTTAAGCGTGTTGCCAATCCAAAGCTCGTAAGTCGCGGCCTGGATCGACTGACGCTCGATTTCGATATCCTTGGCGTCCTTGACGAGATACTCCCAGTCAAGGTCGTACTTACAAAGCGGATGCTGAACGATGTCCGCCGCGGTGATGTAACTCTCGGCCTTTCCACTCCACACGACGCGCTGCGGACAATCATAGCCGTTGATGCTCACGCGGCGAATCTGCATCGTCTGACCAGAATAGGCGGTAAGGCCAGAAGGAACCACCGCAGTATCGCCCACGCGAATCTGCGCCGTTACCTTGTCATAACCAACGTTGACCTTGGCAAAGCCGACGTACTCGCCATTGCGAACGACAAAGTACTGCTTGCCCTCGACGAGTCCATCGCCGACGAACTTCGCGATCAGATGATCGCCAGCTTCGGTGATCGTCGCAGTGAAGGAAGCATACGCATCGACAAACGGTGCCTCGCGGTACGCATCAACAACAATCGCATTGGCTACAAGTACGTTGTTCGTCTTGGTGACCGTATTCGTGCCTTCGGTCGTAGTGGTGATCCGCTTCTCGGTATGATAGGTCGCAGAGATCTGACCGTAGAGTTCAAGTTCCACATTCGGCATCGGCTTGCCGCCGTACACGAGTTCCGTCTCGTTCGTGCCAACCGCTACCGTAATGAAGTTGTTCGTGAACTGCGAAGCGCGGAGTTCACTCCAATTCGACCATCCGCGACCGTTACTGTCCTTGTTCGCATCATAGGCATAGATGTCGAAATTCATCTCACGCTCGAGCCAGTCCTCCATGAAGTCATGGTCAGCGATGATCTCACCGAGATAGCGTCCATTATAATCGCTATCCTCGTTCGTGACCTGGAGGAAGTAATCAATCGTTCCGTTCATCGTCCGCATCTCGGAAGGCGAGACCTTGATGCCGAGATTGACGGGGCCAAAGCCGCTCGCCACATCCTCCATCAGACGATATTCCTGATAGTTGGAGAGTCCGTCATTGTCGAAGTCAGCGAACGCGTCTTCTGGCGAATTGCCCTGGATGCCGTAGATATCTTCCCACCAATCTGGCATACCATCACCATCAAGATCCGTCGACGTCTCGTCAAACTCCTCGTGAAGCGTGCCATCAGGCAGCATACCAGCAGCAAGGTCGCGACGATAGCGCTCAGCCATCGTCATTTCAATGCCAGTCGCGGAATCAATCCAGACATCGCTCGGCTTTACGCCGGCTCCCGGAGTCGCCTCGTACATGGCTTCCCACCAATCAGGAAGTCCGTCAGCATCCTTATCAGTTCCGGTATCTGTCCACGGCGTCATCGTACCTTCGCCATCCCAGAACTCCTCGGTATCACGCTTAGCCCATGCTGTACCCATGGGCACGAGATCGGTCGTGGAAGAGAAGGAATAAGAACCCGTGTACTGATACTTCTTGTAGTCCTCTGCGAAGTCGGGGAACATACCCGCAAGCGCCTTGATGTACTGACCATAACCGCTCGCACTGCGCGTATCCGAGAAGGTGTAGCAATAGGGATTCGCCGAATTCGGCACCGAGAAGGAGCTGAAACCAAACTCGGAAGACGGAATATAACCCGAACGGTCCTCAGCCCAAAGGCGCGAGTCAACGATCTGGCGGTCATAAGGCGCGAGATGTCCGACCGTATTCTGAATCCACGGCACAATCCTCAAATCGTAGATACTGCTGCGATAATCGGAATCGGTCCACCACCTCGCGAACTTGTTCGAATTGGCCGGATCAACTCCAAAACCGATCGGCGCCTTCATGACATAATTGGTCTCGGTCGCACCTGGCAGCGAAGTGAAGTTATAATGCAGTAGAAGCTGCGCCGGCAGCAGCGGCTTGCCGTTCGCAACATCGTTGTCATTGCGCGTTCCCTGCACCGCGAAATCCTCAAACACCGCATCACGGTTGGCGCTCACATCCTCGTAGGAATACGCCTTCTTGAAGTCGTCGCCAATCGATGTCGCGTCACGCGCGCCGTCCCACACGCGGACTTCAGAAATATAGCCGTGGAAAAGTTCCTTATAGCTATTGGTGATGGAAAGCGGATCTTCACTCGGCGTCTTGCCGAGCGGAAGCTCGCCGAAGCCAACGCCGGCGCCATTCTGAATCATGCGCGCACCGAGAATCATCGCACCCGCGTTCTGAGTGTACCAGGCAGCAGGATATCCCTCTACCGTCGGGTCCTGTCTGGCGGCTACGAGTCCGTTGGCAGGAATGAGCGAGGTCTTGACGGGTTTGGTCGCCGTCAACGATCCGTTCACATAAAGGAGCAGCTCCTTGCCATCGTAGGTAAGGGCAAGATGCGTCCAGGTGTGGCCGTCAACCTTCAGCGCCTTTCCGACGACCTTCGCGCACGCGGTGGGCTCGTTCGAGCCGGACTCACAAGCGTAGTCCGTATCAAACATGCCGACCGGCACGCCGTTCTCGAGATAGAGACGGAAGTTCGCGCGCCACCAGCCATTCTCGTTCTCGGGCTTAGTTGTCCCTGTCGCCTGCTGATAGTAGCTGCCGCGCTCGAGAACGGTGAAAACGCCGTTAGACAGCGCCGCATCGGGCTTGATCCAGGTCTCGACCGTGAACTGACGGAAGAAGCCCGCCTCGCTCACCAGCGCGCCTGCGTTCATGTAGGGCTGCACCGCGGCGGCGGAGACGCCGTCAAGGTACAGAGCATTGCGGCGGCGCGGATCAGTAAAGTTGAGCGGATCGGACGCAGAGATGATGTTCCTCGTCGATTCCATCGCATCGCTCGACCAGTCGCCATCGGTATCGTAACCTTCATTCGCCTCGAAAGCGAAGAGGAACTGATCCGCAAGCGACAACGCCCAACCGTAAGGCAAAAGCGCGCCGACGGCGTTCATCACCGTGACGGGACTTCCCCTCTTCGCATCGCCGTGGCTGTAGGGCCACATGTAGCTCTGACGCGTCACCGAATTGAAGGCCGACGGATCGGTGAGCCACAGCGGTGTCGGGTCAGTATGAGTCGTCGACGGACTCGTCATGTTGCCGACGATCATCTCGTCATAGTTGCGCAGCTTATCACCGTCAGGGTCGGCATCCGGAGCGCCCGCAAACCAGGGCTGGGTGTCGAAATCATAGGTCTTGCCTACGCTCTTCAGGCCCTGAATCTTGTCGAAGTTGTTCCATGCGTTCTGATTGCCGGCGAACTTGCCGCCGAACATCGAACCAATCATATCCACGCCGATCGAGGTGTTGTCGCCCTCGCCGAAGATCGGGCTCATGCCGTGATAAAGCTCGTAGCGGTCATCCATGCCGTCCTGATCGGTATCGGCGACGCGCGGATTCGTCGAGACATAACCCTCGGCGAAGGCACGCCAGTAGTTGTCACGGCCGACGTACATCCTGAGCGAACCTGGCTTGAGCATATAACGGAAGCTCTTGTTGTCACCGCCCCACATAACACCGCTCGCACCAGCACGGAAGCGATTCGGATCCCACAACCGCGGCGGCGCGGCAAAGTAGCCCATGTCCTCGAAGTTCCAGGTCGGACGCCGTCCCACGCGATGCGCCGTCGCCGGATCGATCATATCGAGGGCGATAACGTTGTTCTCGTTGGTGTAAGCAGCGGCAAGTTCCTCGTCCGCCATGAGGTTGGCCCAGGCGAAGTTCTCTGAGAAGAAGTCGAACTGGAAGTAACCGGACTTCATTCCGTCCGCAGGATCGCTCATGCTGATGTTCGGCGGGACGTTGTCGTCATCGAACTTATCGGCCTTATCGCCCTTCCACTGGATGACACGGCCGTTGAGCGGCGTTTCGCCATCGTCAAGACGGAACGAGCGAATCGCCTGCACGAGATATTCCTGATAGTTTTCAAGTCCATCACCATCGAAGTCAAGATCACGAATCGTTCCCGTCATTGGATCCACCGCATTCTTAGCGTAGGAATCACCAGCCCAGGTTGCGTCCATACCACCGTAAAGGTAAGAGCCGGCAACGGCGACCGTGTTCGAACCATCGTTAAAATCAAGCTTATCACGACGCTTGAGCGAAGTCGAATACGTGTTCTTATTGTTACCACTTCTGACGTTGCCGCTCTCGTCCGTCGGCAGACCTGCGAACTGCTTTTCCCACGCATCAGGCAGGCCGTCGCCATCGGTATCGATCGAGCACGGATTGCATCCACCGCCGCGATAGCACGTGGTAGTGTCGGTCGCATTCGTGGACGCAAAGTCAATCACGATCTCCTTGTAACGGAACGTGAAGGTCTGATCCTGGAAATAAGTCAGACCGCCATCGTAAGAGGACGACGAGGTGAACGCCGCCTTCCAGGTAGTCGCGCCTTCTTCCGAATCTGTGAGACCATCGCCATCGGTATCGGCATTCCACGGATCGGTCGGGAAGAACTTGTTCGGCCAGAAGCCGTCAAGCGAGGTCAAGACCACAATGGTCGGGCAGCTCTGATAAGCCCAGACCGAATCGACGCCTGCGTATTCGCGCGTCGTATTGAGGCCATCCTGATCCTTGTCGTTGTCGGTGCTGTCGGCATCGTCCGCAATGACCGGCGAAATACCCAGCTCCTTCGTCCACAGCCACTTGTGACCTTCCTGCTTGACGCCGTCGGGACGCAGCGTGAAGTCGTTGGGACCGCGCTTGTACTTCGCGGCAACATAAAGTTCCCAGCCGTCAGGACGTCCATCCTCATCGGTATCAGCACCGTGATTCTCATCCGTAAAGACGACCGGATTGTCGAGGTCGTAATTGCCGTAGGTGAGCGAATACGGCGTCGACGGATTGGTCGTGTTCTTCTTGAAGCTGTCCCAAAGATCATCACCGCTCACGAGGCAGCCGGTCTCCTTGCGATACTTGAAAAGCTTAAACTCGTCCAGCGTCTGGTACGAGCGGGTGTTGACTGCAAGGCCCGCTTCGCCGAGAGCCGACGGATTGGCCCAGCGCGGCGAAACATAGCCCGAACTCGTCTTGGACCATCCGGTGCGCGGATCAAATCCATAATAAGCATAGACCTGATCGTGCCAGAGATGATACTTGTTGGCTTTCGCCGCCTTCTCTACCGCAAGCGTCGTCGTGTCGATCTCGTCATCACCAGGAACCATGATCGTGGAGCGGACGAGGTTGCGATCGTAAGGAAGATAGACCACGCCCGTACCACCTTCGATCTCGAAGAAACAGTCATCGATCGCCGTCGGCGCCGCCCCGCCCTTCGCAAAGAGCTCGACACCGTAGAACTCGTTACTCGGACCGAACTTGCTCTCACCAAAATCGGCTATGAGTCCCGCATCCTCGGTGAGGAAGACGTGAAGCTTCGAATCCTTATCGGTCCAGGTCACGAAGACCGGCTTCGCCTCCGGATTCTTCTTCGAAAGCACCTCTTCATAACTCATCAGCGCGGCATCCGCCATGAAGTCACCGTCAGGATTGTTCTTCGCCGCCTGGATATCGATCTCGTCCTTGCTGAGCGGATTAAGTCCGCGCATCACTTCCCAGCCATCCGGAATGCCGTCACCATCGGTATCACAATTGACAGGGCTCGTGCCCATCAGGAATTCCTGATAGTCCGTAAGTCCATCACCATCGAAGTCGCGGTCACGGTTCGAGGACTCCTGAGAACCGGGATTCGGATCGAACGCCTTGCAAATCTCCTCGCTTGGAATGTCAATCGGCTTCTCAACATCATCGAGATTGAGCTTCTTGCCGACGAGGCGACCCTGCCACTTGCCATCTCCATCGTTGAAACCGACGCGCGCGGCATACCAGAAATAATATTCATAGCCGTCGGGAAGCCCGTCGCCATCGGTATCGAGAAGTGTCGGATCGGTCGGACGCTCGGGCGTCCACGCACGCGAAAAGAGGTCCGCCTTGGCGGTCGCGATGTTCGCATCGAAGAGCGTCTTCACGTCCACATCGCTCATCTCAATCAGATTTTCCTCGGTCTCGAGTCCCTTCCACGCGAGATACGCGCGCTGCTCATTGGCCGTGTAATCAGGATCGGGATAAGTTCCGTCGGAATTCGGATACGGTTTCGAAGGATTGATACCATTGCCGTTGAGGCCCTCGCCGAAACCGCGAATCTCACGCACCGCCGTGAACGGCTCACCGGCCTCTGCCCAGGCGTTGGACGTATTGGGCACCGCGCCGGCATAATTCATCGTTGACTTGAACGGCAGGAAATCGCCGTCTTCGTTATAGGCGGAGACATCGGCGAGGTCATTGCCGACGAATGCGTTGTTCTCATCAACAATGCCGAAGCCGTACTTCTTAAGGAGGATATCGGGGATTCCGTCCTGGTTCATATCACCGACGTTATCCGACGGGCGCTTCTCCTTCGCGAAGACCGCCTCAACGATAGTGTCGACGTAGTTACCGCTTTCCTGAATTTCCTCAGGAAGAACCAACGGCTGGACCGAGCCGGACTGCCCCGGCTGCTCTGGCTTGAAGGTACCGCCAAGAAGTCCCGTCTCGGCATCGCTGCCGCCAGCAACGAGGAACCATCCGTAGAAATACGAATCACGTCCGTCCTCACCGCAGGCGGAAGTCGCGGTGTAACAGTAGTAGCTCGGATCGGGAAGTCCCTTCTCCGCACCTGCGCCCGCAGGCGTAAGCGGCTGGTCATAAGTATCAAGGGTGCCGTTATCGTAGGGCTTGAGCGCCTTGTAACCCCACGCCCACAAGTTGGCGGACGAGTTCTTCTCGAGATTCCAACGGAGACGGAAGTTCGCGGAAGAGATGAACTTTCCGTTATCGATGTAGACGTGGCCCGCGCCTTCGCCTTCACCATTGCCCGCTCCGACATAGCGAGCAGTGCCGCCGCCTTCGCCGCCGCCGGACGGACCATGCGCGACGGTGGTCACCATCTTCGCCGCGGCAGACTTGAAGTACCAGGTGCGGCTGATCTCGCCGCCATCCTTATCGCGAATGGTAATCGTGACGTCCTGATCACCCTGAACCGCCGTGAGATCGGGCGTGAACTCGCCGGAGGTGGCGCTGTGGACGTACTTGTAGCCATTGGTATAACCCTGCTCCTTGAGCCAGGCCTCGCTCGAAGCGCTCGTAATCTCAACCTTGATGCCGACGTTATTCGTATTCTCGAGGTCGCCGTAGACATCGTTCTTGACCGTCCAGATCAGCTTGCGCGCCGTCTCCCAGCGGTTGGTCTTCTCGTTCTCAACCGGCGAGAAGGTGCCTTCGGGATCGACGTTCTCGATGTAGGCACGGGCCTCGCCCTGGAGATAATAATCCTTCCACTTCGTGCCCGGAACTTTCGGGTTCTCCGTCTCATTGATTACGCGCGCGACAATCTTATAGCCATTGCCGGCGGTGAGCGTCGTACCATCCATGCGCGAAATCATCACGCGCTGAGCGGTCGCCGTCTTCGCCTTGAAGACGATGTTGGTGGTCTCGAGAACCATCTCGCCGTAGTCACCGGTCGCCTCCTGATTCCACTTGATGACTTCGAGCGCTACCTCGAGATTCTCCGTAGCGTCATTGAAGGAAAGACCAACATTGAAGTGAGCGGTCTTCTCGTTTTCGTAATAGACCTGTCCGTCAATCTTATTGCCGAAGTCATCGAGAATCTCGACGGCAGGCTGATCGACGACATTGACATAGAAGGTGAAGGGCGTGGCCTCGGGATAATCTTCCATATCCTTATCCTTGACCTCAACCTCAATGCGCCAAAGGCCGCCCTCCGGGAAGTCATAGGAGAACTTGAAGACGCCGTTCGTCGTGACCTCGCCGGTCTTCATCGTCACGTCCTCGGAATTGTAGGCGGTCCACCGGAAGGACATGTTATGCTCAAGATCGTACGGGGAATCATCCTTGATCTCAAGTTCGAAATTCTGCTTCTGATCCTTCGCGACCTTATTCGAGAAGGTCTGGCCGTCCTTGCGCTTCTCGAGGTCATTCATCGTGACCTGATTGACGTAGGGCTCGAGGTTGTTCACGGTGATCGCAATCGGATCGGGGCACGCGTACTTGGAAATCACCATGCCCTTGTTGGTAGCCGCGACGTAATCGTTCGTAGTCGCAAGTACGATCGAGGCAGTGAACTGAAGTCCGCCTAAATCGGGATTCCATCCATCAAGGAGCTTAACCGTTCCGCTCACCTCCTTGGTGCTGTTCCTGCTGATCTTGATACCCGTGCAGATGCCATTCTTGTTGGTCGTGCCGACCATAAAGGCCGTACCCTGCACGAGAACGTGCTCAGGCAGAAGATCGCCATCGTCAATCTTCACGAACGCCCAGAGATCCTTCGAATATCCAGCGCTGAGCTGCGCGAAGAACTTGATGATTTCACCTTCATCGTAAGTGTCGGTCTCAACTCCAAGCTTGTTCTCGGCTCTGATCGACACCGTCTTCTGCGGAGTCACCTGGACGTTCACATTGCGGTAGTTGCCGGAAGTGCCGCGGGACTCCTTACCGCTCACCGGCGCCTTGACATAGATCTGCGTGCGGTAGATGCCGGTATGCGTATTGTACTGGAAGACCGGCTGCACTTCGCTGCCATCATCGCAACGGTAAAGAACTCCTCCATCCCGCGGCTTATAAAGACCTTCAAGCTTCACAAAGCCAGACGGCGCCTTCGGATCGTGTTCGGTATCAGTAGGATGATACTTTACAAAAATCTCATAGCCCTGATTCGTGGGAGCGGCGTCATCACCATAGGAACCGCGCACGCGAATCACCACCGGCGTCGGCTCCCCGAGAACCGTATCCAACCAAATGGTCTCGGTGTCCGTCGCCTCTTCCGGCTCCATGATGACCGGATCGACCGGCGTAATGTTAAAGCCGTCCTGTCCCCAACGCACAATCGCCGGCGAAGGCGTTCCGGACGCCAGTTCCGACTTCAACACGATTTGATTCGCGTTCTGCGTCTTATCGTCACCGCGAAGCGCGTAAATGTAAATCGTCTTTTCATCACCGACACCGCCGCCAATCTCAATCTCAGGAATCTCTGCCGCGGGAAGCGCGTTAAGCGCATAATCAGTAGAGAATCTCACGTAATTCGTGATGATAAGTTCGGGAGAAATGGACGGATCGCAAGTAAAGGACGGAATAAGCTTGACCTTGAAGGTATTGGCGCTCGATTCCGAGAGCTTTATCGTAACGGAATTGACGCTTTGATACCAATTTGTGCCAGCTACGCAGGTAGCGCTATCCATCGAGACCATAACGGACGGCGGGAGCGCTTCGATACACTTGACCGGCACAGAGAGATAATCTTTCTTGATGGCGAAACTGGACTTGGTACGAGTAAAGTTTGTATACGGACTCAAAATGAGTTCCGATTTGCCGCCATCATTGGTAGAAACGCCGGTAATCGAGAAGTTCTTGACACTTTCACCGCCGGCAAACTTAATCGTTCCGACCATGTAGGTCTTCTTTGAATCCTTAGGACCATTCGGGTCCCACATCTCCATAGGCGTACCACCGGTAACCTTAACCGCCGCCTCGTTTGTGGACCAAACATACATCGTAACCGCCTGCGCCGCCGCCGGTGAGACGACGATGGAAGGAACGCGATCGGAATTGGACGACCCCTCGTGAACCGTACGCCAGGCGTCCGTCGTCACCCAGTCACTCGCGAAATCAATGGTCTTAACGCAATAGCGGAAGGATTCAAGTGTCGAGTCCATGATTCGGGTAAGAGAATTCCAACCGTCGCCCTTCTGTCCAGGCTTAAGTTCCGACGCGCTGGTAAACGCCCAATCCGCATCTTTAGGTCCGCCTTCCGCCTGGAAGCGCAACACCCAGTTCGCGGTACCATAACTCGTCGGATCGAGATAGAAACCGGACGAAGAGATGTCGATGTTGTTCGCCGGCACGGGATTTCCATCACCATCCTTCGCCGCCAAAACGATCGGAAGCGCGAAATCACCCGCCTTGACCTCATACTCGAAGACAATGTCGGTCATGTCGTTGTACGAGCAGCGACGGCCGCAAACCGTGGCCATCCGAAGCTGACCCGAAACAAAGATGCCGATTCCGACCTGGCGCGCGGTATTGGTGGAACCGATGCCGGTGTAGACGAAGTCCCACCACTGGTTCTGCGTTCCATCCGGGCGGAACATGCGGAACATGAAGTACGCCTTCTGCCCCGGGAGCAACGGATTGTCTACCGTTGACACCGGATAACTAATTACATTGCCATAGGCATCGCAAGGCACAATGTCGAATATGTCACTGGCCCTTGCCGAACCACACACGTACATCGACGCAAGTGCGAGGAGAGCAACGATTGTCTTTTTCATGTTCTTTTCTTCCTTTATTAAATCACCTGACTTCGGCCTTGATGCGCTCACGCACCGCCTGGTACGCCTTGCCGCGTTCGACCTGAAGTTCGTTCACTATCGAGGAAATTTTTTTCTTGAGCTTTTCAAGTTCTTCTTTCGCCGCGCCCGACTTCACCGCTTCGTCATACGCACGTTGCACCACCGCGAGGCGCTTGCGTATCTCGGTCTGCGACTTTTCAACAGCGGAAATTTTTTCTTCGTACACTTTGTTGACAGCCGCAGAAACCTCAGTATTTACTGGGGTTTGCTGCGATTTTTCATTGCAGCCATACAAGACCGTCAGCGCACTGAAAAGCGCCGCGGCCAACGTCGATGACGTTCGCGGAAGAAAACTATAGGTCATAATCGTCCGTATTATACCACTTTCCTCGTTGATCTTGCAAGTGGCAATCAACACATATCAACAAGTTATCATCACGCCTTATCAACAGCTTGTTTATGATATAATACTCACCTGATGAGTGCTATCGCAATTCGGCTTGAGGAATTTTCCGCCGTGCTCTGGAAGCTGGGCGAGCAGGGAGGGCTCGACATTGAAAACGTCTCTGCCCTTTTTGCCTCGCTGATCATCGCTGATATCATTGCGCTCCTCATCGCCTTCCCGGCGCTTCGCAAATGGAAGTGGTGTTGGGTTGCAACCCTGCCCGTCGTCTGGACGCTCGCCTTCTATTTCACTCCTTCCTGTCCCGTTTGGTTGATGCGGCATCCGCTTTTCTTTTTGCGAGTGCCCGCGGCGCTGTTGATCGCAGCAATCACCGCGCTCGCGCTTTCGCGCGTGCGCCTGCGTGGTCGCTTTCGCTATCCTATAACGGCCATTGTCTTTCTTTCTGTTGCCGGCGGTTCCATTGTCGCTCCTTTTGCCGATGACTTGGAAGTGCCGCGCAGAGTTCTTGCGAGAGACGCTCCTGCGTTCATGGTCGAACGGATGATTGACGATGGAAAGTTCGAAGAGATCACCAAGCTGCCGATTCCAAAGAACGGACTCCGCCGCCTCGAGATCGCCTATCGAGCGCTCGCGGCGTTCCGCATGGGACAAACCGACAATCCGTCCCGAACCTCAGGTGCGCAGGGCTGGGAGACGACCACGATTCCGCATGCACTGATGGACGGCTTCAAATACCTTTACGCCTACGGCTTCGTTCTGCAGGCGCGGCGACTCATTCTCGAGCTCCGCGGCGAAACCGAAGGACGGCGCAAGCTCATTCACGATCGCTATCTCGGGGACATCGCCTTCATCTGCGGCGAACGCCGTCTCGCCGAGCATCACTACCGTCTGCTCGCCAAATCACGAATCTTCCGCGAGACCGCGCTCGCGCGAATCGAGGCAGTGCAATCTGGCAAGACGCCTTTCGACATTCCCGAACTCAGTGATGTCGCAACGCTGTATCTCGTATGGAAGAAGGACGCACAAGAAAGAAACATCGAATACTTCCAACACGAACAGAACCTCGAGCAATATGTCTACACCCACTTCAATGAAATCAAGGCATCCACGCTCGCGCCACTCGAGATCGAGCCGGTTGTGCAAAAGACGATTGATCCCGAATTCAACGGAGCTGAAATTCCCTGGAACATCGCGCCTATGAATTTCGATCTGATCGGAAAAACCGATGCCGATTGTATCAGGGTTTCGATGTCAACTGCCTATGGTGAAAGAATATTTCCAACGACCAGCTTCTCTCCGAAAGGCGGAGAGCATCCGGAGAACCGGATCAAAGTCACATTCGAGGAAGACGAGTGGTCTAAGTTTCTTTCCAAGCACCGTGGCGAAACGCTTACCATCGATGTTAGGGCGAACGACCGTTCTGTGACCAATCTCATACTGAAGGTTTCGAATGACGCCATCGACCGCGCGGTTACGTTCCGTCTGATCGAACCGAGCTACGGAGTGTTCGGAGAGATGTCAATCGTCGAACGAGATCTTTCCAGTTTCCGCGAGACGGTGCTCGATCACAACCATGACGAACAGCCGGGCGAGAGACGTTGTATGAATTGCCACACGACGCTCAAGGACGGCAAAGGAACGTTCATGCGCCATCTTCGCGGCAAGAACAACGGCACGCTCGTCCATTCGGCGAAGTACGGACAGCGCTTCCACCACCTTCCCAAAAATGCCGGCAACGAAAGCGTCACGTATCCGGCGTGGCATCCGTCCGGAGATTTCATCGCCTTCTCGATGAACCGCACGCGGCAGTCGTTCAAACACGTCAACCCGCAGAAAATCGAGGTCTTCGACATCACCTCCTCGCTTGCGCTCTTCGATGTGGCGAATGGTTCGATCACCCCGATTCCTTCCTCACCGAACGAGAAGGAATGTTATCCCGCCTGGGATCCGACCGGCCACCTCCTCTTCACTTCCTGCTGTGTCTCGAACGACGTCTACGATCTGAGGGTTAGGAGGTTCCACCCCGGCAAGCGCCTTTTCACCAAGCCCGAGACGGTCATCGACGGCAACCTCTCGAAGCTCTCGGTTCTACATACGCGCGTTTCCCCCGACGGCTTCTGGGCGGTCGTGACCGTTACCGCCGAAGGCGTGTTTCCGATCTGGCATCGCGACGCCGATCTCTATGTGATCAACCTGAACAACCGAACCGCGCGTCTCGCAACCGAACTCAATTCACCTGAGGCCGACACCTTCCACAACTTCTCATCGAACGGCCGCTGGCTCGTCTTCGCCTCGCGACGCGACAACGGCACCGTCACGCGGCTCTATCTCGCCCACTTCGACCCGGCTACCGGAATCTTCGGCCGCCCCTTCCGGCTACCGACCGCCGACCCCGAAGCTGAGGCGATAAGGCGCTTTTCCTACAACGCCCCCGACTTCGCGCCATGAATGGCGCTATCAACTACTACACGAGCCTCTGATAATCCGGCAATCGCGGACGATTCGCGAAAGGCAATCCCGCCTCGGCGCGGTGGCGATCGCCGAGGCGGCAGCGCTCACAGGCTGGATGAAGCTGAAGGCAGTAGTCGCGGTGTATCTGCAGGAGTCCTTGTATGAGCAGTCCGTTCGTCGAATAAAACGCCGCGGGATTATGGTCGCGCCCGAAAAGACGGAACGCCGTAAGCCGCACCGGTTGCGAGATGTCTTCCGGCGGCAGCCACTCCGGCAGTCCAGAGAGTCGTCCCTCGGCCATCGCGAACGGCGCGATCACATTCGCGATGACGGCCGCGGCCCTGCCCCTGCCCATGCATCGCATTCGCCTCTCCCTTCCTCCACACAACGTCTCTACCATCTCGCGACACCGCACCTCGCCGAAGTCACTCGCCGAAATAAGCGCCATCGATTCGGTTTCGGTAAAGACCCTTGCTGCATTGGCAAGTCGCGTCTCTGGAAGATTGTGAGGCCTACTGCAAGATAGATTCCACTCCTCGAAGGTTGCCGCCGTCAAAAGCGCTGTCTCGGCGCCCGACTCATCGCGCGGCAGTTCCTCCAGCGGCACACGCTCGGCGACGTGACGAAACTGCGAGGCATTGTTCTTATATCCAAGCGCGGTCATCACCTCTTCATAGAAGATCTGCCGCCGCGCCGGCGCACCGCCGCTCGCCCGCTCGGCAAGCCGCCCCGCGAGCCGCCGGCTCTTCATTCGCAGCCGATGCCTCCCGGCCTCGGAAAGAATCTCCCTCGCGAGGTCGGGATCATGCGCTATCCTACCTTCGCACGGACGCTCACTCGTCGGCAACTTCGCGTACGGATAAGCCATGAGATCAATGGCGTCAAACGAGAAGGTGGGATTCGCCGTAACAAAGCGCCCGATCCAGATCGAAAGCGCGCCTGGCGGCAAGGTCGATGGCTCGGGACCACACCCCCAGGTCACATGCGCGATCACATTACGATATCGCGGATCGGCACCGTGACGATGGAAGTCCCAATCAGATGGACAGAGGTGAATTTCCACATCTCCAGCAACCCGGCGATGTTCCCGACCGACCTCAAGCACGGCATTGCGAAAGTCAGGTCCCGGTCCGAGATTCCATTCTCCCGGACTCAGGACCCTCACCTCGCTCCCGTGCCGCGTGTACAGGCGTTCGGGACGAAGCGAGACATCGTACCAGATCGCCTGGACGTGTCTTTCGGTCATCGGTTTCATGCGACCTTCTTCATCTTGCCTTCGCCAGCATCGCGAGGCGAGTTCTTCACGTCGTTTACTATCTTCTCGGCAATGTCTGGATGCTCCTTCAGAAATTCAATCGCCGCAAGTTGTCCTTGCGCCAGCTGGGTCTCGCCATACGCCAACCAACTGCCGCGCTTTTCCACAATGCCGCGCGCAATCGCCGCATCGAGAATCGACCCCTCGCGCGAAATGCCGCAGGCATAGAGGATGTCGAACTCGGCCTCCGCAAAAGGCGCGGCGACCTTGTTCTTCACCACCTTTACGCGAGTGCGGTTACCGACCACCGCGCCCGCCGCGTTCTTGATGGCCCCGATACGCTGCACCTGAAGGCGACAGGTCGCATAGAACTTAAGCGCCTTGCCGCCGGGCGTTGTTTCGGGATTCCCGAACATCACGCCTATCTTCTCGCGCACCTGATTGGTGAAGATGCAAAGCGTCTCCGTTTGCGCGAGGGTCGCGGTAAGTTTGCGCATCGCCTGGGACATGAGCCGCGCCTGCAGGCCGACGTGACTGTCGCCCATATCGCCGTCGATCTCCGCCTGCGGCGTCAATGCCGCCACCGAATCGACAACGACAACATCGACCGCCCCTGACTTCACGAGCGACTCGCAGATCGTCAGCGCCTCCTCGCCGCTGTTGGGCTGGGATACGATGAGATTGTCGAGATCGACCCCGATCTTGCGCGCGTACCCAGGGTCGAGCGCGTGCTCTGCATCGATGAACGCCGCGGTTCCGCCTGCCTTCTGCGCATTTGCAACGACATGCAGGGCAAGGGTCGTCTTGCCGGACGACTCATGCCCGTAACATTCGACGATGCGCCCACGCGGAAGCCCCCCGACCCCGAGCGCAAGATCGAGCGAGAGCGCCCCCGTAGGAATCGCCTTGACATGTTTGTCAGACGAATCGCCAAGACGAAGAATCGCCATCTCGCCGAATTCCTTCTTAATCTGTTTCATCACCTCTTCAAGAGCAGCACCGAGTTTTTTCATAACCTTACCTCCGTTTATTTCATGACCAGTTTACGAATCTTTCGGGACGCACGAACAGCCGCACGTCCTCCAAATGGTCGAGCACCGGACGTCCCCCGCCGGGAACGCCATAGACCTCGACTATGTCGAAGCGAAACGAACCATGCCACTTGTTCACCCGACGCCAGGCGTTGCAAGCGCGGCGAAGATTGTTCTTCTTGCGCCGGTCAACGCTGCGCATACGCCTGGCGTAAGGCGACATCGTGGCATGCTGTTTGACCTCGACGAACACCATCGTGTCGGAACTACGATCCCACGCGACGATGTCGATCTCGAGTCGGCGATCTCTCACGACCGGAGTGGAATTGCGATCGATGATCTCGAACCCGCGACGGCGCAGATACTCGACCACGACCTCTTCACCCCAGGAGCCGTGAAGAACGCCGATGTTCTCGCAATTACGCCGCATCGACTCGCTTCCCTTCCGCAGAGTCCCTGAGGTCGGACGGCAAGGTCGTCGGCACCCCGAAACTGATCGCCGACATCGAGCCGGCAATCGATTCGCAAAGCCCGAGCGCTTCGGTGGGATTGATCAGTATGTGGGTGCGACGATCGTCATCGCCCTTGGTGGACGAGCGATAGACCTCGAGCGAATACGCTTGAACCGGCTCGAGAAGATGACGAAGGACGATTCGCGTGTTGGCATTCGCCGACGCATGATACATGCCACGACCGTCATTGATCGATTCGCATTCGCCGCGGAAGACCTGCAGCATGTTGCAGAGGTCATTGAAGTCGAGCTTCACCGTGACGCTCTTCTCCCAATCGAACCGCGGATACACCGGCACCTGCGCCCGCAGGTCACCGACAGTCGCCTGATTCGCAACTGTCATCATGATGCAGCCGTCACGGTCTTCATAGGCCGGAATCAGCTCGAATTTCACTGCACCGCCCGTGCCCTTTGCGTTCGGATGATAGAACGCGAGACGCGGACGGAATCGCATGATGCGATCGTTATTCGTTATGTTGTTTTCGTTCATGGTTTCTTTCCTTTCTTTTTGGTTTGGGTTTGTATCACACAAAGGGAGTATTCTCTTCGGAATCAAGCTTGCGATAGTTCAGAGCGGAGAACAGATGGCGCTCCTCCACCGCATCGCAGGAATCGAGATCGGCGATCGTGCGTGCAACGCGCAACACCTTGTCATAGGCGCGCGCCGAGAGATTGAGCCTCTCAATCGATCTCACCAGCATGTCGACGTTGGACGGACTCAAACGACACACATCAACAAGATCACGGCTCTTCACATCGGCATTCGTGACCACACCGCGCATGCCCCTATATCTTTCCTTTTGACGCGCCCGAGCCGCCAGCACGCGTTCGCGAATCAACGCACTGGACTCACCGCCCTTCATGCGCGGCAGTTCCTTCGCCGGCACCGGCGGCACCTCGAGCTGGATGTCGATGCGATCGAGAAGCGGACCTGAAATTCGGCTCTGATATTTAAGAATCATCGTGTTCGAACAGCGACAGGCGCGATTTGGATCGCCCGAATACCCGCATGGACACGGATTCATCGCCGCGACCAGCATGAATTTCGATGGAAAATCATAAGCCGCAGCCGCGCGCGACACGACGACATGGCCATCTTCGAGCGGTTGCCTTAAGACCTCGAGAGCAGTGCGCGGAAACTCCGCGAATTCGTCAAGAAAGAGAACGCCGCGATGAGCGAGCGAGACCTCGCCGGGGACGGGATGGGTTCCGCCGCCCAGGAGCCCGATGGAACTTACCGTGTGGTGCGGAGCGCGGAAAGGACGCCTCGTGACAAACCCGCCGCTGCATTTCGCCGCACCCGCAACCGAATGGATGCGCGACACCTCCAGCGCCTCCTCAGTGGTAAGCGGCGGAAGAATCGACGGGATGCGCCGCGCAAGCATGGTCTTGCCCGAGCCAGGCGAGCCAATCATCAGCAGATTGTGACCACCCGCTACCGCAATCTCGATTGCATCGCGCGCACTCTGCTGGCCCTTCACGTCTGCAAAGTCATCGCCACCTTCGCGATCGGACGCGACGATTTCGGCAAGGTCGGTCTGACAGGGCTCAATATCGCGCTCTCCATTTAGATAAAGGACAACCTCTTGAAGCGTATGCACGGGGATTACATCAATGCCCTGAACCACCGAGGCCTCGCTGGCATTCTCAACCGGAACGATGATTGCGCGACGCCCGATGCGTCGCATTTCCATCGCAATGGGAAGTACGCCTCGCGCACGGCGAACTTCACCTGAAAGCGCCAGTTCGCCAACGAACGCATATTCCTCAAGATGCTCGTTCTTGATCACCGACGTCGCCCTGAGCAGACAAACCGCAATCGGTAGATCGTATATTGGACCCTCTTTCTTCACATCGGCCGGTGCAAGATTGACCGTGATGTCGTATTCCTTACGCGGCGCAAGCGCGGACGAGCGAAGCGCGCGGGGAATTCGATCTTTGGCTTCTTTGACCGCCTGGTCGGGCAAACCGACGATTGCGAACTGATTGGTGCCGAGAGAGGAGAAAACCTCGATCTCGACTGTCATCGCGTCAACACCGTTGAGCGCACCTGAATAACATTTTGCCAGCATTTGAAACACCACCTTTCCACCTTCTTCGCTGAAGGTGCGCGTATTATGGCATTTCAAAAGCAAAAAAGTCCTAAAGAAAACCCTTCAAGTTTCTGAAGATTTCTTGAGATTCCTCAAGATTCCTTGAGATTCCTCAAGGTTTCTTAAGATTCCTCAAGATTTCTTGAGATTCCTCAAGACTTCTTGAGATTTCCTTGAGAATTCCTTGAGAATTGGAAAAGCAGGTCAGCCCTCAGCCCTTAAAAAAGCCGACGAACTCTTTCGTTATTCCCGTTTCATCGTTGAAGCGACTCAGCGAGCAGGCCTTCAGCAAAGACGCGCACTTTCCGCAGTTGCGGCAGTTATCGGCATCGCGGCATTCACGAACCTCCGGCCAAAGCGGAGATGAACCCAGGCGATAATTGTCCACAATCATCGGAAATCGGAAAAACGGATCCATGATCTCGGTAAGATCGCCATCATAGGAACGCATCGCATATGCGGACACTATCTTCGCTGGATTCGGATGCCGCCGTGTCGCCAGCTTGATAACGCCGACGTGGGGTTCGTAGAGCGGAAGATCCTCGGGACGAATCCAAATCGCCCGAAGGAAGTCCTCATAGTTCCCGCGCTCGTAATTAGTCCGACAACGGAATACTGAAAACCCGAATTTCTCGCCCGCCGCTGACTGTCCCATCCGGTTGTGTCCGTGAAGATTGTTGTGAAACTGGTGGAAAGGACAGTTCCGCAGGCATCCGGAATTAGCCTGCAGACCCATCATCTTGCCGTGGTCTCGGGCCCATGCCCCCATGCGCGCGACATAATCGAGCCGCCGATGGTCGTTGCGGCCTGCATAGAAACCGTCGAAGAGCTCATCAACGTATTTGAGTGCGATCTCGCTGGCAATGTCCATGTTGATGCTGAATCTGATCTTCAACGACGGGAATCGCCGCCTGACGACCGTGGCGATGAACGGTGATGTCGTCGTCAGGTGTTCGGGAAGGAGTCCGGCGGCGTCCATCTCGTTCAGCATCTGGGTCACATGATCGGCCAGCGTCTCGGAAATGGCGATGTCTCCGTAGCAACTCGCGTTAAATATCGCATCGAGTTCGATTCCATTCTCTCTCGCCCACTTAAGGTCTGCGACAATCTGCTCCCTGCGCGCAGGCGTCCAGTCGTCCATCGGGCGACTCGCAGTAACCCCCGGCCAGGCGAAGTACACCTCTTTTATGCGCTCCGCGTACGGTGCGCACGCTCCCACGAACGACTCGTTGTCAAACCATCCTACGGCAAGTTTACGTTCCATATGGCATTAGAAGAAGGTCATCTGTCCTGGATATTCGGAGAGGCGTTTGCGGGGCTTGCGGACCGCTTGCCGAGCTTCCGGCTTGCCGCTGCCGTTAACGTCAATCTCATTCGACTCCAAGTTCCTGAGAATTTCTGCAGCACGATCAACGACTTCCTTGGGGAGCCCGGCCATCGCGCCAACGTGGATTCCGAAGCTTTTCTCCGCAACCCCGGGAACGATGCGACGGAGAAAGACGATGCGACCGTTTTCTTCCTTCACCTTCACCGTATAGTTCTTCACGCCGCTAAAGGTATCCGCAAGATCCGTCAGCTCGTGATAGTGGGTCGCAAAAAGCGTCTTCGCCTTCGCACTCGCCTTGCCATGGAGATATTCGGCAACCGACCAGGCGATGGATATTCCGTCGAAGGTCGATGTGCCGCGGCCGATTTCGTCGAGAACGATCAGCGAGCGCGGCGTCGCGTTATTGAGGATGTCCGCCGTCTCCTGCATCTCGACGAGGAAGGTAGATCTGCCGCGGGCGAGATCGTCCCCCGCGCCGATTCGCGTGAAGACACGATCGAGGACCCCGAGCCGCATCGACGCGGCGGGAACGAACGAGCCCATCTGCGCCATGATCGCAATCGTCGCCACCTGACGAATGTAGGTGGACTTGCCGGCCATGTTGGGACCGGTAATGAGCATGATCTGGTCAGTCGTCGTATTGAGCGTGGCGGAATTCGGGACGAACGGTTCGGCGTCCGGAAGCTGTTCAATCACCGGATGACGTCCATCGACAATCTCAACGACATCTGAATCGTCCACGACAGGACGCACGTATCCAGCTGCAAGGGCGCGGTCTGCAAGCGCCAGTGTAGCGTCCAATTCACCCAGAGCAAGCGCGGTTTCCTGTATCTCCACTGTCTTCGCCGCTATGGTCAGAAGGATCTCCTTAAAAAGCCGTTGCTCGATCGCGACCGCACGATCCTTGGCGCCGAGCGCCTTCTGCTCGTATTCCTTGAGCTCGGGCGTGACATAGCGCTCGCCGGTGGTAAGCGTCTGACGGCGAATGTAATCCGATGGGGCCTGCGAGACAAAGGACTTCGGAATCTCGATCATGAAACCGAAGGCCGGCACGAACTTCACCTTCAGCTTGGCAACGCCGGTCCGCTCCTGCTCGCGTGCCTGGAACTCGGCAAGCCACTGGTGTCCCTCTGCCGTGACCCGCCGCAACTCGTCCAGCTCGGCATCATAGCCCGGAGCGATGAAGTCGCCGTCCGTAAGCATGACCGACGGATCCTCACTGATGGAGCGATCTATGAGGTCTACAATCTCAGGTTGAGGAATAAGGTGAGGAGAAGTTTGAGAGGTTTGCGAAGTGTGGCAGGAGATGATTTCGGGGATTGGACGCAGAGAGGTTGCAAGTCCCTTAAGATCGCGCGGATTGGCGCGGCCTGAATCAACCTTCGCGATGAGTCGCTCGACATCCCTAACCCCAACCAGCAGGTTGCGAAGCGAAGCGAGCGCAGCACGGTCTTCCACGAAATGCGCCACCCGATCGAGACGCGCATTAACTTCGACGCACCGCGCCAGCGGACGCGCAATCCAGTTGCGCATCGTGCGCGCTCCCATCGGAGTGCGGGTGACATCGAGAACACCGAGGAGCGTCGCCTCGCGCTTCACGTCCCCCACCGGCAGCAGCTGCAAGTGACGCAGCACGCCCGCGTCCAACACCAGCGCATCATCATTACGCCGCAGGCGGATACAACGCACGTGGCCGAGCGAGTGGCGAAGTGTGGTGCCGACATAATACAACAGCGCGCCTGCGGCGGAAATCAAATCGCTGCGACCGGCAAGGCCGAAACCATCCATGGACACCACGCCGAAATGACGCGTCAGCGCATCAAGCGCAGCATCGGCGCTGAAGGTCCAGGCATCGACAGGACTCACCGCGCGTTCCGCCGGCATGACAGCGTTGGCGGATACGATGATTTCCGCGGGACGATACCTCTCCAATGCCTCATCGAGTTTGGGAAAGGAATCAAACTGCTCGACCGTGAATTCGCCGGTGGGAAGATCAAGTAGGGCTATTCCCATGCCGGACACCGCGGCGACATAATTGTTGACCGTCTCGTCGAGAAGTCCATCTTCGGTAACAGTGCCCGGCGTGACGATTCGCGTCACCTCGCGGCGAACGAGTCCCTTCGCGGTCTTCGGATCTTCGACCTGATCGCAAAGCGCTGCGGTCTTACCGGCACGGATCAGTTTCGCAAGGTACGTATTGAGCGCGTGATAGGGAACTCCGCACATCGGTTGGTCGCCGCGGTGGGTCAGCGTCGCTCCGAGAATCGGCGCGGCCGTTACGGCATCTTCGCCGAACATCTCGTAAAAATCGCCAAGGCGGAACATCACAATCGCGCCCGCCGGCACCTCGCGCTTGATCGCGAGATACTGCCTCATCATCGGTGTCAGTTCCGCTGCCATTTCCTCATCATCCTGTCTGAAAAGAAATTGATCGCACCGCCGCACGCCACCATCAGCGAAACCGCGACGATGAAGACGACGTATCCGGAATAGTCATGATAGAAACCAGTCGCAAATTCAGCATCGCAGGTTACGGCGATCAGCACGATCGTAAGAATCCGAATAACATTGCCGATCACCGCCAACGGGATCGAAAGCGCAAAGAGGATTCCGCGGCGCAACCAGGTCGGCTGATTGAAATAGGCATAACCTGCAGTAAGCGCCATCATGGCGAAGAGCGAACGAATGCCGCTGCACGGACTTGCCACATCAATCGAAAAAGCCCCGGTCGGCGAGGTGAGCATAGTGCCCTGACGGACGATCTCAAGTCCCAATCCCTTCGCCACTCCATAGGCGACCGAAACCGACATCAGGCGGAGGTGAACGGTAACCACATCGAGAAATGTCGCGAGCGGCATGCAGAAGAGAAGAAACGCACAGGGAAAGGCCAAACGCCACGCAGTGCGAGAACCATAGAACGACCAGGCAAGGGAGAAAATCAAACCCGCGAAACCGAGAATCTCGAAGCGTACCTGATGTCCGCGAATGCCGAGGAAACCAATCAGCAGAAAAAATGCAAGCGGCAGAAGTCCCCAAGCGGACGGCTCACCGACTGATTCAAGAATCCCTTTGCGTTCGCGATAAAGAACATAGAGCGAGAAGATAGGAACGAACCAGGCAAACGACATATCCTCGGCCGGATTCGCCCAAGCGACCGGTACGTGATCGAGAAACATCGTACGATAGCCGAAAGCCATTGCCAACAGCGCAACACCGACTAGAATCGTGCGATAATCTATCCGTCCGAACATTAAGGCGTATTATATCATAATCACCCGCCGTAATGACCCAAACGCTTTTCTACACAGGCGTGTCGCATTTGAAATC
>DCIL01000050.1:16891-17096 GCA_002315875.1 Verrucomicrobia bacterium UBA1727 | reverse complement strand
TCATTGAGCGCATCGAAGTTGCGGATCGAGCTCATGCCGTGCTTCTTGAACATGTCGGCGTGGAGCTTGATCATGTCGGAACTCTGCGACTCGAGACCGACGACATTCACGCCGCGGGAGAGGGTCTGCAGATCGGCCTCGGGAGCCGCCTTGCGGAACTTGTCCATCACATCGAACGCATCTTCCTGGCAGTAGAAGTAGCAGC
>DCIL01000050.1:0-16753 GCA_002315875.1 Verrucomicrobia bacterium UBA1727 | reverse complement strand
TGAGCATGAACTTTACGTTTTTCTTAGCCATTTTGATTTTCCTTAGTTGTTGAATTGATTTAGTTCGAGTTGGAGTTCGAGAGCGGACGTTAGAAATTTAATCTTCCTTTCTCGAACTCGAGCTCGCACTCGAACTTCTTACCCCAGCGCCACCGCAATCGCGAGCGCGACATTCTCGTCGTCATTGCCGACCTTCGCCGCGGGCTTCTTCTTCGGCGCCTCCTGCGGAAGAATTGAATCGAACTTTGAAAGCCCCTTCATCGACACCTTGGTGACGAGAATGAGAACCGACAGGAAGGTGTAGACGATGCCCATTCCGGCAATCATCAACACCAGCCCTTGACCGAGTACTGCTGTTTGCATGTTAATCCTTATTATGTTTAAAAAATTTCGCGTATTATACCATAAACGGCATCATCAAGTCCAACCGAATAGTGCCTTTTGCGTCAGTAGCGTGTCGCGGAGCGGACGGAAATGCGAAGCGCGGTTGGAATCGTGATAGACCGTGGATATCGGCACCTTGGCAATGCCTTCTTTCAGTCGATGAAGAAGTCCAAACCAGCCCGCCTCATACTCGAAACGCTCGCCCTTGAGTGCAAGCAATTCGCCAAGAAGCCGTTTCGGAATCGCCCTAAGACCGGTCTGCGTGTCGAGATCACGATAACCGAACAACAACCAGACCTCTATCGAAGTCCACCGATTCCCCCACCAGGAACGAAAAGGAACGCGCTTCAAGGAGAAATCGCGAACTCCGAACGTCACCTGGTCCGCCTTCTCACACGACTCCGCCACCGCAACCGCATCGCGCACGAGATGCTGTCCGTCGCCATCGACAAACACAACTCCCTCGAGATTAGGACGATGATCGCGAATCCATTCCATCGCCGTCTTCATCGCCCTTCCCTTGCCGCGGTTCACCTCGTGGCTTAGCCGCACAACGTCACTCGGCAGACCGTCAAAGGCCTCAATTTCAACTGTGCTTCCATCATCAACGACAATTACCGTTGGAAATTCCCGAACGAGTTCCTCACAAAGCGGTAACAGCCCTGGCTCGGGATTGTAAACGGGAACGACGACTGCGAAGGACGCGATCATGCAATAAGTCCCCTGATGCGTGCCTTCATCGCCTCCGTCACGCGGCAGGCCGCCGCGTGGAGCGATTCGCCGTCACGAGGACGCTCCACCGTCGGAGCGTCGGCACGGAAGACGAAATCCACCGGGGACGAACCGAGATCCCAAGGCGGCTGTCCCTTCGCAAGAATTCGCCGAGAAAGGCGCAACCCCACACAGACGACCGGCGCGCCGGTGCGCAAGGCGAGCTGCGCGGTTCCGCGCTTGAACGGATGCATGGCCTTGCTGTCAGTTTCCACGACAGGCGAGCGCGTCCCTTCGGGAAACACCAGCACATTCCATCCCTTCCGCAAATACGACGCGGCCACGTCCAGATTTTCAGCGCCACCGGGAATCGCCACCGAACGCGCTACTATTCCCATGAAGGGATTGCGTCCCACCGCCCGCTTGGCGACACTCAGAAGCCGTGGCACGATGACGGTAATTAGCACGACATCGATCAGCGAGGGATGATTGACGGCCAGAATCGTGCCGCGGTAGGTGGACAAGTTGCCGCGATCGACGCGGATGAGTCCGAGATGGACGAAGAGCCAGGCGATCATGGTCCAGGCGACGCGCACGACGGGCTGACATCGTTCGAGTTTTCCAAGCAAAAGCATCAGCGGCGAAAGGACGATTGCGCCCAGTCCGAAAAGCGCAAACAGCGCACAAGACGCCGCGCCACGTAGAACGCTAATCAGCTTCAAACCCATAAAGGAAGGAAAAGCCATGTCCGCCGTCGGTCTCTTCGGCATAGACGAAAAGCGTCGGTGTCACGGCCGGCAGCAACGCCTCGAGAAGTCCACACCTAACCGTATCGCGTCCCGCCGCCACCGCAGTGTACGGTGCATCGTTCTTCGCGAAGACGCTCCAAAGACCAGGCGCGGCATTGTAAACGGAAGTGCTGAACCGATTGGGCGAGACGGTGCCGTCCAGCTGGAAGTCCTCGACAATCCGCCGCGTGAGCGTATCCTCGCCGTCACGACTCGCGAACACGATGCGCCGCGGACTCGGCAGGCCCTCGAAATTCGCCAGATGAAAGAAGATCTTCTGCAAAGGAGAAAGTCGCCGGCGCTGCATCGGCGGAACAAACCCCACGTCAGGTGTCTCTCCCGGCTTCAACTGCTTCCGCGCCAATATCTTGACCTTCTTCACCAACCTCTCAACCCTCTCAACTTTCTCAACCCTTCTTAAACACCACCGACGTGTTGACTCCGCCAAAGGCGAAGTTGTTACTCATCACGTATTCGGTGTCGAGAGCGCGTCCCTCGCCACGGATGAAATCATTGTCGCCGCAACGCGAATCCACATCGGCGAGATTCAGATTCGGCGCAAACCATCCGTGGCGCATCATCTCGACGGACATCGCCGCTTCGATCGCTCCGCAGGCACCGAGGGTGTGTCCGGTGTAGCTTTTGATTGTCGAAACCGAAGGTCTCGCCGAGCCGAAGACGAATGATGTCGCGGTGCCTTCAGCGATATCGCCGAGATCGGTTGCCGTGCCGTGGGCATTCACATAGCCGATGGCGGACGGATCGATTGCAGCGTCCGTCAGTGCCAGCTTGAGCGCAATCGCCATGGTCTCGGCATTCGGTTGAGTGACGTGACGTCCGTCGGTATTCATTCCAAAGCCGACGACTTCGGCGAGGATGGACGCTCCGCGCGCAAGCGCATGTTCACGCTCCTCGAGAACAAGTGTAGCCGCGCCGTCGCCGATGACGAGTCCATCGCGATTGACATCAAACGCCCTCGGAGTCGTTTCGGGTGAATCATTTCGCCGCGAAGTGGCGAAGAGCGTATCGAAGACCGCAACTTGGGTAACCGAAAACTCCTCCGCACCGCCGGCAATCATCACGTCCTGGAGTCCGTAGCGAATCTGCTCATACGCCTCGCCGATCGCGAGCGATCCGGAAGTGCAGGCCGTGCCCGTCGGAAGAAGTCGTCCCGTCGTGCCGAAATGCACCGAAAGATTAACGGCACAGGTCTGCGGCATCATCTTGATGTAAGTGCCGCTCGTTACATTGCGCACTTCGCGATTCTGGAGGATGGAAAGGAAGTCGGCATTCGCCGCCACTCCGCCAGAACACGAACCGTAAGCAACGCCGCAGCGTCCCCCTTTGAGAACCGGATCATCTGCGAGTCCCGCCTGCGCAAGCGCCTGCTCGGTGGCGTCCAGCGCCATTTCCGAAACGGGACTCATCGTCCGCACAACCTTGCGCGTGTAGCGTTCGGGACGCGTCCAGCCGCACGGCGCCCAGAGACAGGATTGGAGTCCCTTGTAACCGGCAAGGTCATCCGATCGTCGCACGCAGTTCTCCAATCTCTTCAGCCGTTCGAACGCCGCATCGACCGTGTGTCCGAGCGAACTGACGATGCCCATTCCAGTAATCACCACCCGACGCATCAGAACATTCCTCCGTTCACCTGCAATACCTGGCGCGTCACATACGCCGCACCCTCAGAAAACAAATACGAAACTGCCGCGGCGACTTCATCGGGACGTCCGAAGCGCTTCATCGGAATCGCCTTCATCACCTCCTCGGCGAAGATGCCGTCAATCATCTCGGTCTCAATCACGCCCGGTGCCACGCAGTTGACAGTGATCTTTCTTTTCGCGAGTTCCACCGCCAGAGCCTTCGCCGCACCGATGATTCCCGCCTTCGCGGCAGAATAATTGACTTGTCCGCGATTGCCAATCACGCCCGAGATGGACGAGACGGCGACGATTCGTCCGCCCGCCCTCGCCTGCACCATCGGCAGCACCAGAGGTTTAAGAACATTGAAAAATCCATCAAGGTCGGCGCTCAGCACGCGATCCCACTGCGACTCCTCCATCCCAGGGAACGGTGCATCGTCCGCAATACCGGCATTGAGCACCACTCCGTAAGGCGCCCCATTCTCGGCAATCCACTTCTCCAGCGCCGCCTTGGCCGCCTCGCGGTCCGCAATGTCGAACTGCAAATCGGTTCCGCCGGACTTCACGGAATGCGTCACGACCCTGAAGCCGTCCGCCGTCAGCCGTTCGGCAATCGCCTTACCGATGCCGCGGCTCGATCCGGTGACTATAACATACTTATTCATAGGCCTTAAGTTTCTCCATCGTCATTTCGCCCTCTGGTTGAAACGCCGTCATCGTCGCCTTCGCGGCGCATGTGCCGTCTGGCCTGATCACTTCACAATCAAAGCTTCCAAAAGATTCATCCTCGTAAGTACAAGTCGCCACAACCTCATATCGCTCACCCCTCTTGAAAAACGGAATGAACGTTTCCAACTTGCGCGATCCCAACACGAAGCCAATCTGCGGCGGAAGACCTTTCGCCTTGCGAGTAAGACCGACAAGAAGCGCCATCGTCTGAGCCATGTATTCGAGGGCGACACAGGAAGGCACGCCGTCCGCCTCGATTTCAAAGAACGGCGAACGCTCCGTGATCTCCACAAATGATTTCACCGAATGCGGATTGTCCGTAAGTTCGTAACCGCTCAAGAGCACCATCGGCTCGGCCTGCGGCAGCAATTCGGAGATTGGAAGCTCGTTCGTCATCAGGCCTCCTGTACTCCAAGTATCACGCTCGCGTTACTGCCACCGAACGCAAAGGAATTGGAAAGAACCGAACAGGACGATGAGCGGCTGCGCAAACCCAGCCAACAAAGTCCGGCCTCAACCGCGCCCGCGGCACCGAGGCAGTGTCCCGTGAGCGGCTTCGTTGAAAAGCGGCAGATTCCGCTACCAAAGACCCTTTCTACCGCGGCAAGCTCCATCGAGTCGTTGTACGTCGTGCCGGTACCATGAAGATTGACGAAACCGATATCGCTCGGTCTCAGGCCGGCATCGTCCAGCGCCGCACGCATAGACCTTTCCGCGCCCTTGCCTTCTGGATCGGGAGCGGTTAGATGATAGGCGTCACTGCTTTCGCCAACCCCCAGCAGACAGACCTCAGAACGCCGATCAGCCGAAGCGGAAGCAACATCCTTCGCCCGCCGCAGAATAAACAACGCGGCACCTTCACCAAGATTGATGCCGTCACGATCGGCGGCACACGGACGGCAGAGCCGCGGCGAAAGCGCCTCCAGCGAATGAAAACCCTCCACGACCGTCCGCGTGAAGGCATCGACTCCACCGACCACCACCGCGTCGCAAACGTCGTTTTCAAGCAACATCCGCGCCGAGGCGAAGACCTTCGCACTCGAGGAACAGGCGGTGGAAACGCTCCAGGAAGGACCCTTCACGCCCCACTTGTCGCGAAGGCGTTCAGCGGGATAGGCCATGTCGATCTTGTCCGGATTATCGGTAAATTCCTCCATCGTGGAATTGCTCGTACCTATCACCGCACCGACACGCTTCGGATCGACCTCCTGGGAAAGTCGCTCCATATCCAACTGCGCCATCGCCGCATCGAGCAACGCGCCCACGCGCGTCTCACTATCGACAAGTGCGGACGGACGCGAGGCGTCCCATCCGCACGCAAAACCGAAAACTGAAACCTCACCGCCGGACAACGCGATCGGCTTCATGCCTGGCGAAACCCCGGTGGCAAGATTGCGCATCGTCTCGTCCCGACCGCAGCCGAGAGCCGAGACGATGCCCAACTCAGTGAGGACGCAACAACTCACTTGTTGCGATCGCCGAACATCTTCGTCGAGAAGTTGAAGAACGGGAAGAACGGCAGGAAGCCCTTCTTGTTCCAGTTCAGCAGACCGAACTGCAGCGCCGCGCCTTCGCGGGCAATGTTGACGACCGCGATCTGCGGACCATTGACGAACTTGTTGACATTGTTGTAACCGGACGCGAACTGGCAACCGCCGCGATAGTTCTCTGCACGGTTCCAGAGAAGCGAGACCTGGGCGCCGTTCATCGTCTTGCACTCACAGGCGATGCCGAGCTGACAGCCGGAAAGTTCCTTGTCCGCCTTGTCATCACCGACCCACCAGCTCCACCAGCAATCACCGGCGTTAGCCGCAAAACCAAGCGCAATTGCGCCCGCCATAACGATTAGTTTCTTCATTTTGTATTTCCTTTCTTTATTTGTGGTTGAGTGAACTACAATACAGTACGACGTATTATATCATTTATTGTCATTCCAGACGTAATGTTGTTCGGGATAAATCGCAATCAGAGAGCTGAGGATCTCGTCGTACTTGTTCTTCATCGCCTTGCGCTCTTGCGGCAATCGATGGACGACCACCTTGTAGTGTCCATCACGCTCGGCGATACAAGATACGAAATATATCGGATGATCAAACGCCGCGGCAAAGCTAAAAGCTCCGTCCCCGCGATCTCCCGCCATCAGAAGACAATCACCGCCGTCAATGTAATCTCCCGCCTCGAAAACCGTCCCCATTCCGAATTCGGAAATCGGATGAATCACCACCAGATTGCGCTTCGCATGGTTGAGATAGAATCGATTGAACACTCCCGTTCGATCAAAATCCATCCAAGCGTGGAACGTGCGACTGCATTCACCGAGCGCCGTCAACACTTCAATCGTGCCGACGTGGGACGACAAGACGAACACCCCCTTCCCAGATTGAACGTCCGCTATGAAGGCCTGCGCGTCTTCCGATCCCTCGGCAACCACCTTGGGCAAACGACGTCCTCCCGCCATCACCACGAGCTTGTCCGCCAGTGAACGCGTGAAGTTGATAACCTTTCTAAGCCGCGGCGAAGAACTGCGGACGCTTCCAGAACAGCACCATATCGTCGCACCGACCGCGGCAGCACAACCATGCAGGAAAGACAATCCGAACAGGCGATAGACGAGAAAGAGAATTTCAAGTCCAATCGGCGAGACCGCCTTCTCTACCGATTCCTCGTCCTTGGGCAACCGCGGAGCGAGCGCCAGCGCCAGCACGAAGGAAAGCGGCAGGCCGAGGCCGAGGACAAGTCCGAAGGCACTGACTACGGGGAAGGAAACGAAATAGAGCGCCCCGAAGCCAGCCATCGAAGTGAAGAGCGAACAGGCGGCAGGTCTTCTTGCCTCCTTGCCTCCGTTATGAAGGAAGACGGTATAATCAATACTCATTCCCGCCAATAGAAACATTGCCAGCAAATGGAAGAGATTGACTACGCCCTCGCTAAGAAGAACGATCGCAAACATCGCTCCCAAGGCGAGAGCGGACGGCAAGAAGGTGCGGACGGCTCGCCTTCTGAAAAAGAAAAGCAATGCGAAGAACATCATGACGAGCGCAACCGAAAGTCGCTCTAGCGTCTCCCTCGTAAGTTCGTTCAGCAATTTCTCGAGTTGCTGCCGCGGACCTTTCGCGGCGACAGGACGGACGAACCTGATTTCCTTGAGTCCGAGCGCTGCCTTGACCTTCTCTCCTTGCTCCGCATACAATTTCGCAATATCCTCCGACGCGCCCGCCCCTGTCATCCACTTCTCCGCAAGCATCCGATCCGCCGCCGCAAGTTCCTCCGGCGAATGATAGATGGACGCGGGATTAGTTTGGACGGGAGAACAACCGTGAAGAAAGGAAAAAGGAAAAAGGAAAAGGGAAAAAGTTAATAGGGGAAAAGTTAATAGGGGAAAAGTAATCGCTTTCGTCTTCTTCGGATAAGCGAGCAACACGAAAGCCAATGCCGCCGCCAAGGCCACTGCGAGAAAAACCGCGGTCTGACGCAGCACCGGCAGGGTGGACAGGATGAGCGGCAGAAGCGAAATCTCAGTAGTAAGCCAGGACACGACGAGATTCCGGCGAAGTGCCGAATCGCGCTTCGGAGAAAGCAACCAGTGAAAAGAGTAATCGATGACGAGTCCAAGAACGGTCGTGCCGAATACGAGCGTCATCAGATGCACCGAATCGAAACAGAGAAAGAGCGCCGCGGCGCCCGCGAGACACGAAACGGCGAGCGAGAGCGCCAAAAGCGGAATCCACTTTACGGACCTGAAGACGAAGACGGACAGCAAGGCGATGAAGGCAAGCGAAAACCAGGTAAGATATCCGATCTGCCGCCGACATTCGCCGGCGGTAATCGCAGTATGGACAGGTACGCCGGTCATCGACAGCACGAACTCGCTGCCGCCCGCACTCGCGGCATTCGCCGCGGCGATTCTGCCGCGCAGATCGTCCACCACGTCTATCAGTCGGTCGATGTCTCCCACGACTGCAGGCGGCAGCGTGAAAGTTTGTATGGCCACTCTATCCGAAGCGAGCGAGGCAAGGAAGCGTTCCTTAAGGCAGAACGGATCTTCGGCGGGACTGAACATGGGCGGCATTGGAGACGAGACGTAGCGACGGATTGCCTTCTTCGCGATCTTCGCGCGCCCTTCCTTCGTGCTGAGCAGCTCCGCATCCTCATGACACACCTTGTCCGCTAAAAGCGAAGCATCAGGCAGCGAATCGCGATCCTCGGACAGGACGTATTCCATTGGCAGCGCCTTGAGAAAGTCCATCACCACCTGGCGTGAGCGCTCCGCCTTCGACGAGGTGCAGATCAACACGACCTTATCGTCCGTACCCGACCGAAGTTCGGACATCGCCTCGGTGGACGACATGCCGACCATATCGTAAATTGACGTCTTGATCGTAAAGGCGAAGGCCAGTGTCGCCAACAGGAGATTAGCGAGCATGCGCCTTCTCCCGGAAGGAAATTTTCGAAACGCTTCCGTCGCCCGCCTGCATCACGACGTTGGTCGGCAACGCGGCACCGGTAATCTCGACGGACCGCACCAACATCTTCATCTTCGAAAACTCCGGCTCGAAGACGAGTTTCCATCCACCGTCTTCACGCTCTTCGCGAGTGAGATCGAAAATCCCCTCGAACGCCTTTTCATTCCCCGCCGCGAAGGCATCGGTGCGTTCGCGGATTTCCGCATAATACGGAAGATCGGAAAGCGGTTTTACGCGGGTGCCGTCCTCATCGACAAAGACCATAGAATTGGTGGTCATGGTGACGGACGACTCAAACGGGAACGTGGTCTTCCATACGATGCCCGTACCCATCGCGCAATGCACGGTGCCGGACGATACCAGCATCCTATCCGAGCCCTTGAGCTGACGCTCCATCGTCCAATCCGCGTCGGATCCGAGCGCCATTCGCAAAGCCATTACCGCCGATGCCAAAAGGATGATCATTTCTGCGTCTCCGTGACAATTCCGGAAGAGCAATTGCCCGTCTCGCCCTTGAAGGCAAACGTGAATTCAGAGTCGCGACGGACCACTTCCAGCTCGATCTCGCGCGAGGGCAATACGATCTTCTGGAACTTGAGCTTCCTGTAGGTGGCGACATCGGGAAAATCCCGAAACGCCTGCTTCGCGAAATGACGAAGGAAATACAGCTGCGCTACTCCAGGAAGGATCGGAAACCCTGGGAAGTGTCCGCTAAAGCATTCAGTGTCCGGCGGAAAAACAAATTTCGCCTTAAGCTCGTTTCCGGAAAGCCGCCAGTCGGTCACCACCGGCTCGCGGCACCACGCGCCGAGCGCGGCACGCACTGCGGCTACGGTTGTCTTGCCCTGCTCATTGGACGGAAATTCTCGAACAAAACGAATCCGCCGCGGGAAGGCATGGTCTCCGACCGCGTCGCGCAGATCCTCTCTGAAGCGTCCGCAAAGTCCGGCAAAAGTGCCGCGGACGAGCTCAGCGACGCCTGCACGCGAAAGCACGATGAGCGCTCCGAGACGCGGCACGCCGTCCCCGAACGCTTCGACACGAACCCGCTCCACGAACGGATGAGCTGAGAATGCCGATTCAATCGCTCCGAGCGACACGTATTTCTCAAGAATCTTGACTTGCCTATCAGCGCGTCCGAGCAACTGAAAACGCCGCGGTGAGACGAACTCCACCAAATCATTCATCACGAACGGACTCGTCATCGCGTACGGCGAGACGACTTCCAACCGTCCGTCCTCCGTTCGCCGCGCCTCTACTCCGTCCATCAACTGACAATCGTCGCCGTCCACACGCCTGCGCCAGGCGACGGTTCCCGTCTCGGTCGAGCCATAGATCTCAAGCGGACACACCCCGACAACCGCATGCACCTGAAGCGCGGTCTCCTTGCGGAGCGGAGCGCCCGAGATGACCACTGCGACAAAAGCGCCGCGCAACGAGGAAAAATCATCATGCAAGAGCGCCTTCTCAAGAAAGGACGGCGTCGTCACGAAGAGAAAAGATCCGTACTGTTTCCGCGCGGCAATCAGCTCTTCAACCGAAAACGCCACAATCGGATCGACCTTTGATCCGGCAATCGCCGGTGCGCGGACGCGCCACAAGGCGCCATACATGTGTTCGGGACGAATCGAGGCGACTACTGTCGGCGCTGAAGCCCAGATCTCGGGAAAGGCACGGACAAGCCCGGCCGCGTCCTGCTGCAGCTGTTCTTCGCTGCGGACGATTAGTTTCGACTCCCCCGTCGAGCCAGACGTGCCAAAATGCACTTCAGTCATGGCGCACCCTTCTGCGGACGAAGAATTCGACCGCAAACATCAGTCCCATCAGAACATAACTCACGCACCCGTTGTAGATCGCCCAAAGTTCGCGCGAAAGGAATACCGTGGCGAGAGAAACACTGGTGTTCAGAAACAGAAACACGACCCAGGCGAGCGTGACCTTTCGGCAATAGACGATGCCGCGCGCGTCAAGGCGCTCGCCCATACGCCTTGCGAAAATCTCCACGAGAGGCGTCCGAAACAGCGACAGGGCGAACAGAAAGAAGAAGATCAGGTTCATCGCCACTGGATAAAACCTGAACGCAACGTGCGCCTTGGCGAAATATATGAGCCAAACGAGCGAAAGCCCTAACGCGATTCGAATCGCGAGTTTCATCACCGCTGCTCGGAAATCAGACGAGCTATAACCTCGGCGACATCACCCAAAGTGCGGATCGATTTGAAATCCTCGGCCTTGACCTTGATGCCGGTTTCGGACTGGATGCGCACCACCAGATCGACCGCATCAATCGAATCGAGATCAAGATCTTCAAAGAGCTTCGCTTCAGGAACGAGCTTGGCGCGGTCAATCTCGAATTCGGACACCAACACCTCGGCAATCCTGTCAAAAACCTGCTGCTTGTCCATGATCAATCCTCCATCACGATGCCAGCATTGGCGGCGATGAAATCCGCAAGAGTAGCCACGGTGCGGAAATGCGCACGGTTCTCATCGGAATTCGCCTTGAATTTCACTTGAAACTTCCGCCTGAGCGCCGCTCCGATTTCCAAGGCGTCAATCGAATCGAGTCCGACTCCTTCGCCGAAAAGCGGAACGTCCGCAGGAATGTCCGCCGCCGTGAGTCCATCGACCTCGACGGACGAAAGGATCACTTCGCGGATCTGATCCTCCAACTCCGAACGCTTCATCTCATCCCCTCCCGATTACGGATCGACAAACGTGAGCTTGAGCGTATCGAAATCAATCTTGCGATAATAGCAATTGCGAGGGGCGCCGGATTGATTCTTCGTGTGGCAGATGCCGCCGCGGCAGGGACGCACAATGTAGAGAAGCGAATTCTGCTCGCAGTTGACATACGCCTCCAAAAGGTCAAACGTCTCACCACTCGTCTCGCCCTTGAACCAGAGCTTGTTGCGGCTGGTGGACCAGAGGATTAGTTTCTTCTTAGCGAAACTTTCCTTCATCGCATACTCGTTGGTGTAGGCGACGAGGATTACCTCCTTGGTATCGGCATTCTGCACGGCGACCGGAATCACTCCCGGATCAATCTCAACGCCCTTTGCGCGGCTGTCAGCGACCTGCGCGCCAACCTTTTCGAGCTTGGTGAAATCAAGTGTGAGTTCCGACGATTCTTCTAACTGTCCCATTTCTTCTCCAATTTTGAATTTGTCCGCGTATTATATCAAAACCCACTACCCGAAACAAACTACCGCAGGATGATTACCGTGCTGAAGCGGCGGCGGATGCGAATACTGCGCGAGTCGGCATCGTATTCGCCGTAGATGAAGCGCGGATCGCCGTCCTTGACTTCAAAGACCGTCCCGCTATCGACCACCCCCGGAGCGACATTGGTCAATACCGGATTCTTCGCCTTGCCCTTCGCCATCACCGCAGCAGGATCGATCGTGATCGTGCCGCTGACCGAAGTGATATTGGCTCCGTCCGCAGCGTCTTCGTCCGCCTTGACGGTACAATCCTTAAGCTCAAGCTTTTCGATTGTCGGAATCGTAAGCGTCAGATCGTAAACCGAATTCTCGCCATAGCGCACCTTGCCCTCAACCGTTCCCTCACCGGAAAGCGTAACCCCCTTCCCGATCGTGTACGGAACCGTGGCCGCGTTCGGCAACCTGAGCGTCGCGCCGGCAGCAATCGTGACGTTAGTCGCGCCGAGGCCAATCGCCTTGACCGTTTCCGCCGTCTCCGCCACCTGTCCGCGGCTCATGAAGCCGTACTTATGAGCATAATATTCGCAGATTTCGCTCATTTCACCGTGAGTGAGCGCTCGCTGGTAGACACGCGCCGCCGCAATCTCACCTTCATAGAAGCCATATTGCTGATCGCAAAGTACGCCGAATTGGAACACATAACCGGAAGTCACCGTAGTCGAATCCGAATTGCCGCTGGCCACCCGGACGCCATCAACCATCCACTCGTACTTGCCGCTCGTGCCGTCCCGCGACAGTACCGCCACGTGCGGCATGTTGTCGTTGACGAAAAGCGGTCTCGCCGAATAGGTGTATTTATCGCAGGCCCACGCCGCCATCAGTCGTCCATAGGAATGAAGCGTAATGCCAGGATCGTTCGGCGCCCAACCGTAGGTGCGCATGCCGATGATGCCGTCACCGGAAACGTCCTTTTCGGACGCCCCATAAGTGCCTTTGCCGAGAAGATTGTTCTCAGCGGTGCGGAAAACCACGACGAGAGCAAAGTCCTTAAGCCCGGACAACGGATTGTTCGCCGAGGAAAGCGCGAGGCCCGTATACTCGGAACGGACGAATTTCAACGCCGAATGTCCATTGATCGCATTCTTCACGAGATACGGTCCGTGACCTTGATTCTTCACCCACAAGTTTCCATCGTTCGTGTTAGCATCGGCGGTCGTGCCATCCTTCGTCTTCCAGCTCGCGATCTTCGTGCCATCCTCGCTGTCATTGAGATCATCGGCATCCCACTCGTATGCCGTTTCCGCCGGAGTAGCGGGGGCGGACGCCGTCTTGTAATCTCCGCCCTTGGTGCAATAACGCACGAAGCCGGACTCATTGATGCCGTATTTCTTCGACAGCGTCGCGCCAAGCTTGTAGCACTCAACCTCACTCAGCGCCCGCTCGGGATAGATTCGAAGTTCTGCGATTCGCGTATCCTTGCAGACCTGGTTGCCATGCGTGTAAGCGGTTGACTTGTTGCCGCCAAGCCAGAGCGGACGATTCACAAAGCGTTTCCAGTGCGATAGCGCCGTGGCCGTCGCGGCAAGATGGTTGGTCGTATAGCCGTCAACGATAACCCGAACGAAATTGTTGGAATACGAGACGATCGCCACATGCGCGAGGTTGTCGTTCACATTGTAATCCATCTGCGACATCATCTGCCGTCCGCCGTTCATATTAGCGCCAAATGCAAGTCGCGGTGTAGACGAATAATTGCCTTCGCGCGTATGAGTATGAGTAATCACGCAGTCACCCAGATCGCCGAGAATCGAGGCCGAATACGGCCAATTGATGCCATTTTCAGTGCATGTCCAGTCGCCCATATTCGAACGATGGACGAGTACGATCGTGAAGTTGGTCGCCCCGTTGAGCGGATTCGATACCGCAGGAATCTCGAGGAAGTTGCAGTGAAGGAGAAACGACTTGTGCCCGGCAAAAGCAGTATCATTGGTGACCGTCACCTTAGAGGCGAAAAACGACGGATCCGTTCCTGCTGGCACCGCCGCATTTTCAAACGTATGCTTGCCGTCCGTGCTGGCGAGCGAACTCACCTTACCGCCATATTCAATATCGTTCTTTTCAGCAATATCATCGCCAGTCCAGACAATCGCCCCACTGTCATCTGTCGTGGCCGAAGCAGTGCCGGCGAACGCCACCGTGCCTTCGTCCACCTTGAGATTGCCGCGGAACTTCGTCGCGTCCGAAAGTACGAGCATATTCGACCCGGTCTTGCGGAGTGTGCCCTGTCCCCAAACTGGCGCGATCTGGGTAAATTGATTCTTCGTCTCGACCGTGAACTCGTCATCGGACGGCATCACCTGCCACTGGTATCGTCCGATCTGCTGCGTTTGCGGCGCGAAGGTGCCACCGCTCATCTGCATCGAATAAGTGGCGTTGGTATACGACCGACACCAGCTCGCAGAATTACAGATGCCACCGGCACCGAGCTCAAAGCGCCCACCCTTAAGTTCAAAAAGTCCGTAGCGATAACCGAGCGAGGCCGTTGCCGCGCTTCCGAGGCAGTTAATGTCCGAGCCCCACTGCAATTTATACGCCTTGGTCGTACCGTTCGTCTGGGTATAGACGGCACCAGCATTCGAACCCTGACCTCCGAAGGCGGATACGATCAGCGCTCTTTCCGTGTCATTGCGCGTCATTCCGGCGTCCAGCGTGCCTCCGCCCATCAGATACTGAGAGAAGGATGCATCATGCGACTGATTTCCGGCGCCGATTGCCACACGCGAAACCGTTACCGCGCCACCGGTCTGCTCGAAGAGCGCTGGCTTAGTGGTGACATTATAGTACATACCAAGAAAGACCTGGCGACCGGTAAGGTTGCCGCCCTGCATATAGTACGCCACCGAGGCGCCACCCCATCCGTATCCAGTCGGTGAATAGGCATGATAGTCACCGACGAATGGGCCCCATGCCGAAGTGCAGTCCATCAGGCCACCGGTCTGGCGAACATAGCCGCAGCTCATCGAGAACCCGACGCCACCTGGCTTGAACGTGCCGTCATCAAGAACGAGGCGCCCGAAACCCTCCGTTGTCGGTGTCGAATCGCGGCGCACCCATTCGGTGTTCGGATCCCACGCGCCGTTGACATATTTCTTGCCCTGAAAAAGCGTCGAGAAAGCAACCTCGACATTGCCAGTGATCATAAAGTAAATGCGCGACTCGGGAATCGGAGAAGAAGGAGTTGAGAAGGTGTTGCAAAACGCTCCTGGCTCATAATACTTGATCTTGACACAGGAATAGATCTCTCCGCCGTAGTTCGGCGCCTTACGGAAATGGATGAATGACGCATTTTTGAGCGTAAGTGTGGACGTACCGGCAATCGTGTTATAAGTATTCACTTCGCCGCCACCGAAATTCCAGGTCTGCGCGGCGGACGTGGCGAGTTTCGCATCGATTCTCAGGCCGCCGGTCGAATCGAGCGTAAGCCCGCTGGCACCGAGCGTAAGCACGCCCTCGCCGCCGATCGTCACCTTCGAAGAGGCGTTGCTGAACTTGATGCCGCTGATCTCGGCATTCGACCCAACGGTATAACTCGTACCGTAGGTGGCGACATTGACGACGCCAGTCACCGTGCTGCCGGTGGGCAGCTCACCGCCGTCCCAGTTCCCGGGCTTACTGAGATCGCAGTCGGAATCGGCATTGACAAAGGCGACTTCACTCGCAAAAACACTCAGGCAACAGAGGCCCGATACTACGGACAATATAAGCTTAAACACAATGCTCCTCCTAATATAAGCAATAATCGTCACGTATTGTACCAAACGGGCACCCGTTTTTCAACCGGATCAATCCGCCAAATAGGACATTGCCGTAGTGATCGACAGGGCGTCTGCGGCATTCATACGTTTAAGCTCATGTCCCTCGCCCCAACTGTCGGAGTAAAGAACCTCGCCGCGCTCTTCGTTATAGCCAATGATGAGCCGCATGTGTCCGTTATGCTCGGAACTTAGGGCAATTTCATTACCATACGAATCTCGCTCAGCAACATCCCCCATTCGCACGGTCCAGAAAATCGGATCGGATTCATCGATGCGCTCGGTGACATTCTTATCAAAGGCCTCGGTTTTATGATCGTTAGAAAGCATTACCTCACGTTGAACATCATATGATCGATTATCGTGAAAAGCCGCATAATTATGAAGAAACTTATCGGCATAATCCCATGTATAAAGCTCTTCGTAGCCCATATCGCGCGCGGTCTGATTGTAATCGTACAGGAGTCTCGTCAGCGATTGCGACGTCTCGGTGAGTTGTTCAACGACCCTGAGTTCCATCCCATGGGCATTCGCCACTTTCCGGATCGCATCTTCCCAAAACCTTGGATTCGTTCCACCCGTCTCCGACGAATGCGCCAATACCGCCAAGTCATCCATAGTCACCTCAATGCCATAACCCTGCAATACCCGCGCTGCCGAGGCAACGGCACAATAGGCCCGATCGCCCTGATCAACCATCGGCAGCCCGGAAATATAGACATCGCCTTGGTAGATTATCGGACCCTTGTTCTCATCCTCTTCATCAGACCCGTTTCCCCTGCCCCGCGCCTCCGGCGTGTCAAAAGGATCATCGGACCGCCGCGCATAGCGCTCCTCGAGCGGCGCCTTACCTCTTTTACGAAGCGCGCGGCGAATCGTCTCGCCAAACCCTCGCCGCGCCCCATGCGCGTCAACGCACTGCGTCTCAATCCGACCGTCAGCGGAAATACCCGACACCTTGAACGCGCCCGTCCGCCGCGGACCCAACCAGACGTCAGCCACCCACCGCTTCTTCTTGCGCGCAGCCGGTGTTGGCTTAACCCGACTTTCCATGTTCGAC
>DCIL01000008.1 GCA_002315875.1 Verrucomicrobia bacterium UBA1727 | reverse complement strand
CGCCGCCAATCGCGAAAACGCCCCCAAACGGGCAGAATCGGCCTCTCAGGCCGTCAAACGCATAGTCTTATGCGTTGGGAAAGTTGTATTTACTGTGACTTAGAAATATCCGCGGCCGTAGCGGCGGTCGTTGTAGGCGGGCGGAGGCGAGTAGATGCGACGACGGGCAGCGAGTTCCGGAGGAATCTCCTTGATGAAGATCGAAGCATCCACCGGAAACACTCCACCGTCCGCACTCTTGCGCATCTGCGGCGAGTAAAGGTAAAGCTCGTCCTTCGCGCGGGTTACAACGACATAAAAGAGTCGCCGTTCCTCGTCCATCCGATTTTCCTCCGTCGCCTTTGCCGAGGGGAACATACCCTCGGAAAGCCACGGCACGAACACGACCGGCCACTCCATTCCCTTCGCCTGATGAATCGTGGAAAGCGTTACGCGGTCCTGGTTGGGATCATTCCGCTTCACATCGAAATTGGTCATCAGCGCGACATCGGCGAGGAAGCCCTCGAGGCCCTCTTCGTGGGACGAGATCTGGGCCGCGAGTTCCTTGATGTCGTTCAGGCGGTCCTCGGCCTCGGCCTCTTCGTATTCGTCGTTGAGATAGTCCTCGTAAAAGAGATCGGTGAAATCCTCGATCACCTCGCCGATCGAGTCCTCGTTGAGGTGTTCGTGGGCGATTTCGAGCGCCTTCTTGAGCGGAGCCCAGGCGGATTTCGCCTTGGCCGGCAGCAGATTGCCCACCGCCTCGCGACACTCCGCGGAATCAATGTCGAACGAGCGACCGAGCTTATCCCACATCTTCATCGCGCCCTTCTCACCGACCCCGGGCAGCAGGCAGACGAATCGGAGGAAGGAGAGCTCGTCCCTCGGATTGACGATGAGCCGCAGATAGGCGAGCACATCCTTGACATGTACCTGCTCGAAGACGCCGACGCCGGACGTGATGCGGAAGGGAATGCCGCGCTTGGCGATCGACATCTGGATCTTGATGGACTGGAAGTGACTGCGGTAGAGGATGGCGATGTCGCTATAGCGATAGCCGCGGCTATGCGCCTCGACAATCTGCTTTAAAATCTCGTCCGCCTGCACCGTATCATCATAGACGGTGAAGATGGCCGGTCTCGTGCCCATATCGCGGCGGACGGGACGCAGCGTCTTCTCGAACTGCCGCGGAGAATCGCGCATCACCACGTTGGCGACATCGAGCACCTGCGGCACCGAGCGGTAGTTGCGCTCGAGCTTGATGACGCGGCACCCTTCCCAGCGTTTCGGGAACTCCATGATGTTCTCGATCTGCGCGCCGCGCCAGGTGTAGATGCACTGGAAGTCGTCCCCCACCGCCATGATGTTGCGGTGCTTCGCGGCGAGGATGTCGGTGAACTCCGCCTGGAGGCCGTTGGTGTCCTGATACTCGTCCACCAGCACGTAGAGGAAATGTTCCTGCAGCATCTCACGGACGCGAGCGGTCTTCTCGCTCGTCAGAAGTTTAAGTCCGTTCACCAGCAGATCGTCGAAGTCCATCGCACCGAGCTCGCGCTTGCGCGCCTCGTAAAGCTCGGCGATCTTCGCAATCGCATTCGGCTCGACGCCCGCGGTCTTCGTCTGCCAACGCGCGGCAATGTCCTTCACCTCGCGTCCCTCATTGACCGCTTCGGAGATCATCTTGAGAATGCTTTCCTTCTTGACGAAGTCCTTCGCATTCGGCACATTGGCCTTGACGAGATCGCCGATGATTTTCTTCTGATCGTCCTCATCAATGATCTGGAAGCCGGGCTGATAGCCGAGGCCTGCACCGTAGCGGCGCAAGAGGCGCGCGCAGATCGAGTGGAAGGTTCCGGACCAGATGGAGGCGACGGCGTCCCCGGAAAGCGCCTGCGCCCGTTCGAGCATCTCGCGCGCGGCACGATTGGTGAAGGTCAGCAACAAGATTCGCTCTGCGGGAACGCCCTGCTCGATGAGATAGGCGACACGATGGACGAGCGTGCGGGTCTTGCCCGTGCCGGCGGCGGCGAGCACCAGAAGCGGACCGTCACCCGCCGTAGCCGCCGCGCACTGTTCGGGATTGAGCAGCGTCGAGAAGTCGGTCATGCCGGAAACTTCCCGTCCGCAACCTCACCGACATACGCGGCAAAGGCATTTCTCACGACCGAAGCAAGATCGGCGTATTTCTTCACGAAGGACGGCACCTTCTCATTGAGTCCGAGAAGATCGTGCATCACCAGCCATTGCGCATCGCAGACGGGACCGGCACCGATGCCGATGGTGGGAATACGTACGGCCGCAGTGATTTCCGCGGCAAGTTCAGCGGGAATGCACTCGAGCGTGACTGCAAACGCACCGGCCGCCTCGACCGCCTTGGCGTCCGCAAGCACCTTCTCGGCATCCTCGCGCGTCTTGCCCTGCTTCTTGAAACCGCCATAGGAATTCACGCTCTGAGGGGTCATGCCGACATGCGCGAGGACCGGAATACCTGCCTCGGTCATCCGCTTGATTAGCGCGCAGACCTTAGCGCCGCCCTCGAGCTTGACGGCATCGGCTCCGGCCTTGATGATCGCGACCGCATTCGCCATCGCCGCGTCGTCCCCGCACTGATACGAGCCGAACGGCATGTCCCCGACGACGAGCGCGTCCTTCGCACCGCGCGAAACCGCGGCAACTGCCGAGAGCGTCTCCTCGAGCTTGACCGGAAGCGTCGTCTCGTAGCCGAGGCAGTTCATGCCCATCGAATCGCCGACGAGGATGATCGGCGCGCCCGCCTCGTCCGCCAGCCGCGCGAACGCCGCGTCATACGCAGTCACGCAACCGAGTTTCTGTTTTCCCTTCGCGGCACGGACCGCGCTCACGTTCCATTTTTTCATTTCAATAAAGTAGCTGAAGTATGGATTTTCTCTCTCAAAAGAACGAAAAGCAAAAGGTCCTCATCGGTCGTCACCGTCGAAACCTCAGTGACGGCCCGCGCTCCGCGGCGCTTCGCCTCCGCCTCGACCATCTTCATCTGGTTCTCGAGCTTGACAGTGCTGCGGAACCACCGGCAGCCGAAGGAATTCGGATCATCCGTATCGCCGCTCGCAATCGGCAGCATTAGAATACGCCAGGTCGTATCGCTGGCGGACACCGTGCCGAGCTTGCGCGCATCGTCCGTCGGCACGAATTCAACGGTCGCACAACCCGCCGCCCCCATCGTCAGGACCAGCGCCACGATAATCGAACGGAAGCTCATTTCGTCCCCCTCTTCACCAGCACTGCGGACACATTGGTCTCATGATATTGAATGACCCACGGCACCACGACATAATAGCAGTCGAAGAAGATGTCACGATCGGTCCACATCTGCACGTTCCTAATTTCCATATCCTTCTCCGCCGCGACCTTCCGAACCTTGGCCATCGCCAGTTCGCTCTTCACCTCGTCCTTGAAGAAGGTGAACGGACACCACGAGTCGAAGTTGTCATTCCCGCAGACGATCGGCAGGCACGCAAAAAGGTCCCAGCCGTAATTGACCGAAGTGACGTGAATTTCATCCGCACCACTCGCCGGCATCGGAACCTTGGCGGTCTCGACGGAAAAGCATCCGCCCATGAGCGCGGCCGCAAGCAAAATCGCAGAGACTCTCATATCAGTAGATCTTGATGAAGGTTTCGGCACGCATCCGGCGGATCCACTCCTTGTAGATGCGGCGCGCTTCGGCTTCCTTCACATTGGCCTCGATCGCATCGTAGGCCTCCACGAAGGTGAGGGCTCGTCCGGACGTCTCGTCCGTCTTCTTGATGAGGAAGCTCCAGTCGTTGACCTCGATCCACGGACTGACCTCGCCCTTCTTGAGCTTGGCAAGTTCCAGGGCGAGAGGCTCCGCAACCAGGTCGGAGGGTTTCGCGACGTCCTTGTAGACCTTGGCACCGAACGACTCGAAACTGCGGGACTCAAGCGAGCCGGTGATTCCGGCGCGGCGGGACTTTTCGGACGGATTGAGCATGATGATCGCGAACGAAACCTTGTTCGACTCGTTGTACCTTTCGGGATGATTCATGAACTCCCTGGACATCGCCGACGGCGAGGCGGTGACGTTCTTATCCACGATCTGCCAGCGCATCGCGCCGATGATCATGTCCTCCTTGAGCCGCCGATACCATTCGGGATACGAAACGCGCTGGCGGCCGAGCGACTCGATGAGCTTGTTGCGGTCGCCGTCGAACGCCTTCTGCACGATCTCGCGCACGCGGTTCTCGACGAGCCACTCCTGCATCGTCATCTTCGAACTCGCCGCGGCACGCAGGATGAGCTTGCGGTCGATCATCTCGTCGAGAATCTCGCGATATCGGCTCTCATCACGCTCACCCATGCGATGCAGCTCATTGGCGACATCACTGCGAAGAATGGCCTCAGCACCAACCCGGGCGGCCACTCCGTCCACCGTCAGCGCGGCATTAAGGGCAACCGCAGAAAAAACTGCGACTAAAGACAGAATCGTTTTCATATCCGCATATTATACCAAAAAACGACCCACCATCGTCCGGACATTTAGGACAACTGCTCAGCTCACCGCAACCGCCTCGCAAAAGGCATCACGATCAGCGAGCAGCTCCTCCAGTCTTCCCGAACGGCGAAGAGAAACGTAAAACGCAGCCGCCGCGGCCTGGCAGTTGATCTGGCGCTTCGGATTGAACTCAATGTCCGTAAAGCCGTTGTAGTCCATCAGCTGATCGTCAAGATCGGGATTCTGCCGCAGTGCTTCGATGTAAAGCCGGAAGAAGAAACCCGTGCGAGGCTCGAGAGGCCATTTAATCCCGCTCCAGTCAAACGCGACAAGACGCTTCCCGTCTGACTCGGCCTGAACGAAATGTCGGACCTCACGCGAATCGAGCGCATATTTTTCCGGGAACGGACCGACTCCACCTTCAAACACCTTGCTCGCCTGGAACACAGATTCAACAGTACAGTCGGTCCCGTCTATCTTCAACGTCAGATTAAAGGCGCTGAGTTTCACCCCTAGCGGCTGAAGGGACTTGCTCGAAATCTCCAAAATCCGAGCTGCAGGATCAGCCGCTTGAAGGACCTCATGCAGAGCGACGACGTTCTTCTGTTTCTGAGAAAACGCAAAGCCGCCATGCCACTTAAACTCCGGAGAATTCATCGTCTTCACGCCAATTCCAACTTCCAACGGCCGATAACAAGGTCTTGTCGCCATATCATATTTCCTTTCTGAACTATTTCTTTCATTAGAGCATTCTCTGAAAATAGAAAGCCGCCGCAGAGCTATAGCTCTTCGGCGGCTCAGGACTTTCAATCTCAGGACCTTACCACGCCAACACGCGATCAAACTCGTTCTTGATGGCAGAAACTTTTTTCGCAACATTATCTATGTTTTTATAAATGTTGTCTATGGTTATGCCTCCAAGTTCATAGACGAACACGTATCCGCTTCCGTCCTCATTCCTTCCCCGATCGGACAGATTGAAATTGGGTTTTGACCCATCGACCTCTTTCAATTTACCTTTGAAACATTTCCTCGCGTGCATTCTTCCAAAGTCAACCCAATAGCTTACACGATACTTTCCTCCTCGCCTCGGTTCAAGCAAAAGATCGTAAAAGCCCTTGGTTTTTTAGGTTCAGCCGACCTGGCTATGACAAAGCTTGGATAATGTACTATGCTTTGATGAAGCTTCCAACCGGTTTTCTTGCAAATTTCTTCCACTTCACTTTTATTAATAGGCATTTCCTTATTTTCCTTTCATTAATGTTTTTCAGTTTCCAACATACCCCAATATTATCTCAAAACAATAGAGTTTAAACAATTTCTTATTTGTGTCGAAAATAAGGCTCTTCCCGCGTTTTGGGAA
>DCIL01000035.1:6836-7127 GCA_002315875.1 Verrucomicrobia bacterium UBA1727 | reverse complement strand
TCAGCGCGGCGAGGATCTTCGCCTCACGACGCTCGTAGCCCTCGAACAGTTTCTCAGTTGACTTCTTCGTTGTCTTCTTCGTAGCCATAATAAACTCCTTTATTTTCGATTTGCAATTTATCGATTTACGATTGATTTTACGATTTGACGATTTTGTCATTGCAATGCATCAACCATCAAATGTTTCAATACAATCGCAAATCGATAAATCGATCAATCTTTTCTCGGATCGATGTACTTCGCGGCGCCCTCGAACTGGCCGTAGTGACCCTTCGCCTTCTCCCACGCCTC
>DCIL01000035.1:6654-6801 GCA_002315875.1 Verrucomicrobia bacterium UBA1727 | reverse complement strand
GCGTAAGACCCTTCTTGATGAAGTCAGTCATCTTGCCGAGGGAAACGAACTCGTAACCGATCACCTCGCCCTGCTTGTTGAGCGCCATGCGCGTGCAATAACCTTCGGTCATCTCGAGATAACGCGGACCTTTCGCCTTCGTCGCGT
>DCIL01000035.1:6483-6618 GCA_002315875.1 Verrucomicrobia bacterium UBA1727 | reverse complement strand
ACATCGTGCCGACCATCGAGCGGAGACCCTTGCCGAGATCCTCAAGACCCGCACCGATAACGAGACCGCCGTCGGAGAACGCGCTCTGAGTGCGGCCGTAGACGATCTGAAGGAAGAGTTCGCGCATCGCGGTGT
>DCIL01000035.1:6249-6436 GCA_002315875.1 Verrucomicrobia bacterium UBA1727 | reverse complement strand
AGGTCGGTGTTGAGCGCCTCGAGAAGCGTCTTGCCGACGAGGATTTCGGACGCCATCGCCGCGGAGTGAGTCATGCCCGAGCAACCGATGGTCTCGACGAGCGCCTCTTCGATGATGCCGTTCTTGACATTGAGCGAAAGCTTGCACGCGCCCTGTTGCGGAGCGCACCAGCCCACGCCGTGCGTGT
>DCIL01000035.1:0-6224 GCA_002315875.1 Verrucomicrobia bacterium UBA1727 | reverse complement strand
AGCCGCTGATGTCCTTGATCTGCTTTGCCTGAACCCACTTACCCTCTTCCGGGATTGGGGCAGGACCGTGGTTGCACCCCTTCATGAGGGGGCACTGATGCTGTACCTCAGTCGAATAGACCATTGCTGTTTTCCTTTTGTGGTGAAAAAACTTAGCGTATTATATCAAAACCCACCCCTGGGTTCAATTACGGCACCAATGCTCTGAAATGTGTGCAGAAGTTTAGAACGAGACGACCACGCCGGCACCCCAGTACCAGCCGCTCATATCGACCGTGACCTTGCCGGCATTGCCCATGTCGAAATCGGTCTCGCCTCCAAGACGCCAGTCAAAATTGGCGTAGAGGCCAACCCAATCGGTGAACATATAGGTCGCCTGAAGACCGAGAATCGCCTGCGCGGCAAACTCGGTACGTGTATCAGAAGCGGAAGAACCGCCGCGGTCGCCGTCATAATCAACATCATGAATCATTCCGGGAATGTTAATATCAAACACGGAATTCCACGCCCAGTTGTTGCGATACGAGCACTTGGTGTTAATCCAGTCGAAAGCGACGCCGACACGCGCACCAAGAGCGAACGAGTCGGTCACCTTCCACTCGGGCACCATCATCATTCGGAACTCTCCATAGCCAAGTTCGACATCAGCACGCGAGGTCTCGGTGTAATAGAAGTCATAAGTAGCATACGAACCGGGATAGTCCTGATGCTCCGACTGCGAGGTGGTTTTCCCAAAGCTGTCGGACATCTTCTGCCGCGGACAGAACGTGCCGCCGATACCGGCCCAGAGATTGAAATTGCGATTCTGCCAGACATTGTACTGAAGATCGAGATCAACGCCATAGGCAGTGACCCGCTCAGATCCCATCCCCGGAATCTTCGCGCGCATATTGCCGCGTCCAAATCCGCCGATAGTAAGGCGCCAGTTGTTCCAGTTGCCCGACTCCTGCTCCAGCGTTTCGGTCCCCTTCTCGGTTTCCGGTGCGCCAAACGCAATCCCGATCATGGCCGCTGCTGCGACCACTGCAATCATGAGCTTCTTCATTCAGTATCTCCTTCTTGTTTTATGGCCATCTCGGCCTTGATTTTAATAAACGTATGTGTACCCAAACTTACGGTCAGATCCGCCTCACCCTTCGTATCCGCCTTCAAATACGGGGTAAGATCGATGCTTGTTCCAGAAATGTACTTCATCTTCTCAGTGAGATCGCTCGTTCCATAAGCGTGGATGCAACCCGTCGCCATGGTTGTGCGGATTGCATTGCCCGCTCCAGGAGTGACTTTAATCCTTACCGCTCCTGTCTTCTGATCAAACGCGACGATTTCGAGGGACGGCGCCTCGTACGAAGCGGTAGCAGTGGTCCCCAGAACATCGACTGCCGGTGCTATGCCGAGATCGACAATCAGCGGAATCTGCGCCGAATCACCCTTCACCACAATCGCATTCACCTCAGGATGTGACAATAGCGTATCCGCAAGCGCTTCACGGACGGCGGCGACCGTAGCCTTGTCAAGGGATCCGGATTCGGGAGTCACCGAAATCTCACCAGCAACCGAAACGTCAGCCCAGTACGTCGTCAAACCCGATGACTCGGTAATCCGGAAAGACACGTTGGTCACACCGTCCAGCGCAAACACAAGGTCCTTCGTTGAAGTTGTCAGAAGCGCGTACGAACCGGTTTGCCATCCGCCGAGCGGCGGCTCGACGGGAATCGTTCCGGACACCGTCACACCCTGCGACACTGCGATTGGCGCACCATCAGCGTCTGCCATGATCGAGTCCCCGGGTATAAGAGTCAGCGTCTTGAGCGTGGTCTTAGGCCACACGACAAATGGATTCTCCAGACGAGAGACCGCAGCGTCAGTTGCGACACTGCGAATCATGCCGTTCGTCGTGACAAGAGGATTGCCCACCGAAAGATCGCTCACACCGTCCTTCGCCCCGAGCTGCACGTCCTGCAGCGTCACATCGGAAAACAATCCCTGAGTCCCGTCCCGAAGCGCGAACGACACGTTCATCAGCGTCGGTAGGGAGGTCGCACCGAGACCGCCGCCTTCCGCAAATCCTGAAAACACGGCGCAGAGTCTTCCATTCCCTGAGTCAATGTAAGTGAACTTGCCCCGATCCGCGGCAGTCCCCGCTTCCACGGCAAGAGCAACTGCAATCGTCGAATCGTAACCGAGAATCAAAGTCGCCGCGCCTACGCTCGACAGGTCATCGACCGAAACCGGCACGACAACCGTCGCCCCCGGATTCGCCACAATCGTCCCCGTGGTCACCGTGCGTCCAAACAACGATGCGGCAGCCAAGCACCAACAACCAATCACCAAACACCGCTTCATTTGTTAAGCTCCTTATATTCCGCTATCCACTGGATTAGCAGCGACAGATCTCTCGTATCCACCGCGCCGTCCGAGTTGACGTCTGCCGCCTTGAGAGCCGAGCCCGTGAGATTCCACGAGGCATACCGACTCGCCAGTGTGGAGTTCACCTTGCAGATGGACTGGTATTTGATGTAGTTCTCGAGCATGTCCTTGTCGACATCCGTCAGCGCACCGTCGCCGTTGATGTCGCCCGGCGAATAGCGTCCGATCTCGCGCATGATCAATACGGGCGAGGTGATTGGATACTTTGTGGTTATCCTGGCGGCGAGCCCGTTCGCACTCGTACCGCTCGCTGCCGTAATTCTCACCCACGAGCTCGTCTGAAGTCCGGATATCTCCGGCGCCTTGAACGAAAGATAATTGGTGCTCAAGTTCCCGCTCGTATCGAAGACAAACGTTGCGGACGTCGCGGAATGGCTCGTCACCGACTTCGCCGTCTCCGGTCCCAGATATGTCAGCCACGGATCCCATTCGATGGTCGCGGAATAATCCTTCATATCCGCGTCCGACGTACGTCCGATCGGCAGGCGGAACGTATCACCGCTCATCACCCTGACCGACCACGTGCCGATAATCGCATTCGCCGCAGCCAACGAAGGATTCTTGTTTTTGAGCAGCACCGTCCCGGACGCATTGGTCGCGCTCACCGTAAAACCATGGCAATCGACGGCCACGATGTTCGTGAGCGACACAATCGTCGAAAGATTCGTCAGCACCGACTCGGGATCTTTCGCGTAGAATGTCAGGACGATTTGCTCGGGTACGGCTCCCGTGACTGCAACACGCGGGGCGCCGAGGACGTCGCCCCCTACCACGCCGCCGGTAGGGGCCGACGCCCCGGCGGCCCGCAATACCGCGCCACTCACACCCCTCAACTCCAACATCTTCGCATCATACGCCACATCCGCCGTGAAATTCGTGAGTGTCTCCGTGCTCATCACCGTCACACCAAGATCGAACTCCGACTCGGTCTCAACCGCCGCGTCGTCGACATGTACCGAGACAAGCGCTGGCTCCTTCGGCTTCCGTTCGCAGATCTCAATCGCCGCGGACTTCGGAAGCTCCAGCGTCACGGCGTGTCCATCCTTCGCCTTCACCGTCGCCGCCGTAATCGAAACGACCGTATTCGTAACGCCCTGCACTGGCTTCACATAGAACACCAGCCGCAGGAACCGTCCCGCCCCCGTTCCAATCTCACCTCCGGTAGCAGAAAGCTTCCACGTCCGCCCTTCAACTTCAACTCCAAACTTCAACTCTTCTGTAAGCCCCGTCCTCTTCATCTCAACCGGCTCCAACACCGCCGGATCGTACGCGAACGTCATCGAGAACCCATCGCTACTCAAGCCCATCGAGTTGTTCATGGAGACAATCATCTCGACATTCGTCTCGGTAAACGAACTCGTGTCATTGAGCCACACGCTCGGACGGAACTGCACGTACACCGCATCCGTCGGCATGGATTCGTTGACCGTCGGCGTCGAATTACCCGCGATGTAGAAGCGGCTCACGCCGGTGATCTGATACCAGTAGTCCTGTAACACCTTGGGGAAATCACGATAGGTCGGAAGCGGCGTCTGATTCGCGATACGGACATAGCTCTCGGCGTCCGGCGCGCGGTAGACGTTGTATCCGCGGATGCGCGGCTGGGAATTCGGATCCCACTCAAGGAGCACGTTGTCCGCGCAGGGATACGCCCGCACGTTCGTCGGACGACCCGTCCGCGGATCCCTGAGCAGCATAAGCTTACCTTCTTCCGTCCCAAGCACAACGTCATAATCGCCATCATCTTCCCAATCGACGAGCGATGCGGTGATGCCGTCCGCAAAACCGACACCAGTACCGGCCCATACCTTGTATTGAAGCGTGAAGAACTGCCCGGTCTTGATCGTTCTTGTCGTCGAGTTGCGATAAAGCCAGATATGACCAACATCGTCCGAAACAAGAATGTCCGTACGACCATCAGCATCAAGATCTGCACAGGACACCGAGACTCCTCCGATGACAGGAGTATCAAGAATCATCGTATAGCCCGCGTCAGCGCAAACAAAGTCACCATCAACCGTCAGCGCGACGAGACGTCCGTCAAAGACGGCTGGGATCCCCGACAGACCCGTCTTGAGAATCGTTCCGTCCGCCAATGTGAACTTGTAGATTTCGCCGCCGTCATCCGAGACGTAATAAACGCCGTCCACACCGACGATAATCGGACGCTCCATAGTCGCAATCAGCTTCGCAAGATTTGCCCAGGCACCAGTTCCGATGTCAATTTCGGAGAAATCAGGATTCGCCGCCGCTCCCTTGTTGATGAGAATACGCAACTCACCAGCGGATGCCACGATTAGATCAAAGAGTCCATCGCCATTGACATCAATTGTGAGCGGGCACGCATTCGGTCCGAACGTCACGCTTATCCCCTCATTACCTGCCAGCGGCGAAGTGAATAGCTCAACATACTCGCCATCCACAATCGTGCCGCGCATCTGCTCAAACGGCTGAAGGTCGACCTCCAATTCCTCGCTCAGCGCATGTCGCACGCCCGTGAGCTGATTCGTATCCGCAAAGAGCGGATTCGTCCCGAGCGCCATTTCCTGCGCGAGCGTGAAACCGTCATGATCCGTATCGGACTCAGGCGAAATCGACTTGACGCCGTACCAATAGAGCGACTGCCGCTCGTCCGCATCGGCCGCCGTGCAGGCGACCGCCTCCGTATTCGTCGCCGGCATCGTGAACGTAAATGCATTCCACGCGCGTCCGAATTCATCCGCCTGGCGGACGCCGTTCAAATACCAGCTCGCGAAGTCCGTCGCCGTCTCACTGCATGTCGGCGTCGTCACCGTCACTCCCGGGCCGATGTTCAGCTTCTGCGTCGCGAAAAGAGCACCTTCCGGCTCGCTGCGGATAATGCAGGTGAAGAGCTCGAATCCCGTTACCGCACTCAAAATCCCGCGCTCATAGCTGTCGGCAAAGAGCGGATTCGTCCCGAGCGCCAGCTCCTCCTTAAGTGTCAGTCCATCGCCATCCGTGTCACTCGCATAGCCCTTCGACTCATCACCATACCAGTAAAGCGCCTGCCGCGCCTCCTCGCCCTCAACACAATACGCAACCAGCTCCACGTCATTCGTCGGCATCTCAAGCGTAATCGCATCCAGCGCCCGTCCGAAATCATCTCGCACCGTGGACGCGATGGTCCCCATCGCGTGAGAAGATAGAGAACTCACCCCTTCCACCTTCCAATACGCGAACTTGCTCGTCCCTGGGCTATACGCCGCCGTCGTCTTGATCACCCCCGGGCACACATCCTCGACAATCGTCTCAAAGATCGCGCCTTCCGGCTCGCACCGCACGGTGTACCTGAAGAACTGCGGCTTGCGCGACGCGCAAAGAATGCCGCGCTCATAGCTATCAGCAAAGAGCGGATTGAGCCCCGACGACACTTCCTCGCGCAAGGTGAAGCCGTCACCATCTGTGTCACTGTTCCATCCCTGCGTCTCATCGCCATACCAATACAATGACTGCCGCACTTCTTCGTCCTCCACGCAATATGCGATGATCTCGACATCATTCGTCGGCATCTCAAAACTTACGCGATCTTCAGCTCGGCCAAATTCGTCGCGCGTCGCATATCCAACCCCACTCACCTTCCAATACGCAAACTTCGACGTGTTAGGATCATACGCCCCCGTCGTCTTCACCACCCCTGGCGCCACATCGTTCGTCACCGTCGCGAAAAGCGTCCCCTCGGGCTCACACCGCAAGACATACTTGAAGAACTGCGGATTCCGTGCCGCCGTCTTGATTCCGCTCTGATAGGCGTCCTTAACCCGACTTTCCATGTTCGA
>DCIL01000048.1:926-6808 GCA_002315875.1 Verrucomicrobia bacterium UBA1727 | reverse complement strand
TTGTGAAGATCGCGAAGAAGGGCAAAGGCAAGGATTACGAGGCGCTTGAGGATTGGCTTTGGGGTGCGTTTGGGAAGTGTGTCGAGCACGTTCTTGATTATCCGGATGCCGGTGACATCTATTCTCGCGTCTTCAGGCTCGTCAAGGCCGTTGCAACGGCCAATCCCAATGCCCCGTGCAAGTGCTGGCTTGACTACATCGTTAAGAGATGATGTATCATCGCCCGGTTCGTCAAGTAGGACGTGCACCCTGTAGCTGCGGACAAGTGCCAGGGCGTTTTCACTGTAGGTCCTGCCGCGTCCCTTGCGCAGTTGCGAATAACGTAAAATACCCACTTGCGCGGGGGGAGATGATTATGATATACTACGCGTTGTTTGGCACCCGTGGTGGAATTGGCAGACACGCAAGATTCAGGTTCTTGTGCCCATAAAGCATGTGGGTTCGATTCCCACCGGGTGCACCAAGCAAAGCTGGCCCCTTCGTCTATCGGCTAGGACATCTGGTTCTCATCCAGGTAAGAGGAGTTCGACTCTCCTAGGGGCTGCCAAACTTGAGCATGAAGCGACTATTAGGTCTGATTTGGAAAACGGTGATGCTTGTCATCATCGTTTTTTTGCTTTTCGCGGGGTCGTTGTTCTTCCGCGAGCAGGTGCTTCCATCCGTTTGGGTGGAGGAAGCGTGCGACCGTCTGTTGCCCACGAACATCGTCATCCATATCGATTCGCTGTCCTTCGGTTTCCGTCACGGCCTTCACGTCCGCAACCTCAAGCTCTACGACACGGCGAGTGCCGATGTGATGCGGCCTGTCGTGTCCGCCGAATCCATCGCGGTCAATTTCATCACGAAGAAGATCCACGCCACCGCGCTTACCTACACGCGGCTTCCCGATAGCTACTATGCGCCTGGCAACAAGGAGCGCAATTGCCGGTTGGAGGTTCAGTTGCCCGAGTTTCCGAGGTATTCGTTCGTCCTGGAGCGGCCGGACATCCTCGGAATCCGTCCCGCCCGGCTCATCGGCGAGATTGAGATTTCCAACAATCGCTTCTTCGCCGAGCAGCTTTTCCTCGAATGGCCCGATACTGACACGCACATGACGATCAAAGGTTTCTGCTGGGTCGATATTCCCGCTCAGGAGGTCTACGGCGAGATCCGCGGTCTGGCGCGGCAGTCGCACATACGTCCGCTCTTGGTCTGTCTGGACGTTCCCTCGGCGTATCCGTATTTCGATGCGTTCACCGAGGTTCCGTCGCCGGTGCCGAGTTTCTGCAGCTGGAAGGTTAATCTCGTCAACAACGACTTTGATCTCCGGCTTAAGCTTCATCCGGAGATGGGCAAGTACAATTCGGTGCCGATGAAGCGTGTGGATGGTGACATCCATCTCCATGTCTACACCCGCGGCACGAGTCTCAATTACCATCAGACGATCGGTCCGATTCAGGGTGTGGGAATTCACAATGAGAATCTGGGCGGCACGGTGATTGTCGATGGCACCAACGGCTACAATCGGGTCACGGTCAAGGCGGAGAGTGCATTGCCGGTGGCGGATTTGCTGAAGATCGGCGGCTTTACCGGAGAGTATGTGGGTGATGACGTCTTCGGAAAGTCCAGGTGCGATCTCGAGTTCCGCTTTCCGCGGGCGATGACGAACAATTACGAAGTGCTGAACGGGCGCGGACATCTTGAGGTACGTGACGGACGGATCATGCGACTCAAGGGCTTTCAGGGGCTCGTCGATCTTCTGGCCGAGAAGGTGCCGGGCGTGAGTTGGTTTACCGATTCGACACAGGCCTCGTGTGACTATGTCATTGAGGAAGGCGTCATCAAGAGCGAGAACATCTATATCGAAGGTACGGTCTTCTCCATCAAGATGTACGGTGAATACGACTCGATCAAGAATGATCTCGATTTCATCGCGCGCGTGCAGTTCACGAAGAAGGACTCGATGGCGGGGCAGATACTGCATCCGCTCGCCTTGCCGTTTACCAAGCTGTTGCTCGAGTTTCGTCTGACGGGCACCTCGGAGAATCCGAAGTGGGAGTATCTTTCGGTGATCGATCGAATCATGGAGGCGGTGAAATGAACTTGACGAGTCCGAGCCAGGTCAAGGCCTGGTGCATAGAACACGATTTTCATCCTAACCGCGTCCTCGGTCAGAACTTTCTCATTGACCGCAATCAGTTAGTGGCGATTGTCGATGCCGGGGCGAATGGCGTGACGGCTCAAGTGCCGCGGATTCTGGAGATCGGTCCGGGGCTCGGGGTGCTAACGGAGGAGATGCTTTCGCGCGGCTTCAAGGTGACTGCCATTGAGAAGGATCCGGTGCTCGCCGCGCGTCTCAAGGAGTCGCTGGGCAATCCCGAGAATCTCGAGGTGATCGCCGGTGACGCGCTGGAGGTGCTTGCGGGAGGACGCAAGGATGGTCCGTCAGTGAATGGCTCGGCCTTTGATGCGATGATCTCGAACCTGCCGTATCAGGCGGGCACGCGCATTCTGCTCGACCTTTGCGAGGCGCATGAGATTAATCAGATGACGGCGCTCGTCCAGACCGAGGTCGCGGAGCGGCTCGCGGCCGGTCCCGGCTCGAAGACGCGCGGACTTGCGGGAGTCCTTGCGCAACTCGATTACGATGTCACCATCGTCCGCAAGGTCGCGGCCACTTGCTTCTGGCCTCGTCCCGAAGTCGGCTCGAGCGTGGTCAAACTCGTCCGCCACCACCGAAATGACGATTTTTCCAAGGAAGAGCGGCGGGTTTTCCGCATTTTGGTTAAAACCGCCTTTGCTCAGCGCCGCAAGCAACTTGGCAAAGTGTTTAAGAATATGATACAATCCACGGCTCGAGCAGAAGAACTCGGCAATGTGGACTGGGTTTCGCTCGCCAAACAACTGAAAGGAATATTATGATGACACCTGAGGAATTCCTCGAAGCGAACGGCTTCGTGACGGCGGACAAGATTGACCGCCAGGCGATGATCACCACTTTTCTCTCGGAGATGGAGAAGGGGCTTAGGGGCGAGGAATCGACGCTGATGATGATTCCTACCTATGTCGGCGTCAACGGCAAGGTTCCCGAGGGCGCGAGCGCGGCGGTGCTCGATGCGGGCGGCACGAACTTCCGCGGCGGCATCGTGACGATTCCGCCGGCGATTTCCGAGAAGGAGAACCGTCCGATGCCCGGCACGAAGAGCGAGGTCGGTGTTGAGGATTTCTACGCGGCGTTCGCCGATGAGGTCAATCGCCTCAAGGGCAAGGCGACTTCGAAGAAGATCGGTTGGTGTTTCTCGTATCCGGCCGAGTCCACGAAGGATCTCGATGCGAAGCTCGTGCGGTGGACGAAGAACATCCAGGCGCCTGGCATCGTCGGTCAGCTCGTCGGCGCCGAGCTCATGAAGCGCACCGGTGTCGAGGGTGTTGCCGTCGTCAATGACACGGTCGCCACCTTGCTCGCGGCGAAGGCGACGGAAGGCAACCGCACCTATTCCTCTTACCTCGGGTTCATCCTCGGCACCGGCACCAACACCGCGTATGTCGAGAAGAATTCCAAGATCGTCAAGCTTTCGGGACTCGATCCGGACGGCTCGATGATCATCAACGCCGAGTCGGGCGGCTTCTGCAAGATCGAGCGCAGCGAGTTCGACAAGGCCGCCGATCTCAAGACCGGCAATCCTGGCTTCAACTTCCTTGAGAAGATGATCGCGGGCGCCTTCCTCGGTGGCGTCGGCCTCGAGCTTTACAAGGCGGCGGCGAAGGCGGGGCTCTTCTCCGCGAAGGCCGCGTCCGCGCTGGGTGGACTCGGTGCGCTCGAGACGATGGACTTCGATAACTTCTGCGCTTCGTTTAAGAAGCCGGGGCGCGACAACGTGCTCGACGCGATCTTTGCGGACGAGGCGGATGCGAAGACGGCCCGTCGTCTTGGGCTTCCCGTCTTCGAGCGTGCCGCGGTGCTCACTGCGATTCATCTCGCCGCGTTCTGCATCAAGTCCGGCGAAGGCGCCGATCCCGCCGCTCCGATCGGAATCTGTGCGGACGGCTCGACCTGGTACAAGACGCGTGCGATTCCGTTCGCCGACACGGTGAAGAAAGAACTCGACGACATGCTCGTCAAGCGTCGCAACATCCATTACGAAATCACTCCGCAGGTCGATGACGCGCCGATGGTCGGTGCCGGTATCGCCGCGATGCTGTAAGCTCTGGATACGTCGATGACGAAGATTGCAATTGTCGGCGCCGCCGGGCGCATGGGACAGAAACTCGTTGACCTCGCGCCTTCAGAAGGGCTCGAGGTCGTTGCGAAGATCGATGTCGCCGAAGGTTACGATCGTGAATGGCCGGTCGGTACCGAAGGCGTGATCGACTTCTCGTTTCATACGTGTGTTCCCGCATTTGCCGCGAAGGCGGCGGCGGAGGGCATTCCGTATGTGATCGGCACGACTGGGCTCACTGCCGAGGAGCAGGCGCAGGTCGATGCGCTTCTCGGGAAAATCCCCGTGGTGCAGTCCGGCAACTATTCCCTCGGCGTCAACTTGCTCCTGCAACTCGTCAAGGAAGCGGCGAAGGTCCTCGACGAGAAGTACGACATCGAGATAACCGAGATGCATCATCGTCATAAGAAGGACGCTCCGAGCGGCACGGCGCTGATGCTGGCGAAGTCCGCGGCTCAAGGCCGCGGCGCCGGTGATTTCATCTACGGCCGCGAAGGTGAGACCGGGGAGCGTCCCGTCGGCGAAATCGCTCTTCACGCGCTTCGCGGCGGCAGCGTCGTCGGAGATCACACCGTGATGTTCGCTGGCGAACTCGAAAGAGTGGAGCTCACTCACAGGGCACAAGACCGCGCCGCCTTCGCAGCGGGCGCGCTCAAGGCGCTCAAGTGGGCGGCGGGCAAGGCCCCTGGCAAGTATACGATGAGCGACGTACTCGGCTTCACCTCCTAACCCTCTCAACCCTCTCAACCTTCTCAACCCTCTCAACCCTCATATGAACACTAACAGAAGAAACTTCCTCAAGGGCACCGCATGGATGGGACTCGCCGCAGCTGCCGGCGGTTGTCAGCTTAATCGCTTTGGCTTCGGTCAGGGCGGCGTGATGCAGAACTACGCATACACCAAGTGCATGGGGCGTACCCTGCGCGTCGGCTTCGTCGGCATCGGCGGCCGCGGCTCGGGGGCGGTTAACCGCGTCTGTCAGATTCCCGGCGTGCAGATCGTAGCGCTTTGCGACAAGGAGCCGGAGCGCGTCCAGGCCAACCTCGATTCGCTCAAGAAGCACAAGCATCCGGCGGTGGACAAGATCCAGTGCTACACCGGTGATGAGGGCTACAAGGATCTCTGTGACAATTGCGATTGCGATGTCGTCTATTGCGCAACGCCGTGGGCGCTCCATCAGCCCGTCGCGCTCCGCGCTTTGCTCGGCGGCAAGGTCGCGCTCGTTGAGGTTACTTCGGCGCTTACCGTGGACGAGTGCTGGGAGCTCGTTGAGGCGTCCGAGAAGATGAAGATTCCCTGCATGCAGCTTGAGAACTGCGTCTACGGCGAGATCGAACTTCTCGAGCTCAATCTCGCGCGCATGGGCAAGTTCGGCGAGATCACCCATGTCGAAGGTGCGTACATCCACGATCTCAGGGAGATCATTCCGCAGACCGCTCCGCACAACAACGAGTGGAAGTGGCGCTATGGCGAGAACATGGAACACCGCGGCGATCGTTATCCGACTCACGGACTCGTCCCGCTCTGCCAGACGCTCGGCATCAACCGCGGCGATCGTCTCGATTATCTCGTCGCGCTCGGCAACGGCACCTACAACAAGAACTACGAGCGGGTGCGCAAGGAGTATCTGCCCGACACCGATTCGCGCAAGTGGGATACGCCGGCGGCGATGGCGGACATGAA
>DCIL01000048.1:639-905 GCA_002315875.1 Verrucomicrobia bacterium UBA1727 | reverse complement strand
CGACGCTCATCAAGACGGTGAACGGAGTCTCGATCATGCTGCAGCACGATGTCTCCTCTCCGCGTCCTTATAACCGCAAGGCGTTCATCTCCGGCACGAAGGGTGCGATGGGTGACTATCCGTTCCGCTGCACCTTCGAGGACAAGTGCATGGATGGCAAGACCCACCGCTGGTTCTCCGAGAAGGACGCGGCCGAGATCCGTCGGAAATACGCCCATCCGCTTTGGCGCGACGCCTCGGCGGTGGCGAAGAAGGTCGGCGGACAC
>DCIL01000048.1:0-583 GCA_002315875.1 Verrucomicrobia bacterium UBA1727 | reverse complement strand
TGGGCGTACTGCCTGCAGAACGGACTTCCCCTCGATATGGACGTCTACGATCTCGCCGCGACGAGCTGTCTCTGCGAGCTTACCGAGACCTCCGACCGCAGCGGGTCCAAGCCGATGTTCATTCCCGACTTCACCTGCGGCAACTGGCGCAACGTCAAGCCGTGGGAGATCGTCAACATCGACCTCAAGAAGATGGGACTCGGCACGGACAAGGTGACGAAGGACAACGCGCAGCTTAACGTCTAACTTCTGAAAGATTGAATAAAATGAAAAACGATGACTTCATGGTGTTTTCGGGCACGGCCAACGAGGCGCTTGCCCAGAAGGTGGCGGACTATCTCGGCCGGCCGCTCAACGAGATCAAGATTCCTCACTTCCCCGACGGTGAGACCTTCTGCCAGGTGATTGACGGCGTCCGCGGCAAGGACGTCTTCGTCATCCAGTCCGGCAGTCCCGCGCCGAACGAGGCGTACATGGAGCTGTTCATCATCATCGATGCGCTCAAGCGCGGCAGCGCCAAGCGCATCACCGCCGTCCTTCCGTACTACGGCTACGCCCGTCAGGACCGCAAGGATCAGCCGCG
>DCIL01000077.1:2827-3262 GCA_002315875.1 Verrucomicrobia bacterium UBA1727 | reverse complement strand
GCTTCGAGGCCTTCTCGAACGCCTTTACGACCTGGAGCACGCTGTAGCCGTTGCCGGTGCCGAGGTTGTAGATCTTGAGTCCGAGCGTAGGATTCTTCTCGAGTTTCTCGATGGCCTTGAGGTGTCCCACCGCGAGATCGACGACATGGATGTAATCGCGCACGCCGGTGCCGTCCATCGTCGGATAGTCATTGCCCCAGACGCTGAGCTCGGGACGCCGTCCGATCGCCACCTGCGCGACATAGGGCAGGAGGTTGTTCGGGATGCCGGCGGGGTCTTCACCGATGAGGCCGGATTCGTGGGCGCCGATCGGATTGAAATAGCGCAGGATGACGACGTTCCATTCGGGGTCGGCCTTGGCGACGTCCTTGAAAACCTGCTCCATCATCAGCTTGGTCCATCCGTAGGCATTGGTGCAGCCGGGCGTCGGGAAGT
>DCIL01000077.1:2677-2806 GCA_002315875.1 Verrucomicrobia bacterium UBA1727 | reverse complement strand
CGCGGATCGGCACCGACTTGGGGTCACCATACACGGTGGCGGAGCTGGAGAAGACGATGTTCTTGCAGCCGTGGTCGCCGAGGCATTTGAGGAGCGTGAAGGTTCCGCCGAGATTGTTGTTGTAGTACT
>DCIL01000077.1:0-2644 GCA_002315875.1 Verrucomicrobia bacterium UBA1727 | reverse complement strand
ACTCGCCGACGGCCTTGAGCGCGGCAAAGTGAATCGCCGCGCCGAAGGGACCTTCCGCGTCCAGCGCCGCATTGAGCTTCTTCTCGTCGCGGATGTCGAGCTTGTAGAACTTAATCTCCTTGCCGGTGATCTTCTTCACGCGCGCGAGCGACTTCTTGGAGCTGTTGCAGAGATTGTCGACCACGACCACCTCGTGCCCCGCATTGAGCAACTCGACGCAAGTGTGGCTGCCGATGAAACCTGCTCCGCCCGTAACCAAAATCTTCATGAGAACCCTCCTTATGTCTTTTGAATAATCAGCGCTGGACGCGTCCCGTGCCGTTACCACCGGCAAGCGTCTCGACTTCAGCGACACTGACGTGATTGAAATCGTGTTCGATCGAATGCTTGAGCGCGCTCGCGGCGACAGCGAATTCGATTGCCGCCTCGGTGCCCTTGCCCGAGGCGAGCGCGTAGATGAGTCCGCCGCCGAAGCTGTCGCCGCCGCCCACGCGGTCGACGATGTGAAGAGCGTACTCCTTCGAGAACGCGGCCTTCTTCGCCTTCGCATCGTAGAGCATTCCCGCCCAGAGATTGTCGAAGGCGGAGAGCGAGGTGCGGAGCGTGATCGCGACCTTCTCGCATCCGAAACGCTTCACCAGCTGCTCCGCCACCGAGACGTAGCCGGCCTTGTTGAGCTTGCCGGATTCGACATCGCTGCCTTCACCGACGATGCCGAAGACGTCCGCAGCGTCCGCCTCATTGGCGATGAGCACATCCACGAAAGGAACGAGCTTCGCCATGCACTTGCCGGCCTCGGCCTTCGTCCATAGCTTGCCGCGGTAATTAAGGTCGCAGGAGACCGTGATCTTGTGGGCCTTGCAGTACTTGAGCGCATCGAGGCAGATCTGAGGCAGCTCGCCGCCGAGCGCGGGAGTGATGCCGGTGAAATGAAACCACTTCACGCCCTTGAAGATCTTCGCCCAGTCGAAATCGCCGCGCTTGGCGAGCGCGATGGACGAGCCGGCGCGATCGTAGACGACCTTGGAAGCGCGCTGCGAGGCGCCCTTCTCGGCGAAGTAGATGCCGAGGCGCGGACCACCCCAGACGATGGACGAAGTATCGACGCCGAAGCGCCTGACTTCGTTGCGAGCGGCCTCGCCGAGGGGATTGGCGGGCAGTTTCGTCACAAACGCGGCGTCCATGCCGTAATTGGCGAGCGACACGGCGACATTCGCTTCGCCGCCCGCGTAGCTCGCTTCAAACTTTTCTGCCTGCACGAACCGGAAGAATCCCTCCGGATTGAGGCGCATCATGATTTCACCGAATGTGACAACCTTCATTTTCACTTAACCCCGCTTGATCGTTGCGTGATATTCCTGAAGCGACTTCACCTCGCCCTTGCCGCCGAACGCCGCCGCGATTCCTTCGGCCGCCGCGAACACCGCCGCGAGCGTAGTGAGATACGGAAGCTTGTACTTGATCGAGGCCTGACGGATGCGCGAATCGTCCGCCCGCGCGTCACGCCGTCCGGACGGCGTATTGATGACGAGCGACACTTCGCGGTTCTTGATCGCGTCCAGGACGTCGGGACGTCCCTCGCCGATCTTCGCGACTTCCTTCGCCGCGACTCCGTGGTCGTTGAGCCACTTCGCCGTGCCTTCGGTCGCAACCACGCTGAAGCCGAGCTTGACGAGCGCGGCAATGGCCTTCGCGGCCTCTTCGGGTTTTTCGGAAAGCGAAACGAGGATCGTCCCTTTTTCGGACGGCAGAGGAGAACCCGCGGCCTCCTGCGACTTGTAGTACGCAAGACCGAAGGTATCCGCCAGGCCGAGGACTTCGCCGGTGGAGCGCATTTCCGGTCCGAGCACCGGATCGACTTCCGGGAACTTCTCGAACGGCAGCACCGCTTCCTTGACGCCGAAATACGGCACGACGTGCTTATCATGGTCGATGCCGATGCCCTTCACCGTTTCGCCGAGCATGAGCCGGGTGGCGATGCCAGCCATCTGCGTGCCGCCGACCTTGGAGACGAGCGGAACCGTACGCGATGCGCGCGGATTCGCCTCGATCACGTAGACCTTGCCCTCGGGATCGGCCTTGGTGAACTCGATCGCGAACTGCATGTTCATGAGGCCAACGACCTTGAGGCGCTTGGCGATGCGACGGGTATAGTCGAGAATCGTCTTGCGATTGCGCTCGGAGATCGTCACCGGCGGCAACACGCAGGCGGAGTCGCCGGAATGGATGCCGGCCTGCTCGATGTGCTGCATGATCGCGGGAATGAAGATGTCGTTGCCGTCCGAAAGCGCATCCGCCTCGCATTCCATCGCATGACAGAGGAAGCGGTCGAGATAGAGGGGGCGGTCCGGAGTGACACCGACGGCCTTGGCGACGTACTCGCGCAGGAGTTGTTCGTCGTAGATCACTTCCATGCCGCGGCCGCCGAGAACGAAGCTCGGACGGATGATGAGCGGATAGCCGATCTTCTTCGCGCACTCGATTGCCTGATCGATGTCACTGGCCATCATCGACTCGGGCATCGGAATGCCCTCGGCATCCATGATGGAATGAAAGAGATCGCGATCCTCCGCATCGTCGATCGAATCGACCGAGGTGCCGAGAATCTTGCAGCCGGCGTCCTGAAGTCCGCGCGCGATGTTGA
>DCIL01000068.1:27918-28101 GCA_002315875.1 Verrucomicrobia bacterium UBA1727 | reverse complement strand
GGCGCGATCTTCCTCGCGATCTCGAAGCAGTGGGTCGTGGCCTCGATGGGCACGGGCATTCTCGCGACGATCTTCTTCTTCATGTTCATCGGCTTCTACGCTGTCGGCCCGGGCGTCTGCGTGTGGCTCGCGCTTACGGAACTCATGCCCACCCGCATTCGCGCGAACGGCATGGCGATCGCG
>DCIL01000068.1:0-27900 GCA_002315875.1 Verrucomicrobia bacterium UBA1727 | reverse complement strand
GCGATGATCATCAACCAGGGCGTTTCCGCCGGCATCGCGACGGTCTTCCCGCGGTGGTGCGCGTGGACGAATGACAACGGCTCGGTCTTCTTCGTTCTCGCCGGCTTCACTGTGATCTACTTCATCACTGCGGCGTTCTTCCTGCCCGAGACCAAGGGCCGCACGCTCGAAGAGGTCGAGCAGTACTTCACGACCGGCAAGATGCCCGAGAAAAAAGATTGATCGATTATGAACAGTCGTCTTTTGCTGCTTGCGCTCATACCGCTTGCCGCTTCCGCGGCGGACATCCAGTATCAGATAACCTTTGACGGACAGGTCAAGTGGGGTGGACGCGATGCCGCGCTCGCCAAGCAACCGATCGTCTATGGTGCCTCGAAGTATGTTGACGGCGTTTCGGGACAAGGTCTCGAAATCAAGCGCCATGCCTATGACCAGGTGACGGCGCTCGTCTGCGACCAGATGCCGAACTTCAATACCCGCACCGGCACTGCGTCGTTCTGGTTCAAGCCGCACTGGAATCAGATGGACAAGGAGATGCACCGCATCTTCTGCGGAGGTGCCACCAAGTGGCGTCCGTTCCGCTTCTATCTGATAAAGGGCAAGAATGGCGTGATCGAGCTTACCTTTGCGCCGTCCCATCAGTTCCAGTTCCTCGTGTCCGCTCCGATCTTCACCAAGGACAAGTGGGCGCACGTCGCCTTTACCTGGGACCGCAAGACCGCGTCCGTCTCGCTCTATGTAGACGGCAAGCTCATCAATCGCCTGTCCGATGCCGCGAAATTCAATTTCCCGGACGATCGGGTCGACCTCGTCTTCCAATGCGGCGAGGGCACCGACCGCTTCAAGGCCAATGTCGGCGACGGTGTCTATGACGACATCCGCTTCTACGATACCGCGCTTTCGGCGGACGAGATCTTCGCCCTTGCGTCCGGCGGTAGCGACGTGAAGATGAAGAGCGTCAAGCTTCCGGGCAACGCCTTCCGCTTCTCTTCGTCCGAAGCCGTGAAGAAGACGTCCGCTCCGATCATGCGCTTCAAGACCGCGGGCGGTGCGAAGTTCACGCTTTCGGCGATGGGCGAATCGCGCCTTCTGTCATTGCTTGCAGAAGGCGGCGGCAAGACCGGAAAGATCCAGTGTGCCGATACGCTCAAGCTGGACGTCGGCTATCAACTCGAGTTCGCCGCGAAGGATAAGACGCTTTCTCTCTATCTCGATGGCGCCAAGCAAGGCGAGATAACGCTCGGCTCCGAAATCGGCAGCATCGTCTCGGCCGAGACGGCTGAAGACATCAAGATCGAGCCGCCTCGGGATCACGTTCTCTCTCCGAAACCGCAATCTGTCGTGGAGACGCCGCTCTGGACGCTTGAGGACGCTGCCAAGCGCTCTCTCGGGGTCCGCAAGGGCATCTGCCTCAATGCGTTCTGGCGCTGCTGGCCGGTGGATGACTATCTCGGCGCTCCGCCGTCCGATAAGCCGGCCTACGTCCGTGTTCCCGGCAGCTATCGTTCGCCTGCCTGGTATCTTCACACCTTCGACAAGAACGGCAAGCTCGCCAATCCGACGGACTATTACCGCGGTCGCTCGATCATTTCCTATCGCGCGGCCTGGTACGAGCGCACGCTCGTGCTGCCGAAGGACAAGACGCCGAAGGGACGGCTCTTCGTGGTCTTCGAGAACTTCAACGCCGATACGGGACGCATCTTCTGGAACGGACGCCAGGTCAAGGCGTTCCGTCAGGATACCAAGGACTTCACGATGGTGCCTAATCGTGTGCGCATCGACGTGACCGACCTCCTCTCCGAAACCGGCGTCAATACGATTACGCTTTACTGTGACCGGCATTATGTCGGACTCTGGCGCGGCGTGCCGGCGATCGGTGACCATGCCGAGATTGCGCTCGGCGATGTCTGGCTCGAGTCGCGTCCGACCACGCTCGAGATCAAGTCCGCCGTCGCGTTGCCGAGCTGGCGCAAGAAGGAAGCGACTCTCCGCGCCCGCATCGACAATCCCGCGGCGATTGCCGGCGAGGCGGTGCTCCGCTTCAATTTCGCTCGGGACGGAAAAACGTGCAAGGAATTCACGCGGCAGATCAAACTGGACGGTTCGACTTCGCAAGTCGTCAAGTGGAAGGAAGCGTGGACCGATGCCTTGGCGTGGACCGCTGAGAATCCGCAGACGTATGACATGACCGCCAGGTTGGAGAAGGGGGATGACGTTCTCGACATCTCGCCGAAGCAGCTCTTCGGTTTCCGCGAGGTCTGGGTCGAGAAGGGCGAGTTCGTGATGAACGGCGTACATCTGCGCATGCGGATGTGGACCTCGCCCGGGCTCGAACGGTTGAACCATTACTACGGACATCCCGACTGCATCTCGCAGTACGTCGGAATGATCAAGAACCTCAACTACGATACCGTCCGTTGCAATCCTTGGGGTAAGGACAGCCATGTCGGAATCAAGGAGTATCTCGACGAGTGCGACCGTCAGGGACTTATGAATCTCCATCAGATGCCGTCCTACGAGGATGAGGACGATGCCTTGTATGTGCCGAACGTCGAGCGCTTCTTCGAGTGGTACGCGAACCATCCTTCGATCATCCTCTGGTACACCGACTTCAATACCTGCGGCTACGCCTGGGATCAGGATCCGGGCAAGCTGACCGATACGAAATACTCGCCGACGGCGAAGCAGCACGCCCGCGCCCGCGCTTATCATGCCGAGGATACGATGCGGCGCTTTGACGATTCGCGCGATCTCTTCCAGCACGCCGGCGGCAATTCCGGCCGCATCTTCACCTCGATGAACTATCAGAGCTACGGCACTCCGCTTCAGGAGCAGGAGGATTGGCCGGCGCAGTGGGCGAAGGGACACACCCAGCCGCTCATGGTGGTCGAGTCCGCCTTCCCGTATCCCGGTCAGTTCCAGCACTTCGACAAGGGACAGTACGCCAATCACCTCGCAGCCGAGCAGGCCGCGCGCTATTTCGGCGAGGAGGTTTTCGCCGCGGAACGCTATCCCGTGCCGCATTCGACGGACTGGGTGTGGGCGATTGATGTCGCGAGCGGAGAGGACGCCAACTTCAACCGTCTTTCCGATTATCACTACCGCCGCGTGGCCAAGGCGTGGCGCGGATACAACCTGAGCGCGCTCGGCGATTTCCCCGGTGGACGCGACCATCATCATTCGGCTCAGACCTTCCACATCCACAACACGATCTACCGCCGCGTCGCTGGCGATCCGAAGAAGCCGGGCCTCCAGCCCGACCACACCTTCGGCTTCAGCGAGGTCCAGCGTCATCCGCTTTCCGATCATACGCGTCCCGATTATCAGTATGCGACCATTCGCGAATGCTTTGATCCGCTTCTTGTCTTCGCCTCCGGGGGTCCCGACGCCTTCACTTCGAAGGATCATATCTACTATTCCGGCGAGAAGATTGTCAAGTCGCTCACCATCGTCAATGACCATCTCTATCCGGTCAAGGTGAATTTCGCCTGGAAGGTCGCGGATTGTAAGTCGGCTACGAGTGTGGACGTTCCGGCCGGTGGAATCGTCCATTCCCCGATCGAGTTTGCCGCGCCTGAAGTCAAGAAGAAGACCGATCTCCGGCTCCAGATCGCGTGGAAGTCCGGTGAGAAGTCGGGACGCGACGAACTTAATCTTCGCGTCTATCCGAAGGCCGCGCCGTGCAAGGCGGCGGAGGTCGTTCTCTTCGATCCTGACGGACGCACGAAGGCGCTTCTTTCCAAGGCGGGGGTCGCTTTCCGCTTGGTCTCCTCGCTCGATGAGGTCAAGGCGGGTGAACGACTCGTGATCGGACAGAACGCCTTTGCTTCGTCCCCGCTCGTCGGTGCGCTGCCTGCGAACATCACTGCGGCGCTCGTCTTCGAGCAGACGACCAATTCGCTCAAGCGCTTCATCATGGCTGCGCCGAGTTATCGCGATGCGTTTGTTCTGCGCAAGGACTCGCCGCTCGTCGCCGGCTTCGACAACACCGATCTCCATGACTGGCGCGGCGACAGCGATACCGTACCTGCGTTCGTGATCTCAAAGGAGAATACGCCGCACTATCCGCGCAGCAAGTGGAAATGCGGCAATGGCGGTATCGTCGCCGGTTGCGTGATCCGCAGGCCCTCGAACGGCGCTTTCCGCACGCTCGTAGAAACTGGTTTCAATCTTCAGTATGCCGCGCTATTGGAAGAGCGGCTTGAGAACGGCGGCACTGCGATCTGGTGTCAGCTTGATGTCACTTCGCGTTACGGTAAGGATCCCGCCGCGACCTTGCTCGTGAATCGTCTCCTCGCCGACTTCGGCAAAGCCGCAAAGCCCAAGGCCACGGACGCTATCTTCTACGATGGCGACAAGACCGATGCTGAAATCCTCGCGAAGTTCGGAGTCAAACTGCCGCGGTGGGACGGCAAGGCGAAGGGCACGGTACTGGTGCTGCCCGGCTCTAAGGACTTTTCCTCGCGCCGCATCGATTTCCGCGCGCCGTTGCCGAAGGACGCGGCGTTTTCCGGAGTGTCCGCGGCAGATGCGTATTTCCGCAACGAGAACCGTCTGCCGCAGGATACGTTCGCGGTAGTTGAAAAGGACGGAGTGAAGAAAGTGCGCCTCGGGGTGCGTCCCGACGGTTCGGTGAAGGGCAACTGGAACGATGAGAAGATTGCGCGCGTCTACATGACCGTGCTCGGCAATCTCGGCGTCCAGGTGAAGGCGGAGAATCCGTACTTCGGCAAGCTCGAGCTCTACGATGGCGATGCGTTCCATAACTGGTAAGGGGGTGGATATGAAGAGATTTCTTTTTGCGATTTCAGTTCTGTGCTCGTTCGTCGCGGTTGCCGCGTTCGAGGATGGAGAGAAGGTGCTTGTCGAGGGACCGGTGCCGCCGCACACGGTCGGCGCGTATCGTCCGTTCCTCTTGCCCGGCGTCATCACCGAGGCGGACGGTGTGACCGAGTACCGCGAGGGACACGGTCTCAAGATCTGGTATCCGTCCTCTCTTTCCGCCGCGAAGACGGCTGAGCTCAAGCGTTTCATGGCGCTGCCGATGAAGCCGATCGACACCTGCCACGTCGCCTATATCGGGGACGAGAAGGGCCTCGCCTTCCTCAAGTCCCTCGGCATCAAGCCGCATGTCTACAACGAGCGCAACTACTGGCTCGTCAATTCCTGTGAAGTGATCATGCTCGGCGGCGGCATCAGGAATGTCCTCAAACAGTCCAAGCAGATCGAGGCGCTGATGAAGGCCGTCCGCGTGCGTCGCACCATCGTGATGCCCGGCTGCGATCTCGATCTCTTTCCCGAGTATTCGATTGCCTTCTCGCCGGCTGCGGCTGATCCCTCGAAGGCCGCGATGCCCGAGCTTCCCGTCTTTCTCGGGGTGAAGCGGGACTTCTCGGAATTCCTCGAGAAATCCAAAGGCAAGTCGTATCCTGCGCTTACCGGCGGACCTTCGTGGATCTCTCCGTCGTCCCCCGCCTACTTCACGCATTTCAAGTACAAGAGCATCTCGATCATCTTCATGAGCGTGGGCCCGGATGATGTGCCGGACGCGGCTCGGGACGCGCTTACGCGGCTGTGGTGCACGGTGCTCGCCAATCTCAACGTTTACACCAAGTGACAGGCGCCTATCTTCTGGAAGTGACGAATCGCGTTCCCAATCGGATCGCCTTCCAGGAGCTTGTCGACCTTTTGTTCCGCTATCGCTACGAGGAACTCTTCCTTTACTCCGAGCGCGAATTTGCCGCGCCCGCCGAATTCGATTCCTACTGCAGGATGCAAGGCGTCGCGTTGACGGTTCTTGACCGCGATGCGTATGACGCGCTGCTCATGAAGGGGGAAACGGTTGCGGTGAAGAGCGAGGCGCAGCGCTCGCTGTGCGGACGGGTTGAAGCGATGCGGGAGTCGATGATTGCCGCGGAGGCCGAGGCGCGCCGCCGTCATGCGCGGCGGTTCCTGGTGACAGATTTTTCCGATGGCTACGAGTGGCATCCGCCTTGCGTTTCGCTGCCCGCGATCGTGATGGGCGGAACTTTCGCTTCGTCCGGTGCCAAGGCCGCCAACATGGATCTCGAACACGAACTCGATTCCGTTCTCGGAGCACCGCTCGCGAAGCATCTGCTCGAGCTCGGCACGCTCTACTTGCGCGGCGGTGCGTATCGTGATGGCGAAAGCGAGTACTTCAACATTCTTGCTGGGGACTGCGGCTATTCCCGTCATCCGGGGCTTACCCAGAGCGTTCTGGACGAGGTCAGTGGAATCGTCCGCGGCATTCGGGTCGCGGCGGAGCGGTGGGTAGATCGCTCAGACCGCGCCAAGGAAATCGTATACGCGGCGAATCTGCTCGATGCCGCCTGCCATCGCCGCAGCGAACCGCTTCTGCGCGATATTCGTGACGAGCACGGCCGCATCTGGCGACAGTCCTTCGCACCGGAAGGCCGCGTCGAATCGCTTTCACGTCTTCCGAGATTCTGAATTTTTCAAAAGGAGAAGAACATGCAATACGTATCGTTCGTCAAGCGCAAATTCAACGCCATGCTCGGTGTGGCCACCATCACGATGGCGGTGAACTTCCTCGTCACCCTGGTCGGCTCGCTGATTGCGGGCAACATGATTGGTCCCGACGGCCTCGCCGGCGTGGGCGTCTGCACTCCGGTCTTCGCGTGCGCGAGCTTCTTCGCAGCGCTCCTTTCCGTCGGTTCGGGACTCGTCTTCTCGCAGGCGATGGGCGCATTCGACGAGCGGCGTGCGGCGGGTGTGTGGTCCCAGACCGCGGCGATTGCGATTGCCGTCGGACTCGTCACCGGCGTCCTCATGCTCGCCGGCGGCAGTTTCTACATGAACTTCAACGGCGTACAGGGTGAGATCCTTCGTCAGGCCCAGTCCTACTGGCGCTGGCAGGCGCTGCAGATGGCGCTTACGCCTATCGTGCTCTTGATCATGGCAATGGTCTATTCCGACGGCGATTCGGTGGTCGCCACGATTGCCGGCGCGGTGTACGTGGGTGGCACGGTCGTCTTCGGATCCTTCTTCACCTGGTCCTTCGGTGATGCCGGTGGCGTTTCGGCCGGCACCTCGATGGCGATGATCTGCGTGGTCGCAACTTGCGCGATTCATTTCTTCCGCAAGAACAACCACATGAAGTTCATCCGCTACTTCTCGTGGAAGGACCTCGCCATGACAGTTGCGGGGTCCGCGCCTGATGCGACGATCTACCTTTGCTGGGGACTGCTCATCCTGATCATCAACAGCTTCACGGTGAAGGTGCTCGGACATCAGGAACTGCTCGCGGTCGTCGCGCTCGGTGCGAGCATCGTTCAGTTCTCGATCGTCTTCGACGGCATCGGCGAGGCGCTGATTCCGCTCGGCGGCATGTACGCGGGCGAGGATAACAAGCCCGCCTTGCGCGAACTTGCCAATCACTCTGCGCTGATGGCGGCGCTGGAAGGACTGGTATGCGGTGTCATCATGTTCATCTTCGCGCCCCAGATCTGTCCGATGTACGGCTTCCATGGGGATAAGGCCGCTATGCTCCCGGAGGCGATCTTCACCATGCGTGCGCTCGCCTTTGCTTCGCCCTGCATGGGCTTCCTGATGATGGCGAATACTCACTATCTCATTGTCGGATACCTGAAGCTTGCGGTTTCGGTGACGGTGCTCAAGGACTTCGTCTTTCCGTGCATTGCCGGTGTCGCCATGGGCGCGACGCTCGGTTTCCGCGGACTCTGGTACGGTTTCGTCATCGGCTATATCGCGGCCGCGGCGTATCCGTTCGTCTTCGTATTGCTCGTCTACGGGCGCACCCGCTTCCCATGGCTGATCGCCAAGGACAATGGCATGGCAATCAACTTCGCCGTCCGCACCGATAAGCCGTCCGTGACAGGTGCGCGTGATCGCGTCGCTGAATATCTGAAGAAGCGCAATATTCCCGAAGAGACCATCAGGCAGGTGGCGTTCACGATGGAGGAGTCCGGTTCTCTCGTCGGCGAGCGCTGCGGAAAGAATACGATTTGGGAGATTTTCCTCACGCTCAACAAGCCGGATTGCGTGCGGCTCATCATGCGTGATACCGGCAAAGAACTCAACGTTCTCAAGGAGCTGAAGCTTCCTGGGCGCGGACGTTACCTCAACACGCTCAACTGCAACCGAACCGAAATCTTCTTCGACTTCGACAAATGATGGACGAAGGGATTCTGGGACCGGCGGGGGTCGAACCCGCAACCTACAGTTTAGGAAACTGTCGCTCTGTCCAGTTGAGCTACGATCCCATCTTTTCCTTTGCAAGGCAAAGTGTGCGTATTATACCATAATCTTTCTACTCGTGATATGAAGAATCTGCTCTTGATTGGTTTTTGTGTGGCGTCCGTCGCCCTCTCCGGTGCCGAAAGGCGCAACATTGAAGTTTCCCAGCGCAATCCGCGGTATTTTGAGACGGCGGACGGCAAACCGTGGATTCCGATTGGCTGCAACATCTGCTTCGACCGACTTTACGACGGCATGGAGCACGGCAATGAGGCGGTGCGCGCCAACTTCGACCGCTGGCTCCGCCGTTTCGCCGCGAACGGCGGCAACTGCGTCCGTCTCTGGGCGGGACACAAGTCGCTTGAGGTGATGCCGGATAAGCCGGGCGTTTTCGATCCCGAACGGACGAAGACCTTGAAGGGCATCATCGCGCTTTGCGAAGAGCTCGGCATCAAGGTCAAGATCACCTTCGAGAGCTTCAGAATGTGCCTGGATGTCAACGCCCTCAGTAAAGCTAAGAATCCCAAGGGCATCAACTTCAACTACAACGATGCCTTCAATCGTGCCCTCTATGCTCCTTATGCGAAGAACATGGAGGAATTCTACAAATCGGAGGAGTGCCGCAGGATCTATCTTCTCAAAGCCCAGTACATGAAGGATCTCGGATTCGGGGATTCGCCTTCGGTCTATTGCTGGGAACTCTGGAACGAGATCAACTCGACGGCGCCGATGCATGTCAACCGTCATTGGTCGAAGTGGGCGATTCCGGAGCTGAAGAAGATGTTCCCGAAGCAGATGGTCGTCAACAATCTCGGCAGTTTCTCGGATGTCTCCGCGTATCAGATGTATGATGAACTGGCGAACGATACGGCTAATGACTTTCTGCAGGTCCACCGCTACCTCGACGCTGGCGCGTGTCTCGACGTCTGCCGCGGACCTATGGACATCGTTTCGGCCTCGTCGGTGCGCGAGCTTCTCGACCGTCGTCAGGATCGTCCCGCGATCGTTGCGGAGATCGGTGCGGTGCAGGCGAACCATGCCGGACCTTTCCCGTACTATCCCTTCGACAAGGAGGGCACGCTTCTCCACGATGCGATCTTCGCCGCGTTCTTCGCGGGGTCGGCGGGGTGCGGACAGTTCTGGCACTGGGATCATCAGTATCTCGACGGCAACAACCTCTGGTGGCATTTCGCGCGCTTCGCGAAGGCGATTGAAGGACTCGATCCGATTGCCGAGGGATTCCGTCCTTTCTACACCGAGTCGCGCCGTCTGAGGATGTACGGACTTCGCGGCAACAAGACCGCAATCGTCTGGTGCCGCGATAAGATGAGCGACTGGGAAAGCGAACTCGTGAAGGGGAACGAGCCGGAGCTGCTTAACAACGAGTGCGTGCCGTTCCGCAATTGCAAGCTCGTCTGTTATCTGCCCTGGGAAGATCGCAACGTCACTGTTGACGCTCCGAAACTGCCGCCGTTCAAGCATTCGATCGTCGTCAAAGTTCCCGCCAATGCCGTCGAGGGAATCGTCCGCGCCCATTGATCCGAGACATCAATCATGAAGCTCGTTGAATTCGTTCCGCCGACACCGCATCCGCTCTGGAAGCTTTGCCTTCAGATGGGAATCGAGGACGTCGTTGTCAAAGTTAATCCCACGCTTACCGGACTTCCAGATCCGTGGAAGCTCTCCACACTGAAGAAGATCGTGGACAATCTCAAGGATCACGGACTAAATGTCGTCGCGCTCGAGGGTGATCCCTTTGACATGACTCCCATCAAGCAGTTTGGAGAAAAGGAAAAAGGAAAAGGGAAAAGTGAAAAAGGAAAAGGGAAAAGTGAAAAAGGGGAAGGAGTAGAGCGAGAGGAGGCGATAGCGCATTATTGCGAGCTATTGGAATCGATGTCCAAGCTCGGCATCAAGCTTCTCTGCTACAACTTCATGGTCGGTCCTGGCTGGTCCCGCACCGGTGTGCGCCTGACCCGCGGCGGTGCCAAAGCCACCTACTTCAAGCTCTCCGAATTCGAATCCTCTCAACCCTCTCAACTCTCTCAACCCTCTCAACCTTCTCAACTCTCCCGCTCCCAGGTCTGGTCGAATTACGAATATTTCATCAAGTCCGTGATGCCCACTGCGGAGAAGTGCGGGGTGCGGATGGGACTCCATCCCGATGATCCGTGTCTTCCTTCTCTCGGCGGGTACGCGCGCATTTTCGAGACCGTGGCGGACTACGATCGTGCCTACGAAATCTATCCGTCGCCTTCGAATGCCGTCACGTTCTGTCAGGCGAATTTCAAGCTTATGGGAGCCGACCTCGTCGAAGCTGCGCGGCACTTCGGAAATCGCATCGCCTATATCCACGTGCGCGATGTCGAGGGTGACAAGTACGATTTCACCGAACTTTTCCATGATCAGGGTACGACCGACCAGTTCGAGTTGCAGCGCGTCTATCGCGAGATCGGACTCGATGTCCCGCTCCGCGGCGATCATGTTCCCGAGATGGAAGGCGATCGTCTGCTGACTGCCGATGCCATCCCCGGCTATTTCACGCTCGGACGTCTCTTCGCCAACGGATATCTCAAGGCCTTGCTTCAGAGTACGCTGTCAGTATTCATGGCTGCGGTGTTGCTGACCTTCGGAACTGATGCATTCGCGAAGGACGAGGTCTCGCTCACGCAATGGGTGAATCCGTTTATCGGCACGTTGAGGGAAGGGGCGGCGCATCCAGGCGCCACGTGGCCGATGGGTATGGTGCAGCCGGGGCCCGAAGTCGGAACGGAGACGCCGCCGCCGAGCGGATACCGCTATCAGGAAACGGTCTTGCAGGGTTTCTCGCAGAATCGCGTCATGGGGACATTCTGGGGCTGTCTCCACGATGTCTCGCTGCTGCCGTTCGTTGGTGCGGCGCCGGCGTTTGCGAAGATGGACAAGAAGAGCGAGCGGACGGAACCTGGTTATTACGCCGTGCGGTTGCCGGACAGCGAGATCTTTTGCGAGCTGACGTGTTCCGAACGCGTCGCCTACCATCGTTACACGTTTGAAAGAGGCGGCACGGGACGTCTGCTCGTCGATCTTGGATCCGGTCCGCTTTCGACCTGGGGCGGGGACGCCTCCAAGCCGCCGCGGGTAGTCGCGAGTGAAAGCTCCATCGGTGCGGACGGTATTCTCTCGGGACATAACGTCGTCAAGTGCAACTGGCCGGACCGCGATCTCTTCTATGCGCTTTCGTTTTCGCGTCCCTGCGCACGCGTGACCGAAATGCCGCCGCGTCCTGACGGCTCTCCCGCAAAGCGGTACGTTCTCGACTTCAATCTCCGGCCGGGCGAATCCGTAGTCGTGAAGGCGGCGCTGTCGTCCGTGGACGAAAAAGGCGCGCGGGCGAATCTTGCTGCCGATCCCGTCGGTTTCGATTTTGACGCCCGGCGGCGCGCGGCTCGTGACGCTTGGGAGAAGGTTCTCGGAATCGTCGCGGTCGAGGGCGACCCCGATCGGCTGACCGTTTTCTACACGATGATTTACCAGTCCTACGTGCAGCCCCAGCGCATTGACGATGTCGACGGACGCGTGCGCATCGCAAAGAACAGGGTGATCACCGTCGCGAAGCCGTTCTATACCGGTTTTCTGGACACTTGGGACACGTTTCGTGCGGCGCATCCGCTCTACACGATACTTACTCCCGAACGTGCGGGACTTTTCGCGGAGTCGCTTCTGGCCTATCCGCGCAACGGCGAAGGTGGCATTCCTTCCAATGCGGTCTTCGCCCGCAAGCGGAGCGTCATGCCTGGCAGCCACGGAATTCCGATCGTGGCGGATGCGTTTCTTAAAGGACTCCTCCCCGATTTCACCGCGGCGGACGTCTTCGCATGTCTCGACAAATCCGTTGACTGGCCCGAGGGTTTGCTTGAGAAAGGATGGTATCCCCTTGATCCCAAACACGGATGCGGACAGCATCTTGTCCTTCAGCTGGACGAAGTGGTGGATGCAGGCGCTATCTGCGAGTTCTCACGTCGTACCGGCGTCGGCAAGGAGCGCGTCGCGCGCGTGCATCGTCCGCGGGCGGAGAGCTGGACGAATGTCTTTGATGTGGCTACCGGTGCGATGCGTCCGCGAAATTCGCAGGGAGCGTTCGTGGGACCCGAACCGTTTGATTTCTTCCGCCAGTGCCTCTCCCCGAAGGAACGCGCGGCGCGTATCCCCTGGGGAATCAATGAGGGCGGATACGCCCAATGGGCCTGGCACGTGCTGGGCGATCCCGAAAGGCGTGTGGCGCTCGAAGGCGGACCTGAGAAGGCGACCGCGGCACTTGACCGAATCTTCAGGACCTCGACTGATCTTCCGGGACAACGCCGCGGCTACGGATGCACGGGACCGGTCGGACAGTATTTTCACGGCAATGAACCTACGCACCACGTGCCGTATTATTATCAGTACGCGGGACGTCCCGACCGCACTGAGGAGATCGTCCGTGAAATCTGCTCGAAGCTTTATCGTAACGCCAATGACGGAATGTGCGGAGACGGTGATTCGGGACAGATGGGCGCTTGGTTCGTCTTCTCGTCGCTTGGATTCTATCCGCTCAATCCAGTCGGCGGTGATTACGTCCTCGGTGCGCCACAGTATCCGAAAATGACGCTCAGGGTCGGTGTCAAAGGTCGTGAAAAGACGTTCACGGTCATTGCGAAGGGACTTTCTGAGAAAAATCTCCATGTAAAGTCGGTGATGCTGAACGGTAAGCCGTTGAAGGGCTTTATCCTGAAGCATGAACAGATTCTTGCTGGAGGCGAACTTGTCTTCGAAATGTGTCAGTAAAAGGAATAGCGAAAGTGAAAAAGGTTTCCAGAAGAGAATTTGCAGGGGGCGTTTCCGCATTGATGGCGGCGCTCGGTTGGGAGGGCTGCGTTCGTCTGCCGAGGGGAGAGGAGTTCCTGCCCGCGTGGCAGCCCGGCGAACTCGATCTCCATTTCATCTACACCGGTTGCGGCGAGAACATGTTCTATCGGCTGCCGGACGGAACCGCGATCTTGAATGATGTCGGCGAGTTCTATCGTCCCGAGGCACTCGGCGAAGTGCCGCTGCTGCCGTCCCCCGCTCGTCTTGGCGGAGATTGGGTGGCGCGCTATCTCCACCGCGTCTATCCCGAAAAGGCGATCGACTATGCCGTCTTTTCTCACTGGCATAGCGACCATATCGGACACTCTCAATACGGTCAGAAGGAAACTCCCAAGGCGAGCCACCGCTTCCGCATAACGTCCGACGGACGCAAGGTGAACGGTTTCCTCTGCGTGGCCGAGGATTTCAAGATCGAGCGCTGTCTCGTCCACGATCACGCGTTTTCCAATCGCGGACGTAGTGCCGACTCTTCGCTCGGACTTTTGAAGGGTTATGTTGACGCTGAGAAGAAGCGTGGACTTAAACTCGAACCTTTCAAAGTCGGCGCGCTCGATCAGATTCGGATGCAGCGCGATGCCGCAAAATACCGCGACTCGTTTTCAATCCGCAATCTCTGTGCTGATGGAGTCCTTTGGGATGGCCGCGACGGCACGGTCGATTTCATAGGCGAGCATCTCAGCGCTGCCAAGTCGAAGTGGGTGAGTCAGAACATGCTCTCGCTCGGCTTCGTGATGCGCTATGGCAAGTTCAGCTATCTCGCTACCGGCGATTTCCAGGACGATCTCGTCCGCCGCGCCGATGGACGGAAGATGCGTATGGACGGAGCGCTCGGCAAGCTCGCCGGCAAGGTGAGTGTCGCCAAGATGTCCCATCACGGTTGCAGTAACGCGATGACTCAGGACTACCTCAACGCCATTCAGGCCGAGACGCATGTCGGCTGCATGTGGTGTCCGGCACAGAGTGCGGCGGATACGATGGAGAGGATCGTCAAGGCCGGCACGGCAAACGGATTGAGTCCGCTCATCCTGCCGCAGCTTCTCTGCAAGCAGCATCGTCAGTGGGCTTCGAAGCGCGGATGGGACTTCGGTTATGCTTCGGGCGTGCATATCGTCGTGCGGGTCGCGCCGGGAGGAAACGACGGATATCGCGTCTATCTGCTCGATGCGTCCGACGAGTCCATGCGCATCGTTGCCTCCTTTGACAAATGAACCGCCTTGCGGTCGGTAGCGTTTAATATTGCAAATGAACAAGGTTATTGATCTTTTTCTGGCTGGTGGGCCGGTCATGTGGCCGATTCTCGTGCTTTCGATCGTCGGGCTTGCGATTCTTCTTTGGAAAGCGCTTGAGCTTCGGGCGGGGCGCAAGAGTCCTTCGGGCCTGGTCATCGTCTCCACGATCATCACCGCCGAACCCATGCTCGGCATTCTCGGCACCGTGACCGGCATCATGCAGACCTTTGGCGCGCTCAATGGGTCCGGCGGCAACGCCAATCCCCTGGCCGCGACCGCCGGCATCGGCGAGGCGCTCATCACCACTGCCGCCGGACTCATCGCCTCGCTCATCCTGCTCTTCCCGTACAACGTCATCGACAGCAATTGTGCCGATGAGTAAGCTGAGGCGGAGAGGCGTGCGGCTTGAGATGACGTCGCTTATGGACGTCATGTTTCTCGTGCTCGTCTTCTTCATCTACTGCATCTTCGACATGGCCGTCCACAAGGGTGTCAAGGTAGAGCTTCCGAATGCCGCGGGGGCGGACGAGAAGGGCGAGCGCATCGTCATCACCATTGCCGCAGATGATTCTCTCCAGTTCAATGCCATCCCGGTCACCAAGGACGAGGCGATATCGAGAGTGTCCGAACTCTACAAGGTGAACATGCGCCTTCCCGTGCTCATTTCCGGCGACCACCGCTCTTCGCTCGGACTTGGCATCGAGCTCATTGAATCGCTCAAGAAGTGCGGAGTGGAGAAGGTGAGTTTTCAGGTCAAGGGCGAGAGCTCCGGAGCGGGTGCGAAGTGAAAATCGGCAACGGATCGCTTGCGCTCATCGGATCGCTTGCCGCGCATGCGCTGATCTTCGGCATCCTTTGGTTCTATCTCGTCCATAAGCCTGCTCCCGACACCATCGTCGAGCTCGACCTTTCGTCCGTCGAGCTTTCCCTCGCCGAGAAGGAGGACGCAACCGCCGCGCTTGCGCAGCTGCCGATGTCCGCCGCGCCGAAAGTTCGTCCCGCAGAACCTGAAAAGCCGCGTCCTCCAGACGTGAAGCCGCTTGACAAGACGCTGCCTCCCGATCCTGCCGCGCTGAAGCTTCCCGAACCCCAGGAGACAAAACCGCAAGTCATCTCGCCCCCAGTGCCCGCGCTCCCAGTTGCCGCGCCCCGCCAGGCGAAGGTGGATGCGCCGCCGCGTCCGAAAAGGACGATTAAGCCAGAGTATCCGGACGGTTCGCGGCGCCGCGGCGAGCAGGGAGACGTCACGGTCGAATTGGTGATTTCTGCCGCGGGCGAAGTAGTTTCCGCCGCGGTTAAAAATTCGTCGGGCTTCTCCGAACTCGATGCTGCCGCGCTGAAGACAGTGCGTGCCGCGCGCTTTACTCCCGCAAAGTCCAACGGCAGATCAGTTTCCGCCTCCGCCCGCCTGACATTGAAGTTTCAATTGAAATGAACCTTCCTCCGTTCGTCGGCGTTTAATTTGATAAATGTAGACGCGATTGTCCCAATCGCGTGCTATAACGAATGATGAATGAGGAATGATGAATGAGGAATGGCGGACGGTTAGGTTTTCGATGCGCGCAGGGCGGGATCGTGGTGCGAGTGAGGAGTCGAGGAAGTGTTGATATCTGTTACACGTTATGAATAATGATGTTTTTGTTACCATGAGAAATTTTTCCCTTTTTCACTTTTCCTTTTTCCTTTTTCCTTTTCTCTTCTCCTTTTCGGCGCTTGCTGCCACCAACGAAGTCGCCGATCTCGGCACGGTTGTGGTCGAAGGCAGCGCACTCTCCAAATATCGTCCCGAAAAGACCCAAGGCGCGACCTTCACCTCGGAAGCTCCCGAAAAACTGCCGACGGTCGTGGATACGCTTACTGAGGACTTCATCCGCGAGAAGAATCCGACCGACCTCAATGACCTCTTGCGCTGGGTTCCCGGAATAGATACTGGCGGTACTTCGCTGCTCGTTCGCCAGCCCGGCCTTTTTACCATCCGCGGCATGGGCGGCACGGAACCAGCGTTTGATGGAGTGGTGCCGGTGGGACGTGGTCCGGGACTTTTCATGGATCCGATGATGCTGGAGCGCGTAGAGGTCGTGAAGGGCCCGGTCGGCTCGCTGTCCGGTGGCGGCGGCGCGCAGCAGAACAACAACGGTGCTGGCGGTTCGATCAATATGTATCTCAAGGGTGCGAATTTCCGGGGGGACGAAATCAGCTTCTCGGAAAATACCTCGGTGGGACGCAACACGTGGCGACAGCGGGCGATGGTCGATGCGAATGAGGTGTTCGGCGAGGATAAGGCCGCGGTGCGGCTGCCTGTCTCCTTCGATATCTATTCGCCGGTCTACACCGCGTACGGCGAACAGCGTGGGGCGCGTCCGCGCGAGCAGTACACTGCCGCTCCATCCTTTGCGATTCGTCCCAACGACGAGGTCACTTTCGGTGTGAAGACGATGTTCATTTCGTCCGATTCGCCGTCCTACATCGGCGTGCCGGTCTTCCGCGGCGAGCCCGGCGGCGGTTACGGATGGCAGGAGTCGTCCTGTCGCAGGACGGACCGCTCGCGCTATCAGGGAATGTACGTGAACCCCTACGTCGACTGGCAGGTTACCGAGGACTGGCTCCTCAAGTTCGGTGGCGCGTTCATGTATTCTCATGTCGAGCAGACGACCCGCGAGCCGTATACGGAAAGCGGAAAGGGACTCCAGAACTATTTCGCGACCGGCCATTGGCTTGATGAGACGAAGAAGTATCAGACGACCGGATTCTCCCAGAGCCGCTTTTTCAATCGTAACTTCAATCTCTACGCCCGTTCGGTCTATACGAAGGAAGAGCTGCCGTACGGTTTCAGGAACACGCTGATGGTCCAGCCCGATTTCTACTATCGCGATTCCTCGAGCGCGGCGTTCGGCATTCCGACCTCGCGCTACGGTGCAACGCTTCAGGACTCGCTCGGCTGGGAATGGTTCACGCTCCTCGGCGGCATCCGCTACGACTATTTCCGCGAGAACGAGACCGAAACGATGGCGAAGTCCGCTGCCTATGCGTTTTCGCCGCGCGGAGGACTGACGATCCAACCGCTCGAATGGCTCGTCTTCTTCGGCAATCTCTCGTATACCGAAACGCCCACGCTCGGCTATTCGAATGCGGACGGAACGCGTCCCACCGATCCGTGGACCGCGCGCCAGATGGAAGGCGGCCTTCGTCTGCGTCCCCTTGAAAAGCTCTGGTTCTCCGCCTCGTACTATCAGATCGAACAGGAGAACACTCCCGTCTACGACTCTACGATTCAGAAGTATTATTTCGAAGGCCACAACGTTTCGCGCGGTGTCGAACTTTCGCTTACCGGCGACATTACCGAGAACTGGACGGTGATGACGATGTACGCCTATAACTTCTATACCGATTGCACGAAGGCGGATTCCGATCCGGGACGCGACTTCGAGCGTAATCCCCGTCATGCGGTCACGCTCAACACGTCCTATCGCCTTCACGGATTCGATCTCATCGACGACATCGTCATCGGCGGCGGCTATCGCTTCCGCAGCAAGAGCTACGCCTGCTTCCGCGGCAGTTATGTGAACGAGAACCTCTACTTCGATCCGAGCCATGTCTTCGACATCAACATGGCCATTCCCTTCAAGAAGTTCGGCGGATGGGATGACTGGTACTTGACGCTCGGCGTCCGCAATCTCTTCGATGCCCGCTATTTCGAGAATTCCCGCCATTATTACGAATGCTTCGTCGGCGAACCCCGCACCTTCGAAATCGGTCTCCGCGGCAAATTCTGATTTGGTATAATACCTGACATGAATATGATTCTTCTCGCAGTCACCGCCCTCGCCACTGCGCTCGACAACGGCGCGGCATTCCTGCTTTCCCAACAGCAGCGGGACGGCTACTGGAGCGATCGGCAGATGCCGGCGCTGACCGCGCTGCCGGTATGGGCGTTGTGCGGATCTGCTACCGCAAAGGAAAAGAACGAGAAGTTGTCCGCGGCAATCCGCAAAGGCGTCGATTACGTATTGAGCACCCAGCGTCCCGACGGCGGCTTTTACATTCCCAAGCCCGGCCGCGGCGGCTCCGGACTCGGCAACTACAATACCGCCGTCTGTCTCTCCGCGCTCTTCGATTCCGGCCTCGCCCCGGTGCCGGCAATGCTCAAGGCCCGCGAATATCTGGCCGCTTCGCAGCTTGTCGGCGATGACACCATGGCCGGCGGCTTCGGCTACGATCGGCTTTCGCGGCGGCGCTATGCGGACCTTTCCAACACCTCCTACGCACTGAGTGCGATGGCGAAAACCGCCTCGCTCGAAGAGTTGCGCGCCGGGGGCAAGCGAGTGGATGTCGATTGGGAGAAGGCGATCGCCTTCGTCGAGAACCTGCAGAAGAAGAGTGGAGCGGACAAGGGGGGCGCGGTCTACAACGAGCGTGTTCCTCAAGGCGGCACTGCCACCAACGGTTCTGGCAAGGTCAATCTCAGGGCCTACGGCTCGATGAGCTATGCCGCGGTGCTTTCGATGTGTTCTGCCAAACTCGACCGCGGCGATCCTCGGGTGAAGAATGCGCTTGAGTATTGCACGAAGTATTGGACGGTTGATGAGAATCCGGGAATGGGCACGCAAGGACTTTACTACTATTTCGATATCGTCGCGCGGGCGCTCTCGGCGGCGAAGGTTGAGGAAGTGGGCGGACACAAGTGGAAGCAGGAGCTGGCGGCAAAGCTGATCTCGCTCCAGAAGAAGGACGGTTCCTGGTCCAATGACAACAATCGTTTCTGGGAATCCGATCCCATCCTCTGCACCTCCTTTGCCATGATCGTCCTCAACCTCTGCGCCACACAAAACGAATGATGAATCGATGCTGCTGGAATGCGCGCAGGGCGGGATGTGGTGCGAGTGAGGAGTCGAGGAAGTCTTGATATTTGCTACACGTTATGAATAATTATATTTTTGTTACCTTGAGGAATTTAGTTAACGCTATTTCCGAGCGACGAGACCGAGCATCAGCGTCCCGCCCGCGCGCCGATCACTTCTCATCACCTCTCTATACCTAATCCCCCATGCTCTCTCTACTCTCCACCAACGTCTCTCGCAAATACGGCGAGCAACAGGTTCTGAAGAATTTTTCACTCTCGCTTTCAGAAGGCGAGTTCGTGGCGCTGATGGGACCCTCCGGCAGCGGCAAGTCGACTTTTCTCCATCTTGCCGCGGGACTCCTCGCCGTTGATGCCGGCACGATCGAGATCGGCGGCAAGTTGATCTCGTCCATGAAGGACTCCGAGGCCGCCCGCTTCCGCCGCCGCCATGTCGGGGTCGTCTTTCAGGCGTTCAATCTGCTTTCGGATAAAACCGTCGCTGAGAACATCGCGCTGCCGGTCCGTCTGGACGGCGGCAAGGTCGATTCCGCGGCAGTTCGCGCGCTCGCCGCGAAGCTCGGTATCGAAGGTCTTCTGGACAAGAAATCCACCGAACTCAGCGGCGGCGAGCAGCAGCGCGTGGCGATTGCGCGGGCGCTGTTCGCCAAGCCGAATGTCGTGCTGGCGGACGAGCCGACGGGCAACCTCGATGCGAAGGCGGCTAAGGCAATCTGCCAGCTTTTGTCCGAGCTCAATGCGTCCGAAAAGATCGCAATTCTTCTCGTCACCCACGATCCGCAAGTCGCCGCGTGCGCCACGAAGGTCGCTTTTCTCAAGGACGGATCGATTGCCGCGATGCATCCGACCGAAGGTGATGCCGAGCGTGTTTCCCGTCTTTATCTCGATACCTACAAATGAAAGCGCGGCATATTTGTGCGGTGATCGGCATTGCCGCTGCGGTCGGCGCCGTGGTGTTCACCCAGTCGCTGATGGCCACGAACGATCATCAGGCGGTCGCTGCGGCCGCGAAGCTTCTCAAGGCGCTGCCGGTCGAGAAGGGCGCCAGATGCGCTCGACTGCAACTTGATTTTCGTCCCGAAGGACGCGTCCTCCAAGGTCCTCCGATGCTCGCTTCGCTGGCCACGGTTTCGAAGTCGGAAAGGGCGCTCAAGGCGGACGAAGCCCTCGTCACGAAGGCGCTGTTCGTCCAGCGCCGCGTCAAGAACCTGCCTGAGGTTGGCGAAGAGCTGATGCTCGTGGGGCGCAAAGGCGCCTACACCGTCAAGATCGCGGGTTACCTCGACTGGTCGCGTCCCGTCCGCGGCTATCCCAATATGTTCGTCTCGCCCGAAACCGCTGCGAAAATCGCCGAGGACTGGACCGACTGGAAAAATCCGTCCGCCGAAGAGCTCGCGCCGCTTTTCCGCAGCGATGCGAGCCGCAACATGGATCGTTCGAAGCCGATGCTCCTCTGGGCGGCCGCGCTTACCGCGCTTTGTCTTCTTTTGAATTCACTCCTACTTTCGGTCGAGTCGCGCCGCCGTGAACTTGCGGTATTGCGCATGATCGGAATGACTCGCGGCGGAATCGTCCGTCTCGTCGCCCGTGAGGCGCTGGTGCTTACGTTTTCCGGACTCACGGTCGGCGTGATTGCCGCGCTCGCTGCACTCAGGGTCTACGTCGCCTGCGATGCGGATACCTTTCCGATGGGCATGGCGGTTGGAAAGCTCGGCATCGGCGTTTCGATCGTCGTAGCTCCGTTCGTTGCCTTGCTGGGCGTACTGTTCGCGCTTCGGGACGCACTCTCCGTTAAGCCCCTCGAAGCGGCTTCGAATCGTCCGCCGCGGCGCCGTCCCCTCGGCATGCTCATCGCCTTCGCCTGCGGATTCGGTGCCTTCGTCGCCGTCGAGGTCTGGGGCACTTCGCTCACCAAGCCGTTCATTCCCTCGAAGGAATGGCCGGATGCGATCGTGTCGATTCTTCCGGGCGGTGTGTCGAGTTTCGATATTGAACTTTTGGGAAAACTCGAGGGGGTCGAGCGCATTCACGAACTGCAGCCCCTGCAGGTGAATTTCGATCCGCTTGAGGAGATGAAGGGCTTCAAAGCAAAGGCGATGGACGCCGGGGGACGTCCTATGCGCGGCAAATCGTACCGCAATGCGCTTTTGCTGGCGAGCGACTATCTGCCGCCGTTCAATTTCGCGGCCGGCGAGCGTGAGTCGGCTTTCAAGGCGATTATGTCCGGCGACAGCTGCATCATCACCGAGATGATGGCGCGCGCCCGCAAGCTCAAGCTTGGGGACAAGCTGAAGCTCGATTGCGGAAGGGGACTCAAGGTCGCGCTCGACATCGTCGGCATTGTCGATCTCAACTGGCACATGGTGACGAGCCGCGGACTCGTCCGCGGAATGAACCGCATGCCGCCGAATACCGACGGACCCGTCTTCGTTTCGTTCGATACGCTCGCCGCGTGCGATGCGCGTCCGCAGGAATTCGTCCACATGACCCATCTATGGCTCGATTACAAGCCGGACTTCCTCGCCAAGCACGGGGTCTTTCCTGCGGGACGCCTTGTCGAGCGCGAAATCGTCCAGGCGCTCGGAGGCGCGTATCGCGAGGACAGGGACGGCGAGATCCGCGGCAATACCGTTCGGCTGCATGCCCGCGATGAGATTGCGGACGGAACCCTCTCGCATAGCAACGATCTCGTGGGCGCGATGGCGCGCGTTCCGTACATCTTCCTCGTGGTGATCTCGCTCGGCTTCATCGCGCAGCTGGTGGCGTCCGCCGAAGCCCGCCGCCGCGAGTTCGCAGTTCTCCGCGCGGTTGGCGCCACCGTCTGGCAGATGAGTCGCGTTTTGGTGGCGGAGGCACTCAAGATCAGTGTCGTCGCGCTTGTCTTCGGCACTCCGCTTGGTGCGCTCGCAGGCTGGCTGTTCACCTCTGGAACACGCGCGGCGATGGCGAATTGGGGACTCCCCGCCTGCTTCGACATTCCGCTCGTGCTCATTGCCGAAGGCGCGCTTGGCGCGATCTTGATCGCGCTTTTGGTGGCCGTTCCCGTGTCGCTCATTATCATCCGTCGATCCTGCCGCCGTTAAATATGTGATGTCCATGTCCTCGATTCGTCCCTGGCTCAGCTTCTTCCGCGTCGGTAACCTCATCACGGTTCCCGGCGACGCGCTCGTAGGTGCCGTGGCGGTGGCGGGAATCTCTGGACTCGTAGACGGCGTTGTTCCAGCGCTCGCATCGGTCGCTATCTACATGTTCGGACTTGCCGATAACGATATCGTCGGTGTCGCGTCCGATCCATCCGAACGTCCGCTCGTCAACGGCACGCTTTCGATGCGTGCGGCAAAAGTCGCCCGCGGACTCTGCCTGCTCGTTCCGCTCGTCCTCGGCGCGGCGTTTTCGCTGCCTCCGCTCTGGTGGATAACCGTGCTCATACTCATCGATGAGATCGTCGTCTACAATCGTACGAAATCGTGTCTCAGAATGGGACTTTGCCGCGGACTCAATGTCTTTGCCGGCGGTGCCGCGTTATATCCGCGTCCCGATCCCGTTTCTCTAACCATTACCTTCCCGTATGCGCTGATGGTTCTTTCGGTCATCTGGACCGCCTACATCGCCGGTGTCACCAAGTATTCCGAGCGTGAGGTCTTCGATTCAACCAACCAGCGCAAAGTCGCCTTGCTCGTCTACGGCCTCCTCATCCTTCAACTCACCGCCCTCATCCTCATCTCCGCCCTACCCTCCCCTCTACACCTACCCCTCTAATCTACACCTACACCGCAAATCTACACCTAATTCTTCCATTCTTCAACTTCAACTCCCCACCGGAATTTGATATACTTCTAACCAAAGAGCCGAACATTGTATAGATGCCGTAGATTTCAGCAATGGATTTGATGTTGAAGTAATCGAAGAGGACGGAAGATGAAATCATTGCCCAAAAGGATATACGCCTCGTCAAGGGACATTGAGAAGGCGTTCAATAAGGTGAGGAGAGAACTGGAGAACCTTGGATTGCTGTATGAGGATTCTCGTCTTGATGAAGTAGACTGCTATCCAGATGGCATTCTTCTTGCATTGGTCGGTGCGATGGGGTTCTATGATTTTGAAGATATGAATATCCATATCCCGCCTGTTTATCCGGCAGGATTGTTTCCATTGTGGTTTGAAAGACGGGCGTTACTTGACGTCCTTCGACATGAATTTGGTCATGCGCTTGCCGATCGGTACAAACGTTTCTTCCGAGGTGGCATTTTCAAGGCTGCGTTCGGTGCAAGCTACGGAGAAAAGAATGTCTTTGATGATGAAGATTGGACGGACGGGTACGTCACTGCCTATGCGTCAACGATGACACGCGAGGACTTCGCAGAAACTTTCATGCTATTCATGAAGCACAAAGGCAAGCTCCCTGCTCGCTACCGCGGTAAACGCATGATTGAAAAGAAGTGGAATGCGGTAAAGCAAATAGTTCATGATTGTGCTTCATATGTTAAACGAGAAAATCAATGACGTCGTTATCTTTAAGCCTCGGGGACAGACCCTGCACGACCCTTGTAAATATTGGCTTTCGTGGCGATGGGGAGTTGAAGGCGAAGGCCGAAGGCGAAGTGTGGACGCGATGGTCCCCATCGCGTGATAGAGGAAGGATCACTCCTTATTGCACGCGATTGGGACAATCGCGTCCACGGTGCGGTGCGCTCTGGGATCGCCCCCTACCGTTTAAAACCTAATCGTCCATTCTACACCTACACCTTTTGTCTACACCTATTTCCCGTCCGCCATTCCTCATTCATCATTCCTCGTTCCTCATTCCTTCCCTCTACACCTACACCTATTCTCTACACCTAATCTATCCTCTACCCTCTACCATCTACCCTCTACCCTCTACCCTCTAAATTTGATATACTTCCAACCAAAGAATAGCGCATTGTAGTAGCGAAGATGCTGAATCCGAACAGAAACCCAATATTTTCAGGCCTCATGCGGGGTCTGTCCCCAATGATTCGCTGGTCTCAAGCCCAATGCATGGTCGCACGAAATCATGCGGACCGTGTCGCTCGAAGATTTCTTCGCATCATGAAAACTTGGGGAACTCTAGATATGCCTTCTGTGACGGAGTTGGTTTTGAACGCCGGTTGTTTCGCGCTCTCGTGCGCAGCTTTTGCTGGAGCCGTGCAGACCGCGCCGGTCGATCCCGTGCCGAACTTCGTTGTGGAGCCGAAGCTCTCCGAGGCGGCGGATTTCAAGCCGGTCGAGTCTATCGATCCGTTTGCCTGGGACATTGCGGACGGCGTCCTCCGCCGAAACGGGCGTCCGAGCTTCTGGCTCGGCAACGGCGTCGATCTCGGCTCCGGACAGGCGACGCCGGTCGGGTTGTGGCTCGCGAAGCTGCAGGGGGCCTCAGCCGTGGCGACGCCCCATAACGTCGGCTGGTTGGGCGGCAAGGAGGATGACGCGGGCGTCGTGCACGTCTCGGCTTCGGCGACGCCGGGGGCATACCCGTGGCTGCGCGAGATCGTGCGGCTCGGCTTCCTGGCCGAGAGCTGCGACACCTCCGGCGACGCGACCTATTGCTCTCACCTGTCGCTGATGAAGAGGTATCCGGCGTTTCGCGAGGTCGGGCGCGGCTACGGACACTTCCGTTCGCTCGACACCAACTACCGTGTCGGACGCGAGATGATCTTCGCCAAGCGCGCACCGTACTGGAGCTATGGGGCGATGACCGGCCAGGTGATCGCCGAGCTCGCCCGCGAGCCGGGATACGATCCGGACAACGCGCGCATCAAGGCGGGCTGGCGGCTCTTCGCGAAAGGGAAGTACAAGACCGTCGAGGCGATGAACGCCGCCTGGAAGACGTCGTATGCGGACTTCGATTGCGTCGACATGCCGCTCTTGGACGTGGACGGCTCGCGCAAGGGCGACTGGCACCGCGTCCGAGCGCGGACGAAGGAACTGCGGGACTTTCCGGAGCGCTATTACGACTGGCTCCGGTTCGCGCAGACGGACGTGTGCGCGGCGACGCGCGGCGAGGCGGAGGACGTGCGCGCGAAGATCCCCGGATTGAAGCTGTCGATGGATTTCCGCGGTCAGCAGTCCTCGACGGACAACTACTGCGTGTTCGATCCGGCCCTCTACGACGAATTCCTCGACCTCGTCTTCACGCACAATAACGGCTTCAGGTACTACAATTACGACGGCAAGGCGTGGGACCGCGAACTCGTCTACCGCCAGACGGGCTATACGCTCCTCGGTGCGAACTACTTCCGGAACAACACGACGCGTCCGCTCGTCGACGCCGAGAACATCGTCTCGCGTGCGCGGCAGGTCGGCTCGACGGATGCGACCCGGCGGGCGAACGATTTGGCGAAGTTCGCGAATTGCACCTGGAAGGAGACGAAGCTCGTCATCGACCGCTCCAAGCCGCGCGTCGACTATCCGGCGATCAATTTCGAGACGACGTTCGAGATTCCCGCCCATTACCAGTACGATGCGGGCGACGGCAGCCGCAGGTTCTACCTGTGCGGCTACGGCATGACGGCGTCCGAGCACATGTTCCTCAACGGCAAGATGGTGCGGTACGCGCAGAAGAAGGGCGATTTCTGGAAGGCGGACGTGACGGGCGTCCTGAAGTACGGCGCGAAGAACGACCTCAAGATCCAGGTCAACAACGACAACACGCAGACCGGCCTCAAGCCCGACTGCCTGCTGCTCGCGGGTGACATGTTCGGCGGAACCGAACCGTTCGGCGAGAAGGCCTATACGGCGTTCGTCTGGTCGGCGATGACGGGCGGACTTTCGGGCCTCATGGCCTGGAACTGGAACGCGGACGATCCCGTGAAGACGTATCTGCCGCCGCTCGTCCGCAAGGCGGATGTCGCCGCGCAGGCTGCCATGCCGGCCCTCCGCAACCGCACGAGCGACATCGCGCTCCTCTATCCGTTCAACTGGGCGCGGGGACTGCCGTCCGACGAAGAGCCGCGCGGCTATGCGCTGCTCGACTGGTTCAACGCTCTCACGTTCCTCGGCCGCGAACCGGAAGTGCTCGGCGAGATCAACCTTCGCAAGAAGCTGACGTTCGGGCGCTACCGCACGCTCGTGGCGGCGCATTGCGAAGTCGTAGATCAGGCGACGCTGGATGCGGTTCGCGCCTTCGTTACGGCGGGCGGTACGCTGTACGTCACGGAGGATTCGTTCAAGCGGCGGTTTGACGACTGGCGCGAGACGAACTTCGCCGCCTTCGCGGCGGCGCATCCGGACAGGGTTCGCCTGTACTCCTCCCGGTTGCGCTTTGACGAGCTGATGCCGGTCCTCAAGCCGCTTGTCGGCGAACCGGCGCTGAAAGTCACGTACGACGCATCCGACGAGCTGCCGCTCGTCCATCGTCTCCTCGTGGGCGATGCGACGCGCAAGCTCCTTTACTTCGCCAATTACGGCGGCTGTGACCAGCGCGTCTCGTTTGAACTGCCGGCCGAATGTGCCGCCTGGAAGCTGACGCCGCTCGTCGGCATCTTCGACGGCAACCGGACGACGGTTGCCGGTTCGTACGGCATCGCGGCGGCGATCCTCGAGGCGCCGGAGACGAAGCCGCTCGCGGTTGTGGTCTCGCCGACGCGGATGTCCGTCCTCAAGCGCGTCGCCGCGCTCAATCGCGAGGAGCCGTCCGACATGCGTCCGAAGGTGCTCTTCCCGATGACCGATCCGCAGCGCGCCGAGGCGTATGTCGGCAGGGAGCTCTATCCGTATCTCCTCGACCGGCTGGATGCGGCCGGATATGCGGCGCGGGGATTCCTGCCGAAGAACTGGACGCCGGAGATTCTGCGGCAGCACGCGGCGGTTTTCCTCGTCGAGACGCGCGGACTCGGACTCTTCCAGTTCGCGCGCAACGACGACGGGCGTTTCGCCAAGATGCTGGCGGACTACGTCGCCGAGGGCGGCAAGCTGTTCGTGCTCTCCTGGACGGCGAAGACGAGCTGCGCGGGGAGTGAGGTGTTCACGACCATCCTGCCGAAGGCGTTCGGCGTCGGCCTCGCGGGAAGTCTTGTGCAGGATGCCGAGCACTGCTGCTTTGGCGATCCCTGCCAGATCCTGACGGACAACATCGTCGCCTCGCCGGTGACGGAGGGCGTCCGAAGCGTGCAGCTCTTCGCGCTCTCACCGATGGTGCTTCCTGATCCGAAGCGCAGTCCTGCTCTTCTTGGCTGTCCCGTGCCGGTCGTGAAGACGCCGAAGGGCGGCACCGTCTGTGCGACGCTCGAATGGGGCAAGGGGCGCGTGTTCCTGACGACGGACGCGATGCTCTTCCAGCCGTTCCGCATCGAGCACGCCGACAACGCGGCGCTCCTTGTAAACGCAATCGGCTGGCTCTTCGACAAGCCCGTGACCGAGTCCGACCGGAAGTCCTTTAAGGACAATCTCTTCCTCACGGAGAAAACGCTCCGCCAGATCGCGGAAGAGGAAATGAATTAGTGCGTAGAGGATCGCAAGAATGAGGGGGTCAAGTGAAACTTCGGGGACGAAACTTCGGGGACAGACCCTGAATGACCCTTGTAAATATGGCTCTTCCCNNACGCTCCGCCAGATCGTTGACGAGGAACGGTAATGGCACAGACTGGGATGACAGAGGGGCTCTCATCCCATTCGATTGCCGATCAGGTGTTCAGAAACGGATTGCCGCGCTTCTCGGCGCCGATCGTCGTG
>DCIL01000108.1:2150-2749 GCA_002315875.1 Verrucomicrobia bacterium UBA1727 | reverse complement strand
CGAACGCCGATCCGGAGCCGATTGATTACGTGATTCCCGGCAACGACGATTCGCTGCGCGGCATCGAGCTCATCCTCGGTGGCCTCGTGAAGGTCATCAAGGGTGCGAGCGAAGAATATGGTGCCAAGGCCGCGGAAGAGAACCGCCGTCGCACCGCTGAGAAGACCGCCCGTGACGAGGCCGAGAAGGCCGCGCGCGCCGAGCGCAAGGCGAAGGCCACTGCGAAGCCGGCCGGTGCCAAGCGTGCTCCCGCCAAGAAGTCCGGCATCTCCGCTGACGTGAAGGTCGCCGCCCGCAAGGCGAAGGAAGAGGCCGAGCTCAAGGCGAAGGCCGATCTCGCCGCGAAGCGTCAGGCCAAGGTCGTCGAGGCGCAGGCCGCCGTCGATGCCGCCGCCGAGGCTCCGGTCGCGAATTCCTAATTCCGCCTCCAACTTCATAATTCGTAATTCGTAATTCAAACCTCCTACTTCTTTACTTACAATGACTATTACTATTGATATGATCAAGCAGCTCCGTGAGGCCACTGCGGCCGGCATGGGTGCTTGCAAGGAAGCGCTTGCCGCGACTGACGGCAATATGGACGAGGCGGTGAAGTACCT
>DCIL01000108.1:1879-2123 GCA_002315875.1 Verrucomicrobia bacterium UBA1727 | reverse complement strand
AGGGTCTCGCCGTCGCCGCCAAGCGTGTCGACAAGGAGTCCAAGCAGGGCATCATCGCGCTCGCCAAGGGCGAGAATGCGCTGGCGCTCGCCGAGGTCAACTGCGAGACCGACTTCGTGGCGAAGACCGACGCGTTCATCAAGTTCGTTGATGACGCGGCCAAGGTCGCGCTCGAGGGCAAGGATATCGAGCAGGCGCTTGCCGACGATTACAAGATGCTTCTCACCAAGACGGGCGAGAACGT
>DCIL01000108.1:476-1872 GCA_002315875.1 Verrucomicrobia bacterium UBA1727 | reverse complement strand
CAAGATCCGCCGCAGCGAGCGTTATCAGCTCGAGGGCGCGGGTGCGATCGAGGGCTACATCCACATGGGCGGCAAGATCGGCGTGCTGGTCGAGCTCGCGTGCGAGAAGAGCGGTCAGGCGCTTAACGACGCCGGTCACATGCTCTGCCTGCACATCGCGGCGAACGCGCCGAAGTACATCAAGGCCGAGGATGTTCCGCAGGCCGAGATCGATGCCGAGCTTGAGATCAAGCTCAATGCGCTCAAGGAGCAGAAGGGCAAGCTTCCTCCGGAGCAGGCTCTCGTCGGCATCAAGAAGGGCATGGCGGCGAAGTTCTGCTCGCAGATCTGCCTTCTCGGTCAGGATTACGTTGCTGACGGCGAGATCACCGTCGCCAAGTATCTTGACAACGTCGCGAGGGAAATCGGGGCTCCGATCACGGTGAAGCGTTTCGTGCGTCTTCAGCTCGGCGCCTGATACCCCCTTGCGCGTCTTCGTCAGAAATGATATAATACGCAAATCTTTTGTAGAAAAAAGGTGAAGCGATACGGGTCGGCAGGTCCGGCCGCGTCGTGATCCGAGCCAGATGGGCCCGTGGTTACGATGTAATCGCGGGCCTTGGTTTTACAGGGGAAACTGGGTTAAGACTCAGTCGTGTGTGGAGCGCCAAAGTGGCTCCGCCGGCCTCCGCCGAAAGGTGCGCCGACAGTGCATGACCGTCGCAGCTCAGGTAAACGAAAAAGAAGAAAAAGGAAAAAGAACAATGCAACAGCAGAGAGTGCGCATTCGCCTCCAGGCATACGATCATCGTGTGCTGGATCAGGCCGTCGGTGGCATCATCGACACGGCTCAGGCGACCGGTGCGCAGATCGTGGGGCCGATTCCGCTCCCGACTCGTGTTGAGCGTTTCACCGTGAACCGCTCACCGAACGTCGACAAGAAGTCCATGGATCAGTTCGAGATGCGCACGCACAAGCGTCTTCTCGACATCGTCAACCCGACCGCGAAGACGATCGACGAGCTCAAGAAGCTCAATCTTCCCGCGGGCGTCGACATCACCATCAAGGTTTGATAGGAGGGTCGACATGGAAGGTTTGATCGGTAAGAAGATCGGAATGACCCAGGTGTACGATGCCGACGGCAAGCGTACGTGCGTGACCGTCATCGAGTGCGGTCCGTGTCCGGTCGTTCAGCTCAAGACGATTGAGAAAGACGGCTACGTCGCGGCGCAGGTCGCGTTCGGGTCGCAGAAGGCCAAGCGCCTCGCCAAGGCCCAGCAGAAGCATTTCGAGAAGGCCGGCGTCGAGAGCGCCAAGGTCCTCAAGGAATTCGCGCTTGACGCGGGCGAGACGCTCGAGGTCGGCAAGGCTGTGACGGTCGCCAACTTCGAAGGCGTCAAGTACGTCGACGTGACGG
>DCIL01000108.1:0-436 GCA_002315875.1 Verrucomicrobia bacterium UBA1727 | reverse complement strand
TCGCGGGCGTCCTCAAGAAGTGGGGTTTCGCTGGTGGCAACATGACCCACGGCGGCCATTCGAAGCGTCGCACGGGCGGCCTCGCCGCGCGTGACCTCCCTGGTTGGATCGAGAAGGGCAAGAAGATGCCTGGCGATATGGGCGATGTCAGCCGCAAGGCGATCGGCCTTGAGGTCGTGGCGATTCGTCCCGATGACAATGCGCTACTCGTCAAGGGTTCGATTCCCGGTGCGCGCAACGGCATCGTGTTCATCCGCAAGTCCCTCAAGAACAACGTCAAGAAAGGGGCTAAGTAATGCAGAAGATTGAAGTTACTTTTGACCAGGCCGCTCTCACGCTCGACAAGGGCGCGCAGGCTGTCAAGGATGCGGTGACCGCCATCCGCAATGCGATGCGCGCGGGCACGGCCTCCACGAAGGGCAAGGGCGAGGTCGCC
>DCIL01000004.1:7808-7950 GCA_002315875.1 Verrucomicrobia bacterium UBA1727 | reverse complement strand
CCTTGCCGCGCGGATACGCGTTCCTTCGTCGTCCGTCTCACTCAGCTCGACATCGCCGCATCGCCGCGCCTTCCTCAGTCGGGATTATTTGAAGTAGCGTGGCGGAGGTCGGCGGGACCCGTTTCCGCAGCCTGCGCAGCGA
>DCIL01000004.1:4893-7652 GCA_002315875.1 Verrucomicrobia bacterium UBA1727 | reverse complement strand
CGGGATTCCGGCGCGTATCCGCGGCAGAATCAGCGAGCACCAGCGCAGAAACGGGCCCCGGAGACCGAAGCGGACGTGCCATTGGAAAAGTCTCGGGTGATTTCAGACGGTGCGGAAAATTAATTTGAGGCCGTGTTTACGGGCGATTTCGAAAAATCGGGATAAGTTATCCCGAAAAGTTCGGGATTAAGGTGAAGCCGTGGTGCGCTTGACGGACAAAAGGCTGATTTGGTATAATACGCGCAATTAACCCATTTGGCGAGATAGCTCAGTTGGTAGAGCGCAGGACTCATAAGCCTAAGGTCAAGGGTTCGATCCCCTTTCTCGCCACCATTCCCAATCTGAAATGAACGCAGTATTCTTTGATGTCGACGGCACGCTCTTCGACACACGTGCAGATTTGGCCGAGGCGGTCAATCACACTCGCCGCGACCTTCATCTTCCCGAACTTACCCAAGACGAGGTCATTGCCAACGTCGGTCAGGGTTCTCACTATCTGATGGAGCATTGCATTCCCGAATCGCCCATGCCGTTCGATGAGTTGTGGACCTCCTACAGCGCTCATTATGCCGAGCATTGCTGCGAGCGGCTGACGATGTATCCTGGGGTGTTGAGCACGCTTACCGAACTCAGGGACCGCGGCTGGAAGCTCGGGGTTAACACCAATAAGCCCAATTTCGCAGTCAAGCAGATTCTTGAGCGCTTCGGTCTCGTACGCTTTTTCGGCAATGCGGTGGTCGCCGGTGGTGACGGCATCGCGCTCAAGCCCGATCCGCAGTCCATCCGCGAATGTGCTGCGCGTATGGGCGGGCATCGTCTCTCGTCCCATGATTGGATGGTCGGCGACGCCTGGAATGACATGCAATGCGCGTCCAATGCCGGAGTGAAGGGTGCGTTTTGCACCTTTGGCTTCGGAAGTTTGAAGGAATCGCGTTTCACCGTCAAGATCAATCGCTTCGACGAGCTCCTCAGACACTTGAAAGCCGAGGACTGATTTTGGTATAATACGCGGAAATCTTTAATCGAAAGGAAGAAATATCATGAAGATGACATGGCAGCCGTCCAAGCTGAAGCGGAAAAGGAAACTCGGTTATCGTGCGCGCAAGGCCACGAAGGGCGGGCGCAAGGTTCTCGCTTCTCGCCGCGCCAAGGGCCGCAAGCGCCTGACGCAGGTCTGATAACCGCGATCAAGGGACATTGCGATGTCCACACGACTCCCCGGGGCGAAGTACAAAGACGTCTTCGACCGGGGACGTTCCTTGAAGGGACGTCTCCTCGTCGGTTGGTTTCTGGAAGATTCAGAAGTCAGTCCCGCCGCTGGGGTAATAGTTTCGAAGAAGACCTTCCGCCATGCGGTCGATCGGAATCGTGCCAAGCGGCTGATGCGCGAGGCGTTCCGGCTTCAGGTTGCCAAAGGCGGGGTGCCGGCCGATGCCGAATGGATATTCGTTGCGCGGCGGCAGATTGCGGATAAGAAGGTGGCGGATGTTGAAGCGGATATTGCAGCTCTTTGTGCGCGCCTATCAAATCACCCTGAGTCCGCTCTTCGGTGATTGCTGTCGGTTTCATCCGAGCTGCAGCGAGTATATGATTGAGGCGTTGGAAGTGCATGGGGCGATCAAGGGGACGCTCCTGGGGTGTTGGAGAATTTTGAGGTGTCATCCGTTCGGGGCGAAAGGATACGATCCGGTGCCGCCGAAGGGGATGTGGAAGAATCGTCAAGAACAAGAACAGAAGGTAAGTGATGAATAAAGCTGAAAAACTGATTTGTTTGGTGCTGGGTGCGGCGCTTGCGTGGTATATCTGGTCCGAGATGGGCAAGGCGAAGGAGCGCGCGGCTCAAGCCGCCGCAGAGCCGGTTGCCGTGGAGACCGCCGCCAAGGAAGCGAAATCCGCTGAAATTAAGCCCGCGGTCGAGGCCGTGAAAACCGCCGCGGACAAGCCGGTTGAGTCCGCTACGGCGGCAAAGCCGTCCGTTCCCGAGAAGACGCTCGTACTCGAGAACGACGAGGTGAAGCTTGAGCTTTCCACCTGGGGCGCCGTAGTCAAGAAGGTGACGCTTAAGAAGTATGCCAAGGACTGCGGAGAGATCTCGGCGGAGAATCCCGCTGTCGTGATGGATTTCTCGGAGTCGCCGTTGGGCGCCGGTGAGGCGGTGGAGGCGTTTGAAGTCGCTTCGCAGGATGCTGAGGCGGTGACGTTCAAGCTCGGTGAGAAGTCCCGCAAGATTACACTCGGCAAGGATTATCAGATTCTTTTCGAGGATGCCGCCAGCTCTACCCACTGCCCTCTATCCGCTACCATCTCTCTCGGCTCCATGCGCATGGGCGATTCGAAGAACGATCTTCTTTCCGTCGACTCGATGGCGATTGATGCCGGTAAGGGTAAGCCGGGCGTCATTCACCATTCCGATGACGACTCGCCGCTCAAGGCGTATCTCGTCGGTGGCCTTGCCGGTGGTTGCAGCGGTTCGAAGTCCGCCGCCGGCATGCCCGAGAAGGAGTCGGTCGACTATCCCGGCCATCAGAAGTGGATTGCGCTCAAGAACCGCTTTTTCGTGACGGCGCTCGCGAGCTGCAGTGAGCCGAACGTCGGCTTCAAGGCGGTGGTGCGGCGTGACATGAACGCGGCGAACTACAAGCCCGAGAGCATTTCCGCGGTCGTGAATTTCAAGACGGCGCAGTTGAAGCGCTCGGCGACTTTCTATGTCGGACCGAAGAAGCAGTCGCATCTCTGGGACCTCGGCATGAAGGACGTGA
>DCIL01000004.1:4344-4859 GCA_002315875.1 Verrucomicrobia bacterium UBA1727 | reverse complement strand
GGCGGTGGCTCTGCTATCCGCTCGTCTGGGTCATGAATCTCTTCAACGACTTCATTCCCAACTACGGCATCGCCATCATCCTGCTTACGATTCTCGTGCGTATCCTCTTCTGGCCGCTCACCCACAAGTCGACCATCGGCATGAAGAAGATGCAGGAGATCGCTCCGAAGATGAAGGAGCTGCAGGCGAAGTTCAAGGATAATCCCCAGCGGCTTCAGCAGGAGACCTGGGCGCTCTACAAGGCCGAGAAGGTAAATCCCATGAGCTCCTGTCTGCCGATGCTCATCCAGATTCCGATCTTCATCGCGCTCTTCAACGTCCTGAGGTCCGCGGTCGAACTTCGCTACGCCTCGTTCCTCTGGATCGCCGACCTTTCCGAGCCGGAAGGACTCTTCGCAAGCTGGTTCCCGTTTGGCGGACTTAACCTCCTGCCGATTCTGATGGCGGTCACCACTGCGCTACAGAGTTACTTCACGCCTTCGGCTGGCGATAAGAAGCAGCAGCAGATGATGATG
>DCIL01000004.1:0-4320 GCA_002315875.1 Verrucomicrobia bacterium UBA1727 | reverse complement strand
ATGATGCTCTTCATGTTCTACTCCTTCCCGTCCGCGCTTTCGCTCTACTGGTTCCTCTCCAACATCTTCTCGATCGTGCAGATGTGGCTCATCCGCCGCTCAGCTGCGAAGAAGCAAGATGGGGTTATAATTCCTGAAGTCATCGATCCGCCGGTCACGCGTCAAATGCGTCGGCATGGATGATTGAGAGGTTGAGAAAGTTGAGAGGTTGAGAAGTTTAGAAAACAAGTAAGGAGAGAAGAAAATGAAGAAAGCGGTGGTCAACGGGCAGGAGATTTCTGGCGAGAGCGTGCAGTTCGAGCTGGATCGGCTGGTGCGGTTCTACATGTCGCACGGCATGTCGATGGACGAGGTGAAGGCGAATCTTCCGAAGCTTGAGGAGAAGGCGCTGGAGCAGGCGATCGGGGCGAAACTCCTTCTGGATCGCTCGGCGCAGCTTGAGGTGCCGGTCACGGCGGCGGATATCGACGGTGAGGTTGCGAAGGTGATCGAGCAGGTCGGTGGCGAGGAGAACTTCAAGAAGGCGTTGGAGGCGCAGGGCATCACCGAAGAGGCGTTCCGCAAGGAACTCGAGAAGGGTGCGCGCGTCAATCGTCTCGTCGAGCAGGCGTGTGCGGGCGTGCCGGATCCGACTGACGATGAGGTCGCAGCGTTTTTCGAAGCGCACAAGGAAGAGTATGTCGAGCCGGAGCAGGTCCTCTGCCAGCACATTCTCGTCAAGGGGACGGATGATGCGGCGCTCGACAAGATCAAGGCGATTCGCGAGCGCGTGGTGAATGGCGGGGACTTTGCCGAGGAGGCGAAGAAGAACTCCGATTGTCCCAGCGGTGCCGAAGGCGGCTCGCTCGGCTGGTTCGGTCGCGGCATGATGGTTCCCGAATTCGACAAGGTCGCCTTCGAGATGAAGAAGGGCGAGGTTTCGGGAATCGTCACCACCCAGTTCGGCTATCACATCATCTACAAGGCCGATCAGAAGGGCGGCGGCAAGCTGACGCTCGTCGATGTTCACGATCAGATCAAGGATCTCCTGCGTCACGAATCGCGGGGCCGGGCGATGGACGCCTTTGTTGCGGAATTGCGCGACAAGGCCAATGTCACTTACATGTAATCATTTCGAAAACTTATGAATTACATTGCCGAACTCCTCAAGCAGCGCCGTGACGCAAGTCCGGCGCATGCGTATGTTTACGATGAACTTACGCCGAAGGGCGTTACCTGCGAGCGCATGTACGAGCTTACGGGAAGGGTCTATGCCTTTCTGAAGGCGAAGGGCATCGGTCGCGAGGATTTCGTGCTCATCAAGTTGCCGCGCGGCGTGCAGCCGATCATCGCGATGCTCGGCGTGTGGCGTGCGGGCGCGGCCTGGGCGCTGGTGGAAGACACCTATGCGCCCGATCGCATCGAATTCATCCACAAGGACTGCGGATGCAAGTTGGTGCTCGATGCGACGTTGTGGGAGGCGGTGATGAAGACGGAGCCGCTCGACGGCTACGAGGATGTCGATGATCACGATGCGGCCTATGCGATCTACACGTCGGGTTCGACGGGGAATCCCAAGGGCGTTTTGCATGAGTACGGCAATCTTAAGGAGGCGATTGATTCCAGCAAGCTGGATGGCAGGATGTTCGTGCCGGACGACATTCGTTTCGCTTGTCCCGCGCCGCTTAATTTCGTTGCGGCCACTGTCATAACCCTTGCGGTTCACGCTCTCCCCGAGGGACGTCTTTTCATTCTTTCCTATGCGACGGTGAAGAATCCGCTCAAGCTTTCGATGTTCATGCTCGAAAAGCGCATCTCCGGAATCTTCATGACGCCGTCGTATGTGCGGGCGATGGGTTCGAAGACTGGCCCCTTCCTCAAGTATCTGCTGGTGGGGTCAGAACCGGCCAACGATGTCGACCCCGGCAAGCTGACGGTCATCAACTACTATGCGATGAGCGAGTCGGGTTTCGGTGTGGGCGTTTTCAAGATCGACCGTCCGTACGACACGTGTCCGATCGGGCGTCCGCAATTCGACAAGAAGGTCTATATTCTCGGAGAGGACGGCAAGGAGGTCCCGCCCGGCGAGATGGGAGAGCTTTGCTTCGACAATCCGTTCGTGCGCGGTTACATCAACCTTCCGGAACAGACCGCTCAGGTGTTCAAGGACGGCATCTATCATTCGGGAGATCTTGCCAAGCGGCTGCCAAGCGGTGACTATGTGCTGCTCGGACGCAACACGGACATGATCAAGATCAACGGCAACCGCATTGAGCCGGCCGAGGTCGAGGCCGCGGTGAAGGCGGTGCTCGGCATCGACTGGTGCGCGGTGCGCGGTTTTGAGGACGATGCGCAGGCGTTTCTCGCGGCCTATTATACGGCCGACATTCCGAAGGTCGATGCGAAGAAGACGCGCGAGGCGCTTTCGCGGCGGCTTCCGTATTACATGCTGCCGCAGTATTTCGTGAAGATCGATTCCGTGCCGCGGAAGGCGACTGGCAAGTTTGACCGCAAGGCGCTGCCCAAGCCGGATACGAGCGATTACGTTTCGGATTACGTGGCGCCGACCAACGAGACCGAGCAGGCGCTCTGCAAGGCAATGGCGGTTGCGCTCAAGGTCAATCGCGTCGGAATCAACGATGACTTCTACGAACTCGGTGGCGATTCGCTCGGCTCGATGCAGGTCATCACCGGGTGCGGACTCAAGGGGCTCAATGCGTCCGACATTTTCCGCGGGCGCACTCCCAAGGCAATTGCCGAGATCTATCTTGCGACGCGCGCGAACCGCGATTCTGAGAAGTTCGACGAGCGCAACGAGAAGGCGAAGGCGGTTCCGCATCGACTGACTGCGGAACAGAACTACATGGTCGACTACCAGATGTACACGCCGATCTCGACGATGTACAATCTCTTCACGATGATCAGGGTCGAGAAGGGACTGTTCGAGTCCGACCAGCTCGCCGCGGCGATCACGAAGGTGCTGAAGAACCATCCGGCCTTCGCGACCATGCTGGCGTTCAACGCCGATGGCGAGATCGAGCAGTCGTATCATCCGGAGATCATCGAAGACGTGCAGGTTGAGAAGCTTAGCGAGTTCGATTTCAAGCAGATGAAGGACGATCTAGTCAAGCCCTACAAGATCATCGGTACGCGGCTTTACCGCTGCCGCCTCTTTGAGACCGAGAAGGCGCAGTATCTCTTCTTCGACGTCCATCACACGATCTTCGACGGCACTTCGTTCAAGGTGCTTGTCGGCGACATCGCGAAGGCGGTGACGGGCGAGGAACTGGACAAGGACTACTACTACCTCATGCTCTCCCAGCGCGAGGAGGCGGAGAACACCCCGCAGTACGCGGAGGCCAAGCAGTATTTTGAATCGACGTACGATGGTGACGGCTGGACCTGCCTCGTGCCGCCGGATCACGAGACGCGCGACAACACCTTGGGCGGCTTCGAGCTCGATCTTGGCATCAGCCAGGACCAGATGAAGGATGCGGAGCGCGCATTGAAGGTCTCGCGCAACGAATTCTTCCTTTCGGCATACTTGCTGGCGCTGTCGCTGGAAACGAAGCGCCGTGCCATTCAGGCGTCGTGGATCTACAACGGACGTGAAGACGTGCAGTCGATGTCCACGTGCGGCCTTCTCTTCCACGATTTGCCGATTGCGCTCAGGTTTACGGACGCGATGGACGTTCGCGACATCTTCGCCGCGGTCCAGGACCAGGTCCGCAAGGCGATTGAGAATTCCGTCTATCCCTATTCGCAGAAGAACGTCTCGGTCGTTTCCGACGATTGCGCCTGCTTCCTCTATCAGAGCGACATCCATGACGGCGGTGCCGCGGGGGCGATGTTCGAGCAGGTGGCGATCCGCCAGAACAAGGCGGCGTCCCAGACGGTCATGGATACCGAGATCCTGGACGGCCGCGAAGGCCTCAAGATGGCGCTCCACTACGCCGCCAGCCGTTACGATGAGGCAACGGTGAAGAATTTCGCCGAAACCTATCGCAAGGTAGCGCAGCTCCTCATTGGTCATACCGAGCAGGGGGTCTTCACCTTCCGGATGCTTCGCGAGGCCGTTCACGGACCCGTGTCCTTCTTCACCCGGTTCTTCGGTCGCGACTGGTGAGGGGTTGACTGATTCGACCGCAATGTGATATACTACACAAGTTTTCGTACCTCAAAAGGCCACTTTAGCTCAGTAGGTAGAGCACATCCTTGGTAAGGATGAGGTCGTCGGTTCGATTCCGATAGGTGGCTCCAGTCGTACGCAAACATCAAAAAAGAAGACAAATAACACAACTCACAGGAGTACATAGCAATGGCTAAGGAAACATTCGATCG
>DCIL01000028.1:3879-6297 GCA_002315875.1 Verrucomicrobia bacterium UBA1727 | reverse complement strand
CGGTCGCCATGCACAACGTGCCCGAGGAGCAGGTCTTCCAGCCGCACTGCTGGGGACTCTTCGGCGCTTCGGACGATCCGACCGGTGCCGACTACCGCGCTTGCAAGAACTTCGGTCCGCTCTACGCCACCAATCGCTAAAGGGAATCAGCAATGTCCGTAACCAAACATTACCTGACCGCCGACCGGTATCTTCGCGATATCTGGATGCTGGCGGCGAAAGTCCGTACCAGCGGCTGGAAGCCCGACTTCATCGTCGGGCTCTGGCGCGGCGGAGCGCCGGTGGCGATTTCCGTGCATGAGTTTTTCAAGGTGACGGGCTGGAACATCCAGCACGTTCCGCTCAAGTGCGCGAGCTATGATGGTATCGGATCGAATCCGGGACAGGTCGTCTTCACGCACGGGGACATCGTCTTCGGCATGTTCCGCAAGGGCGATAAGGTGCTTTTCATCGATGATGTCTTCGATACCGGCAAGACCGCCGCGGCGGTCAAGGCGAAGATGGACGAGCTGGGCATCGAGATGCGCCTTGCCTGCGTCTATCTCAAGTCGGGACAGAACATCACCGATGTCGAGCCGGATTTCATCGCGCGCGACCTCGGCAACGACTGGATCGTCTTCCCTCATGAAATCGAGGGACTGACTCCCGAAGAGATCGTGGAGAAGGATCCGATGCTCGCCGAGTTAATTGAAAAGGTCAGTGATTGAGTCGAGATGAAGTGTGAGATTTGCCATAAGGCCGATGCTAAGACCGCGATTCACCGCGGCGAAAACGAGGAAGAGGAACTCTATGTCTGCCAGGCCTGCGCCAAGCAGGAACGACTGAGCCGGCAGAAGAAGAGTCAGCGCACGCGCAAGGTGATTCACATCTCCGGCGACATCGAGGACGGTGAGGAACCGCCGCCGATCGTCGGGGCGATTCTCAATGCCTTCGAGGAGATGTCCCGTGAGATTGAGAAGGTGGCGAAAGATGGGGCGAAGCCGCAAATCTCCATTGAACAGGTGCAGAGCGAACCCGAATGGCACGAGTTTCCGATGGACCGCGTGCCGCCGGAGTTCCGCATCGGCGGACGCATCCAGCTCGAAGGACTCTACCTGATCGGCGAGCTGGACGCGGTCAAGCGCGCGGCGCATGCGCTGAAGATGGATCTCGTCGGTGTGACGGCGGACGGTGTCAACGAGACCGGACACGCCTATACGCTCCGTTACGAGGGCGCGAGCGCCGAGCGCGCCAAGCGCTTTGTGGGCGATCTGCTGCGCGAAGAGAAGAATGCGCGCATCCGCCTCTTCGAAGAGCTGCCGCGCGTATTCGGCGATTCGCTTTGCCGCGCGCTGGCGATTCTCAAGAACTGCCGACTCCTTTCGGAAGGCGAATTCTTCGATTTGCTCTCGCCCCTTCGGCTGGCGGCGCGCGAACAGATGCTGGACGGCATAACCTTCGCCGCCATCGACAAGTTGCTTGCGGGCATCGATCTTTCCAATTCCGAGGACCGTCTCGATCAGAACGAGCGCGACCGGGTGGATGCCCAACGGGCGGATCGAATGAACCGCAGATTCGAGGATGTCGTGCTCAATGAGCGCGCAGAGGATAAATTTCTATGAAGCTTACAAAACATGCGGTTGATGCGATGAACGGAGCCGCCGGCTGCGCTCAGCAGCTCGGTCACGATCACATCGGCTGTGAACATATCTTTCTCTCCATTCTCGCGATTCCCGCCTGCGCGGCCTCGCGGCGCCTGGTCGTGCTCGGCTTTTCGCTTGCGGACCTTGCGGAGTCGCTCCGCTCGATGATTCAGGGCGGCGCGCCGACTATGATGCAGCGCGGACAACTTCCTTTGTCCGCCCGTTGCCAGAAGGTGCTCGCCATGAGTGAGATGGAAGCCGGCAAGGATAATCCCGTCGGCACCGAACACCTCGTCGCCAGCATGCTCCGCGAAAGCGAAAATGCCGCGGCCCAGATGCTTTTCAATGCCGGTATCACGCTCGAGAAATTCATCGCCGCCGGAACCCAGGAGGTGAAGGGTGAAGGTGCAGGCGAAGGGGGAGGCGAAGGTGAAGGCGAAGGTGAAGGCGAAGGCGTAGAGAGGGGCGAGAACGGCAAGGCCAAGAAGACGCCGACCGTCAATGCTTACGGACGAGACCTCACCGCAATGGCCCGCAAGGGTGAGCTCGATCCGGTGATCGGACGCGCGAAGGAATTGAAGCGTCTCGTGCAGGTTTTGTCGCGCCGCACGAAGAACAATGCGGTATTGATCGGCGAGGCCGGCGTGGGCAAGACCGCCGTGGTCGAGGGACTCGCTCAGGCAATTCATCGCGGCGAAGTTCCGGAGAAGATGCAGTCGAAACGCGTCGTGGCGATCGATATGGCGCGGGTGGTCGCGGGTACGCAGTATCGCGGACAGTTCGAGGAGCGGCTCAA
>DCIL01000028.1:0-3856 GCA_002315875.1 Verrucomicrobia bacterium UBA1727 | reverse complement strand
TCGACGAGACGAAGCGCGCCGGCAACATCATTCTCTTTCTGGACGAGATCCACACCCTCGTCGGTGCCGGTGGCGCGGAAGGTGCGATGGACGCGGCGAATATCCTCAAGCCGGCGCTCGCCCGCGGCGAATTGCAGTGCGTGGGCGCGACTACGCTCAAGGAATATCACAAGTCCATCGAGAAGGATGCTGCGCTCGAGCGGCGTTTCCAGTCCATCACCGTGGACGAACCGTCGGTCGCCGACACGGTCGAGATCTTGAAGGGTATCGCTCCGAAATACGAGGCCTTCCACACGATCAGGTTTACGGACGCGGCGATTCGTGCCGCAGCGGAACTCACCTCGCGCTATCTGCCGGCGCGGCAACTTCCCGACAAGGCGATTGACGCGCTCGATGAGACCGGCGCGCGGCTTCGGGCGGCTTCGAGTGTGCGTCCCGAGCGACTCACGCGCCTTCAGGAGGAGATCGATACTCTCCGCGGCAAGAAGGATGCAGAAGTCGCGGCAGGCAATTTCGATGATGCCGCGAAGTATCGGGACGCGATCGCGGAGAAGTCCAAGAAGCTGCACGATGCGGTGATGAAATGGAAGGAGGAGCACGCCGAGGAGACGATTGAAATCGGTGAAGGCGACATTGCCGAAACGGTTTCTCTCGTCAGCGGAGTGCCGGTCGAGAAGATGAACTCGACCACCGCCGAGAAACTGCTCGGCATGGAGAAGACGCTCGGCGAAGTGGTCGTGGGACAGGATCCCGCGATCAAGGCGATCGCGCGTGCGCTCCGCCGTTCGCGTGCGCTGATGGCCGATCCGAAGCGTCCCATCGGCTCGTTCCTCTTTCTCGGTCCTACCGGTGTCGGCAAGACCCATCTCGCGAAGATGCTCGCCGATCGTGTCTATGGGGACGACAAGGCGCTCATTTCGCTCGACATGAGCGAGTTCCAGGAGAAGTATTCTTCTTCGCGTCTCGTGGGCGCGCCGCCCGGATACGTCGGATACGATGAGGGGGGACAGCTCACGGAAAAGGTGCGGCGGCGTCCGTATTCGGTAGTCCTCTTCGATGAGTTCGAAAAGGCGAACGGCGATGTCTGCAACATGCTCCTGCAGATTCTCGATGAGGGACGGCTCACCGACGGACAAGGCCGCATCATCGATTTCAGGAACACCATCATCATCTGCACTGCCAATCTCGGCTTCGATTTCGCGCGGGAGGGACATTCCCTCGGCTTTGCGAAGGATACCGCGGAGACGAGTTACGACATGCTGAAGGAGAAGCTTCTTTCCGAGGCGAAGCGCACTTTCCGTCCCGAACTTCTCAATCGCTTCGACGAGACCGTGGTCTTCAAGAAGCTCGAGAAGGATGACATGCGCAAGATCCTCAAGCTTGAACTCAGCAAGCTTGCCGCGCGGCTCAAGGACGCGCATATCGTTCTTTCGCTCGCCAAGAAGGCGGAGGACTTCCTCATCGAGAAGGGTTACGACAGCTCGCTCGGTGCGCGTCCGCTGCGCCGCGTCGTGCAGGATTACCTCGAGGATCCGCTGGCGGATATCGTCCTTTCCGGAAAGTCCAAGCCCCATCACAAGGTCTCGCTTTCCAAAGACGGCGAGTCGCTGATAATCAGATGATGTTGTCACTTCTGCTCGCGCTCGTTGCTATGAGCGGCGGATGGAAACCGTTGCCCATCTGGGGTGGCGGATATATGGTGGATGCGGTGATCGCGCGGACGAATCCGCAGATCGTCTATGCCCATGCCGATGTGTGCGGACCTTTCCGCAGTGATGACGGCGGACTTTCCTGGCGCCCGCTCCACCAGAACTTCCCTGCGGCCTGGCGCAATACCAAGGTCGATCATGTCCGCGGACTCCTCGTTGATCCGCGCAATGCCGATCGCGTCACCGTGGCCGGCGGCGACAGCTGGAATCTGATGGGCGGTGGCATCGTGGTGAGCGATGACGGCGGCCAGCACTGGCGGATGACGCTCAAAGGCGGAAAGTTCTTCGGTAACGGACTACATGGCAAGCTCGGCAGAATCCTTGACCGCGATCCGTCCGATCCCGATGCGCTCGTCGCCGGCGAAGTCGGTGGAATCTGGGTTTCGCGGGACAACGGTGAGACCTGGAAGAACAAGGGCCTTACCAACTGCTGGTTCACCTGCGTGCAGTTCGATCGCTCGGTCAAGGGCCGCATCTGGGCCACTGCGACCAATGACGGATACGCTCGCAGGGGACTGGTGATGGACGAGGGATTCTTCCTGAGTGACGACTACGGCGAAACCTGGCGGCAGCTCAAGGTCGAGTGCGCGCCTACGGAATTCACGCAGATGCGCAAGGGCGGACCGATCGTGGCGGTCGTGAAGCGGCAGTACGCAATCGTGAGTGAGGACGCGGGAGCGACGTGGAAGCGCTTTTCCGAGGGACTGTTCATCCGTGAGAAGTTCGAGACCCAGTGGTGGTCGAAGGGCAATTACCTCGCTCTCGGCGCAGGCAGCAATTTCTATCTGATCGGCGATGGCAACGGCAACATCTACCGCCGCGGCGAAAAGGATTCGGCCTGGACGAAGATCGAGCGCGAGTCGCGTACGGTCGGAGATCCCGCCTGCGAAATCTGGCTGCCGACGATGACGAGGTCGTTTGAAGCGCTTTGTACCTTTACGGTCGATGAGAGCGATGAGAACCGATGGCTCGTTACCGATTGGTTCTCGCTTTACGAGACGAAGGACGGCGGCAGTAATTTCGTCACGCGGCAGAAGGGCATTCAGCAACTCGTGCCGTTCATGATGGCGTTTGATCCGATGAGTGCTGACAACATCGCCTACGGGGTGGCGGACATGGGGCTCTTTCTTTCGAGGGACGGCGGCAAGAGCTTCTTCCTTCCGCTCTACAGAAAGGCCAAGAACCCCAACGAACGCAACGTGATCGCCATCAATGCCGGCAATTCGATATCCTATTCGACGAAGACGCCCGGCCTCATTTTCATCACCGGCGGCAAGGGCGAGACGCAGTTCGGCTATTCGGCTGACGGAGGCGAGACCTGGCATCGTCCCGCCAAGAAGGGACTACCCGCGAAGATGGTCAACGGCGGCATCGCGCCCTATTCGGTCACCGTGCATCCGGTGACGGACGACGTGTGGATCACGATGGGCGGAGAGTGCGGCCGCGGCAAGGGCGGCATCTACGTCTCGCACGACCGCGGCGAAAATTTCGAGTGGGCTGGTGAGGGACTCCCCGAGGGTGAGAAGCTTTTCCGTTTCCTCGAGTTCGGCAACAACGCCCGACAGGAGATTCTCTTCTCCGCCGATGGGTCCGCGGCAATCGCGCGGGCCTGCACCGCCGGCAAGGTCTTCTATCTCGACACGCAGACAGGTCGCTGGCAGGCGTCGGCCGGTTTCGGAAACCAGCCCGTGCGCAGCCAGGCCGACTGCGATGCGTTTACTCCCGGCAGGTTCTTCGTAGGCGGCATGGAGTCGACGGACGGCGGACGCACCTTCCACAAGCTCGAGGGACTCAAGAAAGCGTGGTCGGTCGCGGGTTTTGCCGCGGATGCGCACGTGAAGGGACTCCTTGCGGCCGTTGCGGACGATCGGATACTCATTTCCCGCAATGGCGGTAAGACGTTCGAGGTTCTCGAGAACGGTTTTGAGTCCGTTCCCTCCTCGCTTCGCCGCGACATCTACCTCGACCGCGGCAAGCTCTACTTCCTCACCACCGGCACCGGCGTCTGGGTTCGGCAGGCTTATCCCGGTTTTTGAAAGACGATTGAAGAGCCTTGCCAGCCGTGTGTGTTTTGTCAACGCGACGACCGATTCTCGGCGGCTCACTCGCGTCCGTCGGGGGACTGTCGCTAGAAGCCACTCCCCGCT
>DCIL01000040.1 GCA_002315875.1 Verrucomicrobia bacterium UBA1727 | reverse complement strand
TATGCGTTGGGAAAGTTGTATTGACCTCAACGGAGAAGAAGTTGTAGGGCTTCAACGCCTCCGGATCAACCTTCTCGCCGAGATTCGTCCATTCGTCGGTGAAGTTCTTCTTCGCCCGGACGTTGTAGACGCGTATCAGATCCGGCTTATTCGGCTGCCAGGTGATATACGGCGTCTGATTGGTCAAGGCGATGAACATGGTCAGCGGATCGATCGTCTGCGTATCATCAATGGGATCGTAGCCGGCGACGAACGCATCGGGATAAGACATCGTACCGCCCGTGGTCAGCAAAGCTACCTCGGACGATGCCGCGGCCACGTCATTGGGATTATCGACATCCAATTTCTTATCACGAGCGCATTTATCGAGCCAATTGACGAAATCGATGTGATAGGGATTGAGCGGACTGTCCACGGACGGCTTCCGCGCCTTGGAAAGTCGGCACAGACGTGTCTTCAACAACAACGGCGCGTTGTAGCAGCGCGGTTGTACGATGGAATAATCTTCATCGTACGAATTCTCGTAGCCGTACTTGGACATGTAATACGCATAACGCCAAATTTCGTGCAGGTCGACGTAACCGTCGCCATCGGCATCCGCGAGTTCATTGCTTACGCCCTTGAGAATGCTAGCGGTGAACGCTCCGTTGACACCGGCATCGCGGGAAGACTGATCGTAATCCGCAGCCGCGAGAATCGCGATATTCTGAATGCCGGCATAAGGCGCCGCGGGACTCGCCGCCGTCAACTTGAGTTTCGGCATCGAGCGACGGTCGGTGATCTCGGCGTCGATCAACATCTGGTCCGCGAACTTATAGGCGGCGGCGGAACTACAGGAGTCGAGAACACAGATCACCTTACTGCATTTCTGCGAAGCGCGGATGAGAGTGTTGGACAGCATCTCGAACGTAATGTGTTCATCAACAGGATAAATCGTGAAACTGGGTTTCCAATAACCGTCCGCTCCCCCGCCATGCGTCGCGATGGCCAGCATGAACTCGTCCTGGGGCGTGAGCTCGGAGAGAACAGTCTCGACACTATTCGAAAAAGCCTCAAGCGTAACCATCTTGTTGGTCAGGATGATCGAAAATCCGGCTTCGACCATGTTCGTTCCGCACCAGAGGTCCCGATGGACCTTCGCATCGTTTGCACTCCCATCGAGCTTATTCTGCCAGCACTTACCCGTTTCCTTCCTTATTGCAAATTCACCGCAGCCAACGAAGAGTCCCTTGCGGTGCTCGTAACCACTGATTGCAGCACTTGCGACCTGACCGATCTTGACGGTCTGCACGGCAGTTGTCGACCCGTTGGTGTAGACGCTGATCGTACCCGCGCGGTCGAATCCGGTCGCATTTTCCTTGAAGGTAAGTCGCAGCGTATTGGTCTCGACGCCATGCAAGACGTCCGCTGTGAGCCAGTCCTTCGCCGAATCATCGACCTTGATGCTCCATCCGCCCTGCGCATACATGACAGTTCCGATCGTCTGAGCATTGGACGAGACATTCAAAGTACCAGGCGGAAATGCCGCGTGCCGTTGGAACTCGTAGCAGCCGCAGTCCACTCCTGCGCCGCGCACCCGCGGCTTTCCGTCCATATCCAACGCCGGCTCACCCCATACGCCGACATTGCAGATGTCGATGCACGGAGAGTCGGCACGCAACCGGTAATCACCATTTGCAGCATCAACGAACTTCGGATCGCCATTGTGATTGCCGAAATTACAATGATCGTACTTAAAGCCGTACATCTCATGATCTTTTCGCGCAGGGCAGACGTTGTCCAGCACGATGCAGTTCGCCGCCATGAAATAATTCGTTCCCCCGTCTTTCCGTATCTCATTTACACCATAACAGGCGATTCCGACCCAATTGGTAGCCCAGTACTTCGTGTCGGTGCAATAGGCCACGTTTCTGAGAATCGTGCAGTTGCCGACATTCGAATAACTGGTGGCACCACCGGCCTGTGCGGCACAATTGCTGACGATGAGACAGCCGAAGAGATTGCTGTGATCCGCCGCGCCGCCGTTTTTCCCGGCCGAACAACAGGTAATGAAGCAATTGGTAAGATTGCAGTCCCAAGCGCCGCCGCCGGACGCCGTAGTAGTGCAATTGGAGATGACCGAGTCCACGAGCGTTGCGCGGCAGACACCTCCACCGTTTTCCGTGTCCTTGCCGTTGATGAACCGGAATCGGTAGAATGTGGAACTTAAAAAATCGCTATAGACGCACGCGCATTTCCCCTGAGCGTCCAGCGTCACCATTCCGTCGGATTCCATTGGCATGAAGGTGATGCCCTTTGGCGGCATTCTGAGCATCGCATCGAGGGTATACGGCTCGGACGATTCCACCATGACCGTCGGATGGATATCCGCCTTCTCTGCTACATAGATGGCATCGGAGAAGTTCATGAACGGACGATCCCAGGAGCCGTCACGATCATCTTGAGGTATCTTCTTCGCACGTTCATAGTCCATATACCAGACATCATCCGCACGCCAGGCGATACGACTCTGACCATAGGGTGTATTGTAATCGAGCGGATAACCGACGAGCGTGGAGAGCGGTGAGTTCGTCGCCGCAAGTTCGGGCAGTCCGCTGAGACCTTTCTTGAATGCATTGCAATAAGCGCCAAAGACCTCGTAGTCCTGTCCGACATCTTCAACGACCACGGTGCTGTTCGTCCACATGTACGCACCGTCGCACGCCTGACGAAGCAAGGACGATTGACCGGCAACATTGTACTCGCGGTCCAGGTCCAGCGGTGCCCATTCCTGCTTGTCGCGGTCGTAGACCTTGACATTACGCACACGGTAGACGCCGTTTGTCGGACCTCCGAGCCACGAGCCGCTCGCCGCGCTGCAAGTGAAAGTCAAATTCGTCGCGATATCGTATTTGAGTCCTGCGCACTGGATGAATCCACCGAAGATGCCTTGTCCCGAAGCCTGCGCACCCCACTCCAGTCCGTCGAGAATCGTCCGTCCTTTCGCCTTGATGACCACGGTACGATTGGCAAACGGCATGACATCATTCAGTGCCTTCAGCGTCACTTCGCCGGAAATGATGTCGGTGCGGATGCCACCACCGTGAACGAGCGCGAAATCGCAGGAGGCGGTCTTGTTGGAGAAATTGACGTACCAGTACACGGAGTCCGCCGAAAGGTCTCCAAGATTCGTCTCATGCCCGCGCACGACACGGATTAACTCAGGCGGCGGACCGTACGACTTGTAGTCATGGGGAGCGGTGGCTACGACCGTGCCGAACTTGCGCTGCACCTTGTCGATCAGATTCGTTTCCAGGGCATACACCGTTGCGTTAGTCGACCAAAGCGACGTGAGGTGTCCCGATGCGATCACCTTTCCCTTCTCGTCCAGCGTCATCCAGCCGAGGGCCTTCAGATGTCCCGGGGTCTGCGTCACGCGCACCGCCTTGCCGATCGCATTGGTCATTTCAGTGCCCGGCATGGTGAAGTGGGAGTGTCCGTCGATGATCGCCGTGATGTTCGTCGTATTGGCAACCAGGTCCTCACTGCGGAAGGGTTTGCAATCCGTCTCCGTTCCCAAGTGGCCAACGATCAGGACGGTATCGCACGAGTTCTTGAGCGTATCGACCGCCTGCTGGACACGTGCATAGAAAAGCGCCGGCTGGACACGTCCGTCAAAATCGTACTGGTAATAGGTGCCGGTCGGATCGAGGAAGTTAGCTGGCAGACTGGAGGCGATGCTGGTAGGCGTATCGACGCCGACAACACCGATCTTCAGTCCGCCGCGCTCAAAGATCTTGCCGTCGGGGAACGGACGCGTCACCTGATGAGTCGTGCCGTTCGTCTCGAAGAGATCGCAGCACACGACTGGAAGCGCGGCACTGGTGAGCGTCTCAACCATGTAGGGCGCGGTATAGTCGAATTCGTGATTGCCGAGCGAGACGAGATCGTAGCCGGTCGCCTTGACGATCTGAACGAGCGAGAGCCCTTTGTCATAAACCGCCGCGGTCGTTCCCTGCATGTAGTCGCCGCCATCCAGAAGCAGGACCTGCTTGCCCGCCGCCACCAGTTCGTCCCTCAACGCCGCGATCTGCGAGAAGCGCACGGCTCCGTCATCGATGTGTCCGTGCGAGTCGTTGGTGGAAAGGACGATGACAGTACCGTTCGTCATCTCCGGCGGATAATCCGTAGCAACCGCCGCAAACGAGAGTCCCGCTGCAACGAGGAACGCAATGATTTGTTTTTCATGATCATTGAAGTATTTATTATTTCTCACTACCTTTGTAAATAACGGTGCAAATTGTACCAAAAACTGGCCCTGGATGCAATCCGACGATGCCGTGCGCCCCAACGTTCTTAGCATGGAAGCACCTGCCCAGCGCAAACGCCATCCCCATCACGAACTGTGCGCTTCCATACACCCTTCCCGCCCCGATCTGCGCCCTTCTCGCCATACACCATTCTTCGGGGACAGTCCCCGACAAAACTTCCATTTTCGGATCAATTTCGCTCCAACACCACAGATAGTCCTTTGCTTGGCTTACTATCCCGGCACGGACTGGATTGTAGAGAACATACTTGATGCAAGTGGCGAGGTAACGTCCGTCTTCAATTAGCGTCGACTTGAATCGTCCCGCCCAAATGCTGCCGGTATAGTCGTGGTCACGGCGATACCAGCGGTTGAAAAGCTCCTTGAATTCCTTTATGAACGCACTGATGTCATTCATCCGCAACCGAAGGCGCTTGCGTTCTTCATCAAGCGACGCGTCAAGGCCCGCCGCATGCAGGTCCTTCCAGTGCTCAGCGAGCTCCTCGGCAGCTTTCACGCCCTTCAGTACGCCGACGCGGCGGATCAGCTCTTCATCGATCTACCCGCGCGCTCCTTCTGGAGCTACGCCGTTACGGCCTCCGCATCTACCTCGTTCATAGCCTTGGCTCCCGAAGCTCCGAATACGGAGTAAGCTAGGTTCCCCCTTACATCCACATCACGCGGCATCCGTTCCGAGGAACGAGGCGTATTATGGCATATTTCAGGAAAAGAGTCAATAGGGCTAAGAAAATCACCAATCACATCGGGGCCTGTCCCCGTTGCTCGTGGCTCCCTGTAGATTTCCAATCGCGACCACTGCCAGAGCCACTTCCACAAGACCGCATGTGCGCCTACGGCATCTTCGCCGAGATCCGTTTGATGATGCGGGCTACAGCCATCCATTTCTTCTCGATGACTTGCCGCCCGCGATAACGAGCAGGGATATTCCCCTTGTGCTTCAAGAACAACATGAACGTCTCGGCGAAATCCTCCTGCGTCATCGTCGAAGCATATGGACTGACATGCCTATCCTTCCATTTGCCGATGGCGCGAATCTTATACCTACCGTAGTTATTGCCGAAAGCTACCTTGAATGCACCTCCACGGAAGAAATTCCTATATCTGTCCGCGAGCGCATGGCCGAACTCATGCCGAATGACATCAATGATCTTGCGTTCCTCCCACAACTGAGGAAACAATCCCTTTGGAAAAAACGCAGGGATATGAATGTCGCCGTCACTTGGATCGGTATACCCCATTGCGTCAATCCCGTATAGCGCACCTTTCGAGAACCGTTCATACCAGCAGTTTACCTCATCAAGGGGAGAGCCATCCACCAGCAGACCCAGCCTTTCAAGCTCATTGCGAACCTTGTTGAACGCCGATTCCATCTCCTTGAAAGTGACATATGCCTTTTGCAACGCCGTCTTCGTCTTCCGTTCTGCCGCCATGTGGCCTAAATCGGCTTTCGCTTCGCCTGCAGTCGTCGTACCATCATGCCCAGGAATAATAACGGTGCCTTCTGGTACTTTTCTGAAGATTCTCCGCAATGATGCCTTCAGAGTCGGAAGATCTCCTCCCGGATAGCACGACAGTCCTCGCGTCACGCTCTCACCGTCGCACATCAGCGTGTCTCCCGAAAGCAGTATGCCATCGTCCTTGAGCCAATAGC
>DCIL01000067.1:2153-6949 GCA_002315875.1 Verrucomicrobia bacterium UBA1727 | reverse complement strand
AGCGGGGAGTGGCTTCTAGCGACAGCCCACCGACGGACGCGAGTGAGCCGCCGAGAATCGGTCGTCGCGTTGACAAAAACACGCACGGCTGGCAGAACTACTCAACCGTCTTTCAAAACTGGGATAAGCATGTCAGAGGAAGCGGGCGGTTTCGGATTCGCGGCAGGACTTGACCTTGGCGAGCGGACCTTCCACAACGAGATGTCCGCCCTTGTCACCACCACCGGGACCGAGATCGATGATCCAGTCCGCCGAACGGATGACATCGAGATTGTGCTCGATCACCACGATCGTATTGCCCTGATCGCGCAGCTTAAGCAGGAGCCGCAGCAGTTTCGCGACATCATCGAAGTGAAGTCCGGTCGTCGGCTCGTCCAGCAGATAGAGGGTGCGCCCCGTCGCACGGCGCGAAAGTTCAGTCGCGAGCTTGATGCGCTGCGCCTCGCCACCGGAAAGCGTGGTGGCGGACTGTCCGAGCGTGATGTAACCGAGCCCGACCTCATTGAGCGTATTGAGTTTGCGGGCGAGCGAAGGAACCTTGGCAAAGAACGATGACGCTTCCGCAACTGTCATCTCGAGCACTTCCGAAATGTTCTTTCCGCCATAAGTGACCTCGAGCGTCTCGGCATTGAATCGCCGCCCGCCGCACTGCTCGCAAGTAACATAGACATCGGGCAAAAAACTCATCTCCAGCTTCTGCACGCCGTCCCCTCCGCACACCTCGCACCGTCCACCCTTCACGTTGAACGAGAAGCGTCCCGCCGTATAGCCACGGGCGCGCGCACTTTCGGTCTTCGCGAAAAGCTCGCGGATCTCCGAGAAGAATCCGACATAAGTCGCAGGATTGGACCGCGGCGTTCTTCCGATCGGTGACTGATCTATCTCGATCACCTTGTCAAAATGCTCCATGCCGGTGATCTTGCGGTACTTCCCCGGAATCACCTTCGAGCCGTTGAAATGCTTTAGTAGCGCGGGCTTCAGCGTCTCGTCCACAAGCGAGGATTTACCCGAGCCGCTGACTCCGGTCACCACGGTGAGCGAGCCCACCGGAATATGGGCGGTGACGTTCTTCAGATTGTGCTCAGCCGCTCCGGTGATGACGAGCGAACACTTCGGCTCAATCGCCTTTCCGCGGCGTTTTGCATCAGTCGCCGCGGCACTTTTGCGTCCGCTCAAATAGTCCGCCGTGAGCGTTTTCGACTTTATCAGTCCGTCGAAATCACCTTGATAGACGACCTCGCCGCCTTCGCGTCCCGCCCCCGGACCGAGATCGACGATCCAGTCCGCCGAGCGCATCATTTCCTCGTCATGCTCCACGATGACCACGGTATTGCCGCGGTCGCGCAGCTCCTTGAGCGTGGAGATGAGCCGCTGATTGTCCCGCGGATGAAGTCCGATCGTCGGCTCGTCGAGAACATAAAGGACGCCGGTAAGTCCGGACCCGATCTGCGTCGCAAGGCGGATTCGCTGCATCTCGCCGCCGGAGAGTGTGGACGAGGCGCGATCGAGCGTGAGATAATCAAGTCCCACATCAATGAGGAACTGCAGGCGGCGACGGACTTCGGCGATGATGTCCTTTAGTCCGTCCATCCGCACCGAGCGTCCCCGCTTCTCCTCCGACGCCAGATCCTCGAAATACTTCCTCGCCTCGGTTACCGGCATCTTCAGAACTTCGGAAATCGTCTTCCCCACTACGGTTGCCGCGCGGGAGAATTCGTTGAGACGTTCGCCATGGCAGTCGGGACACACCCTGAAGCTCTGGTATTCCTCGTATCTCGCGCGCGTCTCGTCGTCCTCCGCCTCTTCAAGTCGTTTCTGCAAGGTTGCGAGCACGCCTTCGAAGGGACGATCCACCGAACGCCACGGCAGCACGAGATCATCCTTAAAGCCGTGCATGAGGTCGTGGCGAAACTTAGCCGGAAGCTTTTCGTAAGGAGTATCCAGCTTCACGCGGTACTGCTTTGCGATCTGCTCGAGCAAAGCGTTGTAGTACATTATCGCGTTATGTCCGGCGCGGCGCCACGGATGAATGCATTCGCGCAGCGGCAGCGTCTTGTCCGGAACGATGAGCTCCTCATCGAAATAATAGAGCTGTCCGAGTCCACCGCAAGTCGGACAGGCACCGAACGGAGAATTGAACGAGAACGAACGCGGCTTCAGTTCTTCGAAGCTGAGTCCGCAACTGACGCAGGCGTTTAGCTCGCTGAACACCGTCTCGCACGCGCTCTCGCCGTCCAGAAACTCGACGCTCATCACTCCCTTGCCGGTCTTCAGCGCCAGTTCCACGGAATCAGTGAGTCGCGTACGGTCGCAGGGCAATACGAGGCGGTCGACCACCACATCGATCGTGTGCGCCTTCTTCTTGTCCAGGTCGGGCGTCTCATCGATCGGATAGACCGTGCCATCCACGCGGACGCGCGCAAAACCGTTGCGCTTCATGGAAGCGAAGACCTCCTCGTGGAGTCCCTTCTTGCCCTTCACCGCCGGAGCATATACGATCGCCTTGCGCTTCGTCTCCGCGGCAAGCAGGCGGTCCACAATCTCCTCCGCACTCTGCCGCGTCACCTCGCGTCCGCATTTCGGACAATGCGGGACGGCGATCGATCCCCAGATGATGCGCATGTAATCGAGAATCTCGGTGACCGTCGCCACGATGGACCGCGGATTCCCGCTCGTCGTCCGTTGTTCTATGGAAATCGCAGGCGAAAGTCCCTCGATGCGTTCGACATCCGGCTTCGCCAGGCGATCGAGAAACTGCCGCGCATAGGCGGACAGCGACTCGACGTAGCGGCGTTGTCCCTCGGCGTAGAGGGTGTCGAAGGCGAGGGACGACTTGCCGGACCCGGAAAGTCCGGTGACCACGGTCAGGGAGTTGCGCGGAATCCTGACATCAACCCCCTTGAGGTTGTGCATCCGCGCATTGGTGATCAGAATGTCATTCACTTCGCCTTGAGCGATTTCTTGAGCATCGCCAACAGCGTCTTGCGCTCGTCTTTGGAAAGCGCGTCGATCCGTTCCTGCCAGGCGATCTCGAATTCGCTCTTCGTTTCACCATACGCGGCGAAATGGGCCTTGATCGTCTTCTTGGCGGCGTCAAGGTACATCCGCACTTCGGGATTGAGCTCGTCCATCACCAGCGCATTCTCGGCCGCGAGCTGAGTGAAGCGCGGCGAAACGAGATAGGCGGTGAAACTCGCGTCAGTACCCGACCGCACGCCGGCGCTCTGCTCATGAAGCTCGAAACCGTCCGCCCCGGCGAAGACGAGACGCCCCGAACCGACGAACTTGAGCTTCCATTCGATGAGTTCGAGTTTCGCCTCGGCGCCGTTCTCCACCGTGATCACATATTCGGACGAACGCTTCTCGACGATCACCGGAGTGACGGGAAGCCCGTTGAAGTAGATGCGGACGTCGGGATAGCTCTTGAGATAGAGCGCGAACTTGGCCGCAAGCGACTGCACGGTCGCGCCCGCATCCAGCAGGGAATCGACGGTGGCGCGGACGTTCTTGACGTACACTTCGGTACCGGTGGCGAAACCGGCGGGCACATCTTCCACGACGAAGACGCCGGGCTTTTCGACCTCGCCTGAAATCACGTAGCTTTTGAACACGCCGTCATCACGCACCGTCGTGCGCCATTCGACATCCAGTCCGAGCGCGAACGCCTTGAACCTGCCGCGGCCATGCCGTCCGTGGAGCCGGCGACCGTTATCCGCCGTTCCGCCGCCTTCACGCTTCCAGCTGCCGCCGAGATTACCGAAGGTATGATCGGCCTTCGAGGCATCTATGCCGGAGCCGTTGTCGCTTATGCGCACCGCATCCACGGCGCCGAGCTGATTGGTGACGAGATCGATCTTCACCTCGGTGGCATCGGCGTCAAGCGCGTTCCACACCAACTCTTCGATTGCCGCGAGCGGCGAACCGCGGAAAAGCGATTCGATATGGTCCGGCTGGGCCTGTACGTAGATCTGTTTCATATCTTCAACTCCTCCGTCGAACCGTCGGTAGTCACCTTTTCGATTTTCAACCGGATCGCCTCGAGTTCCTTGCGGCAATCCGCCGCGAGCACCCGACCTTCCTCAAAGGACTTGATCATGTCATCGAGCTTCATCTGCCCCGACTCCATGCCGGAGACGAGCTGCTCGAGCTTCTTGAGGGAGTCCTCGAAATTCATCATCGGACCTTTCAGATGTTGATGCGAAGCGTCGTCTCGCGAGCGGGACCAACCGAAAGGACTCCAAGCCGTCCGCCAATCAGATCGAGAATGCGATTGATGTAGGCCTTCGCGTTTTCAGGAAGCATCGCGTAGTCGGTGATCTTCGAGGTTTCGCACATCCACCCGGGCATTTCCTCGTAAACCGGCTCGCAGCGCTTGAGCACGTCGAGATCTGCCGGGAAGGTCTGATAGACGAACCCGTCGTTACGACGGTAACCGGTGCAGATCTTCACGACCGGACACTCGTCGAGCACGTCGAGCTTGGTCATGGCCCAGTAGTCGACACCGTTCACGCGCTGGGAGTAACGGGCTACCACCGCGTCAAACCATCCACAACGGCGGGGACGCCCCGTCGTCGCCCCGTACTCGCCGCCGCGCTTGCGCAGCAGCTCGCCGTTGGCATCAAGAAGTTCCGTCGGGAACGGTCCTTCACCGACACGCGTCGTATAAAGCTTCAAGACCCCGATCACCCGATCGATCGCACGCGGCGAAACTCCGGACCCGGTGCAGGCGCCGCCGGCAGTCGGATTCGAGGAGGTGACGAAGGGATAGGTTCCGAAGTCGATGTCGAGCATCGTCG
>DCIL01000067.1:1674-2098 GCA_002315875.1 Verrucomicrobia bacterium UBA1727 | reverse complement strand
CGAGATTCTCGTGCAGGAACTGGATGGTATCAGTCACGTACGGCATCAGCGCCTTCACCATCGGCGTATAGAGCTTGACCATCTCCTCAGCATCGAGCGGCTGCGCACCGAGCGCAACGAGCTTGCGGTTGGCCTCCGCCACCTGCTTGCGGACCATATCCAGGAAGTTGGGATTGAGAATATCGCCGACGCGCATTCCGTAACGGCCGACCTTCGCGGCATAGGCCGGACCGATTCCGCGGCCGGTCGTGCCGATCTTCTCGCCCTCGGGACGCGCCGCTTCCTCCGCCTTGTCGAGCGCACGATGCCACTGCATCACCATCTGCGCACGCTCGGAGATGTGGAAGCGACCCTTGAGCTCGAAGCCCCAGCTCTCGACTTCGGACAGTTCCTTCATCAGATCGAACGGATCCATCACCACGCC
>DCIL01000067.1:1473-1650 GCA_002315875.1 Verrucomicrobia bacterium UBA1727 | reverse complement strand
TGCCGATGACGCAATGCTTGCCGTTGTGAAGAATGCCCGACGGCACCAGGTGAAGAACGTATTTCTTATCGCCGACGACCACGGTGTGGCCGGCATTCGACCCGCCCTGGAAACGCACCACCACGTCGGACTCCTCAGTCAGGAAATCAATTACCTTGCCCTTGCCTTCATCGCCCC
>DCIL01000067.1:752-1462 GCA_002315875.1 Verrucomicrobia bacterium UBA1727 | reverse complement strand
GGGCACCCACGAGTACAGTATTCATTTGTCGAACTTTCTTTGATTTTCAAATGGTTGTCAGAAGATCATTGCGATATAAAGCACGCACCGCATCGCAATCGAGAGTGTGACCCGCGCGATACGAAACCACCGTGCCGATGAAACGGTAGGGACCCGTCAAGGCCAACGCCGCCATGAGATCAAGCGTGGCGCGATGCCAGACCGGCTCCAGGAACTTCTTACCCACCGGGAAACGCGGTTCGGTATAGAAACGCTTCTTGCCGTGAATAAGTATGTTGCGTTCGTTGTAACCCCAGTTGCGAGTCGCGGCAAAGAGCTTGCCCACCGTCTTCGCGAGAATGTATTGCTTGCGCGTCGCATTGGTGCGCGCATGCGCGGCGTATCTGAACGTGTCTTCGGAAACATCAAATAATACACGCTGATCGCCAATTACAGTGTTCCAGGAAATCGCGCAGTCGATCGTAAGTCTCTTCTCACCGCCTTCGTATGGAAGGAACAGCAGAAACTCGCCATTCTTGCCGCCGAAGGCGACCGGCTCACGCACTGTGACGTAACTTGCCGCGGAGGCGCTATCGGTAACCCCGGCCTCGTCCATCGCATTGATGAGCGGATACGACGAATCATCAAAGAGCGGCGGATCACCGGAATCGACCTTGATGAGCACATCGTCAATTCCAAGCCCGGTCTTGAGCGCGATGATGTGCTCGACC
>DCIL01000067.1:0-744 GCA_002315875.1 Verrucomicrobia bacterium UBA1727 | reverse complement strand
TCGACCATGCGCAGGTAGTTGTGCTGCGAGCCGGAACGCAGAACGAGATTGTGCGCACTCGTCCAAAGATTCGCGACATCTACCGCAGTGTCGAGCTGCTCTGGCTGATCCGAACGACGAATCCACCAGCCCTTCCGCGGCGAAGGCGCGAAGACAAGACGCTGCATCTGCCCGCCGCTGAAGGTTCCAACCCCGGATACAGAGGCCTCGCGAAGGAGCCCCCGCCGATTTTCGGAATAAGACGAAACCCCGCTTTCAAGAAGCCGGGTTTCATCAATCGGCTGATCCTTAAAGAGTTCGTAGGCGGCGCCGATGGACGCCGCACTACCGAACACGATCTTTCCGATCCTGTAATCTGGCATTGCCAGACCCGAGACGCTTACGCGTTGTCGCCGAAGCCCTTCGAGTTCAAATACTCGACGACCTTGCCGACGGTGGTGAGCTTCTCAGCGTCCTCTTCAGGGATCGCCGCGCCAAACTCTTCTTCGAACGCCATGATGAGCTCAACGGAGTCGAGCGAGTCAGCACCGAGATCGTCAATGAATGACGCCTCCGACGTAACCTGCTCAGCATTGACGCCAAGCTGCTCAACAATGATGTCTCTGACGCGATCTTCAAGCTTTCCTGCCATGATATTTCTTCTCCTTTGATTTTAGGTAAGTGTATTGTATCAAAATCTCTGAACCCGCACAAGGGGGGTGAAATAGTTTTCGCTTCGTTGAAAATAAAAAAGCCGGCAGCGTC
>DCIL01000063.1:10435-13390 GCA_002315875.1 Verrucomicrobia bacterium UBA1727 | reverse complement strand
CCACTCGGACACCCCTCCAGTCGTTGCGTTCATCTCAAAAACTTTGGTGCCAGGAGCGGGACTCGAACCCGCACACACTCGCGTGTAGCAGATTTTGAGTCTGCCGCGGCTGCCATTACGCCACCCTGGCGGCTCATTTTTGGAGCGGGCGAAGGGAATCGAACCCTCGTCTCGAGCTTGGAAGGCTCATGCTCTGCCATTGAGCTACGCCCGCTTTCAGACGAACGAGGCGTATTATATCAAAATTCCCGTCGGACATTCAAGTGCGAAAATCGCGTCAGAAATTGTGCGGTTGCGCGCGCGCGTGTGCATATAGTATAATACGCGCATATGAACACACGAATATTCCTCACCCTGGGGATGCTCCTCGGGGCGTTTGTTATTGGCGGCTGCACGTCTCTCGACTGGGCGGTTAGCGACGTGACTGGCGAAGAGCACGTCGTCGTCTACAATCGCGGCTACTATCTTTTCAACGCCATTCCCCTCTTTTCCAAAACCGGCGTCTTTCGCGATGACGTCACTCCCGAGAAGGAACAGGCGCGACTCATGGAGTGGGCGAAGAAGCGCAACAAGTCCGTCTACGATCTTTGCTACAACAACTACAACTCCGTCTTCTTCGATATTCCGATTCTCGGTTTTTCGATTCCGATTCCCTACATCCTCACGACCAAGGAGGTCCAGCTTTCGGGGGTGATGAAATGAGAAAAGCACTGCTCGTTCTTCTCACCGCCGCGCTCGTCGCGATGTTCTCCGGCTGCTGCTCCTACACCATCTCGAAAGAAGGCGGCCACGATACGATCTACATTCAGAACGTCGGCTGGAAGCTGCTCTGCTGCCTTCCGATCGCGTCGGGAGATCCAGAATATCCTAACGAAGAAGTTTCGGTCTGGTTCTGCGACTCGGTGTTGCTCGAGGTCAACATGATGATTCTCGACAATGCCATGACGAAGCATGGCTACAAATCGTTGAAGAACCTCACCAGTCATCGGACGGACGAGACGGCCTTTCCGATTCTCCTGAAGCGTTACACCTATCAGACCAGTGCTGAACTCATCAAGTAAATGAAGATCGCAAGACATGTAAGAAAGCTCGTCGGCTATGTGCCTGGTGAGCAGCCGAAGACGAAGAACGTCGTAAAGCTGAACACCAACGAGAATCCCTATCCGCCCTCTCCGGCGTGCCGCAAGGTGCTCGCGGCGTTTGACCTCGACCAGTTGCGCCGATATCCCGATCCCGATTTCACGGAATTGCGCAAGGAACTCGCAAAGCTCAACCACACGACCATCGATCGCATCTTCGTCGGCAACGGGTCCGACGAGATTCTCGCGATCTTCGCCAAGACCTTCGTCGAAGATGACGAAGCGATCGGCTCGCTCGATCCGAGCTACTCGCTCTACAAGACGCTCGCGGCGATCCGCAACGTGAAATGGGTCGGAACACCTACACCTACACCTACACCTACACCTACACCTACACCTACACCTACACCTACACCTTCTCTCTTTCTTCTCACGAATCCCAACGCGCCGACCGGCGAGTTCCGTGAGATCGCGGAGATCGAGAAGTTCGCCAGGAAGTTCCGCGGCGTGGTGGTGGTGGACGAGGCCTACGCCGATTTCGCGCGCGACAACGCAATGCGGCTCGCGACGGCGGCCGGCAACAAGAACCTCATCGTGATGCGCACCTTCTCGAAGAGCTATTCGCTCGCGGGGCTGCGCGTCGGATACTGCGTGGGTCCCGAAGACCTCATCGCGGCGATGTACAAGGTGAAGGACTCGTACAACGTCGATGCGCTCGCTCAGGCGGTGGCGCTCGCGGCGGTCAAGGACCAGAAGTGGATGAAGGCGAACGTGGCGAAGATCATTGCCGAACGGACGAAACTCATTGCCGCGCTCGAAAAGCGCGGGTGGAACATTCTGCCGACGGAATCGAACTTCGTCTTCGCGAAACCGGCGAAGGGACGGTCCGCCGCCGGGGTCTTCGAGCATCTCAAGACCAGGAACATCTTCGTAAGATACTTCAAGGGACCGAAGACCGGTGACCGCCTCCGCATCACCATCGGCACTCCCGCTGAGATGAAGAAACTTTTGAACGCAATCGACGAAATATAATGACCACGATTCCAGCTAACGACCATTTGCCGATCAACGAGCTTCGAGCGCAACAGCTCGAAAAGCTCCAGAAGATCGTCGCCTACGAATACGAACGCGTGCCGCTCTTCCGCCGACGCTGTGACGAGAAAGGCGTCAAGCCACGCGACATCGTGACGCTCAAGGACACCGCGAAACTCCCCTTCATGGTCAAGACCGACCTGAGAGACGAATATCCGACCGGGCTCACCGCCGCGCCGATGAAGGAGATCGTCAGATTCCACTGCTCGTCGGGCACGACCGGCAAGCCAATCTGCATTCCCAACACCAAGGGTGACATCGAAGTGTGGGCGGACGCCACAAGCCGCGCGCTTCAGATGTACGGGCTCACCGATGAAGACGTCCTGCAGGTCTCGTACGGCTACGGACTCTTCACCGGCGGTCTCGGCCTTCACTACGGCGGCGAGAAACTCGGTTGCGCCGTGCTGCCGACCTCTGCCGGCAATACCGAAAAGCAGCTCATGCTGATGAAAGACCTCGGCTCGACGGCGATCGCCTGCACGCCCTCGTACTTCCTGCACATGATCGAAATCGCAAAGAAGCTCGGCATCGACTTCCGCCGCGATACGAAACTCAAGCACGGCATCTTCGGTGCGGAACCGTGGACGGACGCGATGCGCGAGCGGATCGAGAGCGAGGCGGGCATCGTGGCCCATGACATCTATGGACTGACCGAGATTTCCGGTCCGGGCGTCGCCGCGTGCTGCGGACAGTCCGTCGGTCTCCACATCTTCGAAGACCACTATTATCCCGAGATCATCGATCCCGAAACGCTCGAGCCCTTGCCGGACGGCGAAGAGGGCGA
>DCIL01000063.1:658-10411 GCA_002315875.1 Verrucomicrobia bacterium UBA1727 | reverse complement strand
TCTTCACCACGCTCGACCGCTTCGGCACGCCGATGATCCGTTATCGCACCCGCGACCTGACGCGGCTGCACACCGAGCAGTGTCCGTGCGGGCGCACGATCCGGGTGATGGACCGCATCCACGCCCGGTCGGACGACATGCTGATCGTACACGGCGTCAATCTCTTTCCCGGACAGGTCGAGACCGCCCTGCTCGGCGTCGAAGGCGTTGCGCCCCACTACCAGATCATCATCACGCCGACGGAAACGCTCGACCTTCTGGAAATCAAGGTCGAGATGCGTCCCGAGTATTTTTCGGACAACATCCGCGAGCTCGAAGCGCTCCGCAAGCGCGTCCTCGCGGCGGTCAAGCAGATCATCGGGCTTTCCCCGAAGATCACCCTTGTCGAACCCGGCTCGCTGCCGCGGTCCGAAGGCAAGATCAAACGCGTAATCGACAATCGCAAGCAGTGAAGGCGTTCTTCAAAGGCGTAAGGAAGCACATCGGCAAGCTCGACGCGGAACAGCTGCGCGAGCAGTACGAACTTGTCTCCGACGAGTTCGCCCAGACCGAAATGCTCCTTCACGCCCTGAACGAGGGCATCGTGCGCCTGGACGCGAAAGGCAATGTCCTCCAGGCGAATCCCGCCGCGCGCAAGATCCTCGGGGACGACACCGACGCCGCACTGAAGAGCATGCACCTGCCGCTCGGCCGCGCCTCGAAATCTATCTTCGAACTTGACTATCCCGAAAAGCGCACCGTTGATGTGCAGACGCTGCCGCTCGGAGCCGAAACGCTGGTAATCGTCCGTGACACGACGGCCGAACACCTGCGCACCGAAGAGGAGCTGCGAGCCGGCGCGAATCGCGCGGTGCGTGACCTCGCGGCAGGTGTGGCGCATGAAATCGGCAATCCGCTCAACGCGATTTCGCTCAATCTCCAACTGCTGGAACGCGATGTCGGCGAGAACGAGTCCATCACGATCTGCATGAATCAGGTCAAGCGCCTCGACGGCATAATCCGCGGCTTTCTCAACGCGCTCCGTTCGCCTGCGCCCAAGCTCGCCCCCGGCTCGCCCGCAGATCCGCTCAGGAACTGCCTTTCCACCATGCAGCGGCAGTTCGAGGAGCGGCGCATCCAGGTCAATCTCGACATACCTGCCGCGCTTCCGTCGGTAGCGATCGACAAGGAACAGATGGAGCAGGTGTTCTTCAATCTGATCAAGAACGCGCTGGAGGCGATGGGCGATGGTTCGACGCTTTCGGTAGCGCTCGGGTATGATGATCGCGACGTCACGATTGCCTTTGCCGACAGCGGAGTGGGGATGGATGCCGAACACCTCTCGCACCTCTTCGAACCCTACCGCACCTCGAAGGAGAACGGCACCGGCCTCGGCCTTATGGTGACCAAGCGTATCATCGAGGCACATTCCGGAACGATCACCGCCGAGTCCGAAGTCGGGCGCGGCACCACTTTCACCATCCGTCTGCCGCGCCTTGAAAAACGCGTACGCGAACTGAACTGATTTCCAATGGCAAAACCGAAGATACTGATTGTAGATGACGAGAAGGCGCTCAGAGATACGCTCGCTCGTTGGTTCGCGCCGAAATACGATTGCCTCACTGCGGCAGACGGAGAAGAAGCGCTCAAACTCGTAGAGTCCAATCCCGAAATCGCGCTCGCGATCACCGACGAGAAAATGCCGCGCATGACTGGCTCCGAATTCCTGCGCGAAGCGAAGAAGCTGCGTCCGGATCTGCCGATCATCATGCTCACCGCCTACGGCAGCGTCGAGCTCGCCGTCAGTGCGATGCGCAACGGCGGGGCGGACGACTTCCGTCAGAAGCCGATCACCGACTTGAAGGCCTTCGACAACGCAGTCGCCGCCATGCTTGAGAAACGTGCGTTCGCGAAGTCACCCGACGCTCCCGCGTCCGTTAAACCCCCTTCCGGCTTCACCGGCAAGTCACCGGCGATGGAGAAGATCTACGCGCTCGTCAGAAAAGCCGCGCCTTCGTCCGCAACCGTGCTCGTGGAAGGTCCGAGCGGAACCGGCAAGGAACTCGTCGCCCGCGCCCTTCACGACCTTTCGCCGCGCGCAAAGGGTCCGTTCATCGCGGTCGAATGTGCCGCGCTCTCTTCAGACCTTCTGGAAAGTGAACTTTTCGGATACGAACCCGGAACCTTCACCAATCAGCTCGCACAGGGCAAGAAGGGAAAGTTCGAGAGCGCCAACGGCGGTACGCTTTTCCTGGACGAGATCGGCGAGATCAGCGAGGTGATGCAGGTGAAGCTGCTCAGAGCCCTCGAGTCGCGTTCGATTCAGCGTGTCGGCGGCACCAAGACGATTCCCGTCGATTTCCGCCTCGTTGCCGCGACCAACAAGGATCTTCGGCTGATGACGGCCAGAGGAGATTTCCGCGAAGACCTTTACTATCGGCTCAATGTGATTTCGATGAAGATGCCGCCTCTCGACGAACGCGTAGGCGACATTAAACTTCTGGCCAATCACTTCCTCAAGGAATACTCGAAAGCCAACGGCAACACCGTAACCGCCATTGCTCCCGAGGCCATGAAGGCGCTCGAGAACTACAGCTGGCCGGGGAACGTGCGCGAATTGAGGAACGTCATCGAGCGGATGGTCGTTCTCGCCGGATCCAGCACGCTGACGATTGCCGACCTGCCGGAAGAAATAACCAATCCCCATCCCGCAGCGGCCATTCAGCCGTCGCCTGCGGCCACTGCCCTTCCCACAACCGGCGATTCGCTTGCCGAAGCCGAAAAGCGCCAGATTCTCGAGGCGCTCGAGAAATGCGGCGGCAATAAATCAAAGGCCGCGGAGATGCTCGGCATCTCGCGTCGAACCATTTTAAGAAAACTGACTCTTTGGAATCTGCAATAATGAGCAACGCATACTACGACAATCTGCCCGAACAACAGCTGACGATCCGCAGCCGCATCCTTCGGATTCCCAATCTCAAGCTCATCGAGAAAATCGGCGATGGCGGAATGGCCACCGTGTGGAAGGCGTGGGACATTCCTAACCAGCGGTTGGTGGCGGTCAAGATCCTCAACAAGGAATTCGCCAACGACGGCGCCGAAGTACGCCATTTCCGCGCCGAAGAGCGCATCATGGAGGAGATCCATCACGAGGGCATCGTGCAGGCCTACGACTTCGACAACGGCAACGGCAACTGGTACTACATCATGGAGTACGTCGACGGCTACACTTTCGGAGACCTGCTCAAGCGCAAGCAACACGTACGCGAATCCGACTGCCTGCTGATCTGCGAATCGGTTGCCGCGGCGCTGGACTACGCCTGGAACGACCACGGGGTGGTCCATTGCGACATCAAGCCCGAGAACATCATGATCAATACCGACGGCGTGATCAAACTCACGGACCTCGGAATCTCCCACCGCTACGAGTTCGCCGAAGGTCCTCAGGAAGTGCCTGACCACATCCTCGGCACCCCGGCCTACATTTCGCCCGAACAGATCTACGGCGATGTTGAACTCGATTGCCGTGCCGACATCTACTCGCTCGCGGCGACCTTGTATCACCTCGCGACGGGACGCCTTCTCTTCCCCGGGCTCGACAACGACAACATGATGCGCGCGCACTGCAACGAGGAAACCCAGGCCCGCGATCCGCGCACTTATCGTCCCGAACTCTCCGAGGGCTTCTGCCAGATGCTGGAATTCATGCTGGTCAAGAACCGCGACTTCCGCATCAATTCGTGGCGCTCGGTCTTTTCGATGTGCCGCGACGTGGAGGCGGGAACGAAGTTCAAGCCCCGCAACACCGTCGAGGCCTCGTCCTCAATCGCGCTGATATAGGAATGTGAAGAGAGGTGATGAGAGGTGATGAGAGGTTTGGTTAGACGCGTCTCTACCCTCTACCCTCTACCCTCTATCCTCTACCCTCTATCCTCTACCCTCTATCCTCTATCTATTACCTACGGTTGAACATCGTCTTGCGAAGACGCGTACAGCCGTAGGGGACGAGAGATAGCGTCTCGCCGGACGCGGCCTTGACCTTCACGCTAACGGGCGCATCGAGCTGCCAACCCCACTTCGCAGGCATCGGCTTGCGCACCACCTCAGCGCCGACGAGCGCGGACTTAGGATCAAGCGTGTAATCGTAGGCGAAGGCCGGATCGGCTCCGGTATCCTCGTCCTTCTCGGGGAAGCCGAGCGAATGGACGAGCGGACCGCAGAGAACCGTAGCCCAAGGCCTTTCGGTCGGCGAATTGCGATCAACGCCGGTCTCAATCCGCGGCGCCATCGGAAAGACGAGCTCGATGCGGTCACCACGCTTCCACTCGCGATCGAGGCAAACGAAACCGCGCGAAAGCTCAAGCTTGATCGGATCGCCATTGACCGCCACCTTCGCGTTCTTGCACCAGCCGGGAACATGAAGCGAAAGCGGAAAACGATGAGGTCCCGTAACATCGACCTTCATCGACACCGTCTCGCCGAACGGATATTCGGTCTTCACCGCGATATCCACCTGCTTGCCGCGCACCTTCGTATGCACGTCGCAAGGCAGCCAGAGCGCGGCAACGAGTCCATCCTCGCCCGTGCGCATCCACGAGGACGAAATATATCCCGGAATATTGCGGCAGAGCGAGGCCATGCAGCAACGCGGATAATGAGCGGTCTGCATCCGACAGCGCTCATTGGCACCGCCGGACGAAAAGCCCAGGCGATCGCGCGGCAGATCCTTGGTGACCATGTCCGGCGACTGGATGTAGCAATGACGTTTGAAATCGCGACTGGTGCAGGCGGGCGCGGCATTGAAAAAGCCGCGCTCAACCTCATCGCACCACTTACCCTCGCCCGTCACCGCGGCAAGTTCGCTCCTCAAGTAGTTGCTCAGGAAAACATCGCAGGTCTCGGTGCCGCGGTTGCCGCCAGTAAGCCCGAAGCCCTCGTCGCAGACCGGTACTCCGGTCGGTTGCATCGAAAACGAATCGAAAAAGGCCATCCATTCGAGAACGGACTCGAGATACTTGCGATCGCCGCAATACTCGTAAAGTCGCAGCACCGCGAGGAGCGACTCCATAGTCCACACACCGTGTCCATTCGGTTCCCAGCTGTAGAGACGGTTCATGCGATGCGGCACCTTCGCCCCGCGCTCCTTGGGTCCGCGAGCATAGTAGAAGTTCTTGTCAAAGAGTTCCCGGCGCGCCGTATCGATCGCCGCGACAATGCTCTTGCCCGCGCCGAGACGCAGCGCGTCGACACCGGCCGATACGGAAGTGCCGGACCACCGATAGCACGCAGGATCATTGAGTCCCCACTCAATTGCCTTCAACACCTTCGGATCGCGCGTGACACGGTAATAGTCGCACATCGTGCGGCCGAATCCCGCAGCCGCAAAGAGCGCCCAGGCGCGGTCCCCGACCTTGGGCTCGGTGATGGACGCAAGATCCTCCGGCTTGCGGCGGTCGAGCCACCAGATGAACGAAAGTGAATTCTCGTGCATGCGCGCGACGAGCGGATCGAGCCGCTGGTGCGCAAGTTCCATCAGCTTGGGGTCATCGAGCTGCGCCGCCAAAGGCACCACTCCGCCGAACCAATACGTGCCGCCCTCAGCGCTCCAGAAGCCAGGTTCACTCACCCCGGTCTTCGGATTCTTCACATGCGGCCAGTTAAGCCGCGCCCCGGTGGGAGTGTAGTCGACGGACCACGCGCGTTTGAACTCGTCATCGTATTCGGCGAGATGGAGAAGATATCCGTCTCTCGCGGTCTCGCACCAGTCGCGCAGCCAACCACGCGGCTTGACCTCTCCAGGATCAAGACGGGTCATCAGAACAGATGCGGCTACAAGCGTGATATTTACAATCATTGGATTTACCTAATTATTGTCTTTGTCGTAGCGATTACCAGAACAGGAAAACCGTTCCGCGCATTACCGCGCGAAGAAGACCGGTGGACGTATCACGCTCGACCTTATGGAGATTGCCGCCGAAATCGCGATACCGAAGCGTCGGCAGGACCGTTGTATCGCTTGCCGTCGGAATGAGTAGCCCAAGAGTACCATCGGGAGCGGTCGCGCCGCTCACGACGAGTTGTTTGGTCGTATCCCAAATGTCTACCGCCGGCACCTCCACGGTCGCACCGGTTCCGATTGCAAGCGAAGAATCGGATGAAAGCGCCAGCTTCACGCAGTTAGACGTGGAGTTCCCGGTTTCCAGCGCTCCTCCGGCGAGAGTCACGAGATTGGTATTGAGGATTGCGCCGTCTGAAAGTACGACAGCACCCGCTTCGATCTTGATCGGATTCACCGTCCTGCATGCACCTTTAGCATAGAGTTTTCCACTGCCGGTCTTGCGCCAAACAAAGCCATTGTACTGCGATTCAACGTCAAGAAGTCCATAACCCGTCAGATACAAGTCGGCAACGATATTGAGAATATGACTGCCGTTCGAGTTGACCTTGGCTCCGCAAAGACCGCCTTCGATGTAACACGGGGACGATCCCGTGGTCGCAATGGTGACGGTCTTACCGTTCGCGTTGTAAATGCGAATCGGATTGACGGACGTGATACGTCCGCCATCGGACAGGGCCGTCGTCTTGCCAAGATAGGAGTTTCTCAGATTCTTTAAAACGCCTCCGCAGACGTTGATTATGTTATCCGGACGGACTCCCCAATCGACATTAACCTCAAGGGTACTGTCCTTGTAGACGTTGAAGGTCTCGCTCAAATCACGAAGGGCGCAGCTCGTGGCGAATTTCGCGCCATTGGTAATGTCATAGACACCGCCCTGGGCCGAAAGCGCGCTCGAATTGGACAAGGTAACCTGCGTACCGTCGAACACTGTTCGATGGTTGGCGTCCAAATAGATCGACGTGCCGGAAAGCGTAAGATAGGTTTTCTTTTCCTTGACATCAAACACGAAATTCTTGATGCCGTATCCTTTGGCCGAGTCGGAATCGGAGGTAATCACCGAACAGGTTCCATCGCCGTCGCCAACGTAGGTGCCAAGCCGATTGCCAGACCCGAATCTGCCGATCAGTGCCTTCGCATATACATCCGTTCCTACCTGACGGAACTGAACGTCAACGCACTTCGTCCACCGGTTGTTCGTACCGGAATCCTGATATGCCTGCACCTGGACGATCCTCGTGTCCGACGCGGTGAACTTGTTGACCGTGCAAACGGTTCCAGCGCTGACAGAGACATTGGTATTGAGACCCATGCCGTAGAGATGTCCGGACGCGAACCGCACGCTCTGGATAGAGGCGTTCTCGAAGGCGAGTATCTCATCCGTCCCGATATAGCCGGAACTCGTCAGCTGCGCATCGCCACCAGGCCTGCTCGCAAACACTACCCGCTTGACCGTGCCCGTGATCGCGTTGGCAAGCGTAAGCGGAAGCCGCGGCGTAAAGGCAACTTCCTCGGCATTGAGTTTTATCGCACCCGTCGGAAGCGTTCCATCGAGAGTGATCATGCCAAAGCGATTGGTAACTTCGGAAAACGAAAGATAGGTAAGCCCGATGCGGTCGGCATCAATCGCCTGCGAATATGGAGGAGCATACGTTCCGCGATTAGGTATCGTATCCTTATCCCAATCGAGCCCGAGCGTGTTAAAGTTGGTGGAGTGCGCCGCCCACAACGCCTTGGCAACAACATCGGAACCGGATTGCGTGTACTGAACCTTGAAGACCTTCACATGCTGGTTGTCCTTCTGCTGGAACTGCACGGTCGCGGTCGTGCCATTATTGGCGAAGGCAACGGCGATCATGTCGAGGGGACGTTGCGAGCACCAGTTTCCGCAGAGCGCTGCGGAAACCGACTTGATAGATGAGAGCTGGACATCCTTCCACACGACCTGATCGGCGTCCGTAATGAAGATAGACGAGCGAACCTCGCCGCCGACATCAAGTCCGTTCTCTCCTGCAAGCGGCACAAGGAGCGAACCTGCACCGATGACCTTCGAGGGAGAAAGCATCGTAAGCGCGGCAGTACCGTCAATGGTGGCCTTGGCGTCGAACTTAACCGCCGTGGCACTCGCCGGCTCCGAGAGCGTAAGTGTCTCACCGGCCTGATCGGCACCGACTACGATTTCCGTGCCCTGCCAGGGAATTTCGCCTGCAATCGAAACGCTCGCGAAGCTTACAATCGCCATCAACAGAACGACTCGCATAACCTCACTCCTCATTTTGCTTTTGATTATTACAGGGCTTGGAATTCTTCACAACTGCCGAAGCGGTCGAAGGCGCCGTCCAGGGCATCGGCGGAATGGGCGTCGGACGAAAGAATGAACTTCACGCCGCGCGCACGAAGGAGCGAACGGAAGAATGGCGAGGGATAAGCATCGTCAAGCCAGCCGCGCGCAATGGCGCCGGTGTTGACCTCGACGAGCTTTCCGGACGCGGCAATAGCATCCGCAGTCGCCTCGATTTCGCCGCGGTACCAATCGGCGGACTCATCGAAGAACGGATGCTTCACGTTGAACTTGCGGACGAGGTCCGCGTGACCGACAATATCAAAGTCGAGCTGAAGCGTGCGCCTCACCGCCGCATAATACGCCTTCACGAACGCCGCGCTATCGCCACCAAAATGATCCCGCACGCCGTCCTTGAGAATCTGCGGCGTATGGTCGAAAGCGAAGAAGCCGCCGTCGGGCGCGGTGATGTAGTGATGGGACCCGATGACATAGTCGTAATCGCCGCGTTCGTAGGGCTTGGCGAGTTCCGCCTCGAGTCCGAGCCGCACATCGAGCCGCCCGCAATAGAGAACGGCGAGATTGCGAATGTGAGCGCGGTAGGCGGCGAGGTCCGCGACCATGTCGGAATGGGACGAAAACCCGAGGATTCCAAACCCCTTCTCGACCGCGGCCTTCGCCAATGCCTCGGGCGTATCGCGTCCGTCACAAAAGGTCGAGTGAGTATGGAAATTGGTTTTCATCAGCCGAGGACGAGTCCCGTGGTCTCTTCGACTCCCAGCGCAAGGTTCATATTCTGAATTGCCGCGCCAGACGCACCCTTGCCGAGATTGTCGAAGCGCGAGACGAGAATGAGGCGCTCGTCATTGCCATAGGCCGAGACCTCGAGATCGTCGCGACCGGAAAGCGCTGCGGACGAGAGGAAGCCGTCTTCGGACGGATCCTCGGCGTAGCGGACGAGTCCGGAAGTGTAATAATCGCAATAGCACTCGCGGACCGCGGCAAGTCCGCCCTTCACCTGATCGGCAAAGAGCGAGACCGTCACTTCCATGCCGCTGTAATGCGGCACGACAATCGGCGAAAACACCGGCGCGGTGGCAAGTCCGCAGACCTTCACCATCTCCGGCAGGTGCTTGTGCGACTGCGCGAGCGCGTATTGACGTCCGCCGAAATAAAGTTGAAGTTTGTAGTTGAAGTTGAAGAAAGGAGCTTCTCGCGTCCGCTCTTCGACTTCAACTTGACCCTTCAACTCCTCACCATACGCTGCAATCATCTTCTTTCCGCCGCCGGAAAAGCCGGTGAGCGAAAAGGCGGTGAGGCGAGATGCAGAGGCGAGGAGTCCGTGTTCGATGAGCGGAGCGACGAGCGCGATGAAGCCAGAAGCGTGGCAACCGGGATTCGCAACACGCTTCGCCTGCGCGATGCGCGCGCGGCGTCCCGTAAGTTCCGGAAAGCCATACTCCCAGCCGTCGGCCGTGCGATGGGCGGTAGAGGTGTCGATGATGACGGTCTCGGGATTATCGACCATCTGGACGGCCTCAACCGCCGCGGCATCCGGAAGACAGAGAAACGCGACGTCGGCGTCATTCAACGCCGC
>DCIL01000063.1:0-564 GCA_002315875.1 Verrucomicrobia bacterium UBA1727 | reverse complement strand
AGAAAGTCTTTCCCTGATTCTCAGTCCCGTCGTCCCCGCCGACCCATCAATAAAAACCTTCTTCATTCCCAGTATCCTTCGCCAGCAATTGAGTTCGAGTTGGAGTTGGAGTTCGAGTTGGAGTTCGAGTTGGAGTTCGAGTTCGACAGAGGAACCTTACATCCATTCTCGAGCTCGAACTCTTATCTCGAACTATTCTCTCATTCCTCCATTCTCGAGCTCGAACTCTTATCTCGCACTATTCTCTCATTCCTCCATTCTCGAGCTCGAACTCTTATCTCGAACTATTCTCTCACTCCCATTCGATCGTAGCCGGCGGTTTCGGCGTCACGTCCCAAACGACGCGGTTCGCGCCCTTAACCTTAGTAGCGATCTTCTCGGCGACCATGGTGACGAACTTGAACGGCAACTCGACGATGCCGGCCTTGACGAACTGCGAGGTCGTGATCGCACGGATACCGATGACGTAGCCGTAGGTACGGGCGTTGTTCTTGACGCCGACGGACTTGACGTTCGTCATGATCGCGAAGAACTGCTGGGCCTTCTTGTCGAGACCGGCCTTGT
>DCIL01000066.1:7559-21162 GCA_002315875.1 Verrucomicrobia bacterium UBA1727 | reverse complement strand
GCAGACGAAGGCGGAGAAGGGCGGCATTCCGGGCTGCGCGATGGTGTCCGATGCGTTCTTCCCGTTCCGTGACGGACTCGAGGTCGGTCTGCGCGAGGGCATCACCTCATGCATCCAGCCCGGCGGTGCGATCCGCGATTGGGATGTAATCGACTGCGCGAATGACGCGGGTATCGCCATGGTCTTCACCGGCCAGCGTTCCTTCCGTCACTGAGAAAGGCCTTCCGTTGAGAAGGGCGTTCACGCTGATTGAGCTGCTGGTGATCGTCGCCATAATGGGCACGATGGTCACGGTGGGACTCGTCAGCGTGCGCGCCGGTCAGAAGTCCGCCCGCATCAAGGGCGCGGTGCGTGATGTCTATGCGCTCATGCGCCGCGCTCGCTCAACGGCGCTCGTGACGCAGCAGCCGGCGGTGATCACCTACGACAATGTCGAAGTCGAGGAAGAAAACTGTGCGTCAGTCACCATCGTTTCCGCTAAGGTTATCGATACCGAGAACGCCGCGAGCGATGTGATCACGCTTACAGGCGCGCCGCTCAAGGGAAAGGAAGAGGTCGATACGGCTACGGCGCGTCCGGTGATCATGCGGAAGGAAGATAAGTCCGCGGCGAAGTCCGGTGAGGAGTCCGCTCCCGCGGCGTCCACCGGCGGCGAGACCCTGGAGGAGGTGCTTTTTGCGCCGGTGTCACAGGATGTGGTAAAGGGCGTGGTCGTGAAGGCGCTGACGGGCGATGCGGAACTCGAGGCGAGTGGCGGCATGGTGCAGAAGTCCTCGATCTCGGTCTTCTCCACGACGAGTTATCTCGTCAATCGGTTGCAACAGCAGAAGAGTGCGGAAGCGGCGAAGAAACAGGAGTCGGAGAAGAAAGAAGCGGCGGCTGCCAAGGCCGTCGAGGAGCGTCCCGCGCCGGTCTCGATCGTGTGGGAGACGAACGGACGAACCGACGCGCACAAGGTGTGGGTGTATCCGCAGGGGAAGCGTCCCGAGGACGGCATGCTCCTCAAGGTCGACCGCTTCGGCGGCATCAAGGTCTTGAATGGCGACGGACGGGAGGACAATTGACGTCATGCGCCGCGGCTTTACTTTGATCGAGGTGCTGATCGCGTCCCTGATTCTCGGGGTCGGACTTGCCGGCATCTTGGTGTCGATGTCGCAGGCGCAGCGGCTGATGCTTTCGGCCGGGGGACTTGAAACTGCCCAGGAGGTGATGGATCTCGGAGAGATGGCGTATCCGCTCGAACTGGTGGAGGATCCGGATAAGGATCTTGAGGTGCGCGAGACCAAGGTGGAAGATCTTTGGGATAGAATTACGGACGAGAGGATGAGTGACGAGCAGGAGGAGAAGTTCCATGGCTTCACCTGGGAGCGCGAATGTCTCAATCTCAAGGACAGCGAAGACGAATTGAAGCGCATGGGCTGTTACATTCTCAGGGTCACGGTCACGTGGGGCGACCGCGGTAAAGGCCGCAACAGGAAACAGCAGGAGAGCTATGTGACGCTCTGGAGGAAGTCCGAATGAACGGCGCAGTTTCCACGAGACGCGGCTTTACCCTCATCGAGCTTCTGCTCGCGACGATGCTCGTCGGTGTCGTGACCGCGCTTTCGATGATGACGTTCAGGGCGGTGTCGCGCGGCTGGCAGGTCTCGACGGATTACATGGACAAGATGCAGCGGACGGATTACGCCATCAATCAGGTCACGTCCGCTCTGCGTTCGATGTATTATCCGCACGACGGCGAGCAGACTTTCAAGTACGGCTTCCAGCTCATGAACAAGGGCGAGGGGGAAGATCCGAGGCGCAGTGACGTCATCACCTGGTCGAAGAAGGGAGCCGCCATCGTCGGCAACAAGAACTCGATCGGTTCGACCGTGCATCGCGTCCAGCTGATGGTGCTTGAGGAAGGCGATGACGATTATCGCGAGCCGATCGAGGTCACGGGACTCTACGCGCGGCTGATGCGCGATTCCGCGCTCATTCCGCAGGAGGACGGGGACGAGACCGACTACGGTTTCGGCAATGCCGAGCTTTATCAGCCGCTTCTCATAGCGGACGGCATCGTCGGCTTCAACTGCCGCGTCATCAAGAAGCTTGAGGATGCCAAGGACGGTTCGGTGAGGAATGCGAGCGCAAATGACAAGAAGAAGTTCGAGGACGAGTTCGCGGAATCCAATGCGGTGCCGTACAAGGTGGAGCTCACGTTCAGGATGGCCGATCCCGAGGGACGCAGCTATCGGCGGAACACCGCGCCGCTGGTGCGGATCGTCCGCATTCCCGTTCACGAGCAGTCGCTCGACGGAGCGGAGATACCGGGCGAGAAACAGTCCACGAAGGACGGCGGCAACAAGTCCTCAAAGAGCGGGAGGAAGCAGAAGTGAGACGGGGAAGCGCGCTGTTGCTGGCTCTCTGGATCATCGCGGTATTGGCGGTGATGGTGCTCTCCTTCGCCACCGAAGCGCATTACGAATCGGGCATCAACGTCTACATCCGCGAGCGCAATCGCGTCAACCGTCTGATCGATGCGGGCAAGGTCATCGGCGAGATCGTCATCTGCGATTACGAGAACGTCGAGGAGTGGAGCGAGGATCAGGATGAGAAGGATATGGACGAGAAGGACCGGTGGTACAAGTTCAAGCAGGACTTGAAGGAAGGGCGTCCGTGCAAGATCGGTCCGGTGCTGCTGGACGAGGAAGATCCCGACTCGGGCACGGTCACCGTTGAGATCGAGGTCTCCGATTCCGGTTGCTTCAACATCAACCGACTCTATTCCGGCGGCGAGGGCGACTACATCCTCATCTGGCAGATGGTGCTCAAGGCGAGCGGCATCGACGAGGAGCTCGAGGTCGAGGTCAAGGAGGCGGACGGACGCTCGACCAAGCGGCATAACCTCATGAACCTTCTGATTGCGAGCTGGAACGATTGGCGTGATACGGACGATACCGTATGCAAGGGACCGATTACGGACGATGGGGTCAGATCGGAAGAGGACGATGGTGCGGAGGCCGATTTCTACAAGGAGCAGTACGAGGAGCTGGAGAAGTCCGCCCACGGCCGGGACGAGCGCGAGGCGGTCAAGGAGAAGCGCATCACGCCGCCGAACGCGGCGATCAAGGATCTCAAGGAACTCGAGTACGTGCGTGGATTCAAGGACTTCCCGGCGGTGCTGGTCGGGGGACGGCTCTATCCGGAAGAGGAGGTTTCGGAGGAGAATCCGGAAATCAGTCCGGTCATCATGAGAACCTTCGGAGTCAACGGTTCCGCCAAGCTCATCATCAATCCCGATACCAAGGTCGAGACGCTGATGATGATTCCCGGAATCAGCAATGCCGAAGAGGACGATGACGAGGATCAGGCCGAAGCGCGGGAACGCGCCGAGGCGATCATCAGTACGCTGAGCGTGCCGCCGGACGACCGCGATGACTATGACAAGACGCGCACGTGGTGGCCGTACAAGGACTGGTCCGATCTCAGGAAGCGGGTGGAGGACGCGAGCAATGTCGATGACATCGGCGAGGATGCGTCCAAATACATCGAGTTCAAGCCGGGGTCGGACTCGGTCTTCACGATGAAGATCACCGGCGAGTCGATGGGAATGAAGCATACGGTTTCCTGTCAGTGCTACGTCAAGGACAAGAAGGTGCGCTATATCGAATGGTCGGAGGATGCGGACGAAGCCACGTCCTCGAAAAAATAGAAGGGTGAGATGAAGATGGCTGCGAAGACAATAGACGGCAAGCAGTTGGCGGCTGACCTCAGGGCGGAGATCGCGGCGGGGGTGGCGGCGCTTAAGGCGGAGAAGGGCGTGACCCCGGGACTCGCCGTGATTCTCGTCGGAGAGAATCCCGCGTCGGTCTCGTATGTGACGGCGAAGGAGAAGGCCTGCGCCGAAGCGGGAATGTACTCGCGCGAGATTCGGATGGCGGCGGACACTCCCGAGGAAAAGCTTCTCGAGACGATTGCCGCGCTCAATGCCGATCCTGCGATTCACGGCATCCTCGTCCAGCTGCCGCTGCCGAAGGGCTACGACGAGAAGAAGGTCATCGATGCGATCGCGCCCGAGAAGGATGTGGACGGATTCACGCCGATCAACGTCGGACGGATGCTCATCGGCGAGCAATGCTTCCTGCCTTGCACGCCCCACGGCATCATCAAGCTCATCGAGTTCTCGGGGATGGACATCCGCGGCAAACACGCGGTGGTGATCGGCCGCTCGAACATCGTCGGCAAGCCGGTCGCGGTGCTCCTCTCGCGCAAGGAGACGAACGCGACGGTGACGATGTGCCATACGGGCACGAAGGACATCGCCGCGTTCACGCGCACGGCCGACATCGTGGTCGTGGCGGCGGGACGTCCCGACACCTTGCGCGGCGATATGCTCAAGCCGGGCGCGGTGGTGATCGACGTCGGCGTCAACCGCATTCCGGACGCGACGCGTCCCAAGGGTTTCCGTCTGGTCGGCGATGCGGATTTCGCGAGCTGCGCCGAGGTTGCGTCCGCCATCACGCCGGTTCCCGGCGGGGTGGGACCGATGACGATCACGATGCTGCTTTGGAACACGCTCGAATCCGCGCGTCGCGTTTAAAACATTTATGGTATAATTCGCGCCATGACAAACGACTTCCTCGTATTCGATCACGTGACCAAGCGCTTCGGCGCGATGACTGCGGTCAACGATGTGTCGCTCACCGTGAAGAAAGGTGAGTTCTTCTCGCTGCTCGGTCCGTCCGGCTGCGGCAAGACCACGCTCCTCAGGATGCTCGGCGGTTTCGAGCGTCCCGATTCCGGGCGCATCTATCTCGAGGGGAAGGACATCACCGATCTTCCGCCGAACCAGCGGCGCGTCCACACGGTCTTCCAGAACTACGCGCTCTTTCCGACGATGACGATCTGGGACAACATCGCCTTCTCGCTGAAGCTTGCGAAGAAGGATCCGGAGGAGATCGAGGAGCGGGTGGACGAGATACTGGAGATGATCCAGCTTTCCGATCAGGCGTGGAAGTATCCGAACCAGCTTTCGGGCGGACAGAAGCAGCGCGTGGCGATCGCCCGCGCGCTCGTGGACCGTCCGCTGGTGCTGCTCCTCGACGAGCCGCTCGCGGCGCTCGACCTGAAGCTTCGTCAGCACATGCTCATCGAACTCGACACGATTCACGATCAGGTCGGCATCACCTTCCTTTACGTCACCCACGACCAGGGCGAGGCGATGTCCCTCTCCGATCGAATCGCCGTGATCAACAAGGGCACGATCGAGCAGTTGGACGGTCCCGCCAAGATCTACGAGGCGCCGGCGAACCGTTTCGTCGCCTCCTTCATCGGCGATACCAACTTCTTCTCGGGCGAGATTGTGTCCATCGAAGGCGATTACTGTTTCATTCAGTGCGAGAACTTTCCGCAGATCCAGGCCTTCAACGACAAGAACCTCAAGGTGGGACAGAAGGTCGACCTCTCGGTGCGTCCCGAGAAGATGCGCGTCACGCCGACTCCGCCGCTGCCTGAGAAGGGTGCGGGCATCAACGTCTATCCGTCGAAGGTGAACGACATCGTCTATCAGGGCGTCTACACCCGCTATTGGGTCACGAGCAGCGGCTGCAAGATCCACACGCTGCGTCCCCACTCGCGCTTCCTGCTCGATCAGGAGCCGATCACCTGGAACGATGACGTGTTCCTCTGGTGGCATCCCGATGACGGCTACATGGTCGAGGTCAAGGAAGACTGATGAAAAAGGACAATCTCAATCCTCTGAAGTCCAAGAAGGCGGAGTGGGTCGTGACTCTGCCCGGCTTCGTCTGGCTTGCGCTCTTCTTCGCGATTCCGGCGGTGATCGTGCTTGCGTTCACCTTCCACGGACATACCGCGAACGGCGGCGTGGGCGACTGGTCGATGAGCACCTGGCGCGAGCTGGTGGACCCCGACTATCCCGCGATCGTCTGGAACACGCTGCGCATCTCGTTCTGGGTCACGCTCTGGTCGATCGTCCTTGCGCTTCCCTGCGCCTACGCGATCGCGCGGATGAACTCGAAGTGGAAGAACATCGTCGCCGGTTCGATCATGCTGCCGTTCTGGACGAGCTTCGTGGTGCGTGTCTTCGCCTGGAAGACGATGCTGCATCCCGACGGCTGGCTGCAGAGCTGCTACATCACCTGGCTTACGGTGAAGAACTGGATGCTCGCCTGGATCGGCCTCGCCTCGCACGCTCCGATCGACGTCGCCTCTTCGACGATTCTCGATTCCGAGGCCGCGGTCGTGCTCGTCTCGGTCTACTCCTTCATTCCGTTTGCGATCATGCCCATCTACACCGCGGCGGAGAAGTTCGACTTCTCGCTCTTGGAAGCGGCGCGCGATCTCGGGGCGAGCAACTTCTACGCCTTCCGCAAGATCTTCATTCCCGGGGTGAAGCAAGGTCTCATCTCCGCAATCCTGATGGTGTTCATTCCCGCCATCGGCTCTTACGTGATTCCGCAGATGCTCGGCGGCACCGACTGTGTGCTGATCGGCAACAAGATCTTCATGCGCGCCATTCAGATGCGCAACATTCCGCATGCCTCGGCGCTCGCGACGCTGATGGCGGTATCCGTTCTCGTGCCGATTGGCTGTGCGATGTGGTGGAAGCGCCGTCAGAATGCACGCGACCGCAAGCGGCTTGAGGCCCAGACCGCGCGGCTCCTGGTGTCGCGTCACTGACCGCGAATCGAGAAAGCAGCTTTATGATCCTATCCACTCTGATGTTGTGCGCGTCCGTCTTCGGAGGCGCGGTACCCGTCGCTAATTTTCCGGCAGGTGGATATTCCGGCGCCGTCACGCTCGAAGACAAGGTGCTTTTCGCGGGACAAGGCAATCTGCTCATCGCCTATGACGTGAGCGAACCGCTGAAGCCCCGCGAGATAGGACGCCTCGCCGGCTTTGACGATGTCCGTCAGATCAAGGTGGTGGACGGGTTTGCCTATGTCGTTTCGCGCGAGACGGGACTCCGCATCGCCGACGTGCGCGATCCGCGGCAGATGCGCATCCGTTCGCTTTTCGATACGGTGGAGTTCGCGACGGGCATCGAGGTCGCAGGCAACGTGGCGTTCGTATCCGAGCGAATCTACGGAGTCGAGGCGGTGGATGTGCGCGACAAGGATCATCCGCGGCACATCGCGCTCCGCAAGACGGTCGAGTCGCAGTCCACGGTCTATCACGACGGCTATCTCTATTCCGGTGATTGGGGAAGTGCCGAGATCACCGTCTTCGATGCGCGGGACATGCGCAGTTTCCGCAAGCTCGGCACCTTCGGACTCGGTGGCTTCGGGGACGGCGTGTATGTCGATGGGAAGTATCTCTACTGTTCAACGGGACACGATGCGCGGCATCATCGGATCGCAACCTGCGGAGGGGATCGGGTGGGCGCGGGACGCGGACTCGACATCTTCGACATTTCTGATCCCGCTTCGCCGCGGCATGTCTCGCGCGTGGATTTTCCGCGGTTCGTTCCTCGGGATCGCGATTTCTGGTTGCCGCGGGTTTCGAACGGAACTGCCTACTGCTGCGATTCGCATAACGGACTCTTTGCGGTCGATGTCCGTGAGATAACCAAGCCCGCGGTGCTCGATCGCCTCTGCCTGCCGATGCGCGGCAAACAGAAGTTCCCGTCCGCCTGTCCGAGTTCGCTCGCCATCGGTGAGGGCTGTCTCTACGTGATGTTCTCGCCTGGCGGACTTCACGTCATTCCCGTGAACGGACTCAAGCCGTCCATCGTCCATCGTCAGTCGGTCTTGCCCGCCAACGCCGATTTCGCCGACCGGTATCGGACGGACGACAAGAAGTTTCACGTGTATCGTCCGTCCGCCGCCGGCCAGGCGCGCACGGCCGTGGTGCGCGGCGATATCGTGTACGCGGCGTTCGGCGATGCGGGACTCCACGTGCTCAAGGCGTCCGACAACGGCTTCGAGTTTCTCGGCACGCTTCCGGGCGGACATCACGTCACCGACTGCTGTTTCGTGGGTGATCGGCTGGTGACTGCCGAGGGGGCGGACGGCTTTGCGCTTTACGAATTGAAGGGACCTGCCGCGTTTGAGGAGAAGGCGCGGCGGACGGTGACGGACGGCGTGCGGATGGCGTTCTGGTGCTGGACGACGGATGACAAGAGCGTCCTCTTGTCGCCGCGGACTCGTCCGTACGTCGTGGTCAACACCGATGATTTCCTTGCTAAGAAGCCGCTCCGCTTCGGGGTCGGCGGGTGCATGTGGAACAAGTATGTCGCCGATCGTGCCATCGACGGACGCACTGCGCTCTTCGGTGCCTACGCTTCGTTCAACACGCTGGATGTGCGCGGCAAGGAGCCGAAGCTCAACCGGTTCAAGGCCGGGGAGGTGCCGGCGATTGCGGGACAGGAAGGGGGAATCTGTGCGTTCGGAGATCGCTTCCTTTATCTTTCCGAGGCGCCCAAGACGGATGTCTACGACTATTCGGTGGCGATTAACTGTTACTACGTCACGCCGGACTGCACCTTCTCGGCACCAGTCAGGTTGCCGGCGCCCGCGGAGGATCCGGGCTTCAAGGGTGCGCCGCGTTCGGACGGACGCAAGGTCGCCGTCACCAGGCGTGCGACCGGCGAGGCGGCGGTTTATGATTTCAGCGATCCGTTGAAGCCGAAGCTCGAATCGTTCTATCGGCTTTCGGGGCGTCCCGACCTGGCGGCATTCTGGCATGGCCGCGCGATCATCCCCGCCGGCCACCAAGGCCTGCTGATGGAAAAGAAACCGTCCGCCAAGTGAATACCATCAAGAGGTTGTTGCTCAAATTGGCGATTGTGATTGCGGTCTTGCTGATCGCGATAGTAATTGCCTTGCCTTTCGTACTGCCGACGGTGGTCGAGAGAATGGTTTCCAAATTTGCCGCGGAGTACGGGCTTATCGTTGATTCCGACTTCGACTTCGGATATTGCTGGAGGAACGGTCCGGGAGTTGAGGGCAGTTTGAGAATCTCGGTTCCGGGCTCGGTATGGCGTCCGCAAGTAAAGTTCGCCGCCTCCGCCTGCGAGTGGGAGATGACGGCCGCCTTGCCGTACGCGCGCTTTGACGAGCACGACTCGCTGCTGCGCAAGCTCGTTGAGGATCATCCGATCGCCGGTGTATCCAATCTCACGTTCTCGGGGGCGCTTTCGCTTTCGGCAACGGCGCGGCGAACTTTTTCGATGCCGGTTCCGGTCTGGAGCGTGAAAGCTCCGATAGAGAACGTGTGCGTCAGTGCGGTGAAGGACGGACACGAAATGTCGCTTTCGGACCTTTCGGTCAAGCTCGGGGCGTCCGGCATCGCCAGTCACTACGATATCGATCCGATGTTCCTCAGGGTCGGATCGCTTGCGCGTGACCGAATTACCCTGTCCAATCTCACCGCGGCGATTCGTGCAACCGAAAGGGCGTTGATGGTCAACGAGGCGACGGCAGGTTTTTGCGGCGGCAGGGTGAGCGTCTACTCGCTCTTTCTCGATCCGAAGCGGCTCAATGCCGGCTTTACGCTGTTCCTGGACGAGGTGGAGGCGGGCGAGGCGCTGCGTCACATCAACGGATTCCGCGGCGAAGCGTCGGGACATCTCCACGGATGCGTGAAGGCGTATGTGCGGGAGGCGGGAAGCTCGGTGCGGCTCAAGGATGCGTTCCTCTATTCGACGCCTGGACAGACGGGGCGTCTTCGCGTCTACGATTCCGAGGCGGTGGCGGAAAACCTGGCGCTGGCGGGTTTGGATTCCGCGGCGCGGCAGAATGTGGCGAACGCCTTGGCCGACATGGATTACAGCGTCCTTCGGCTCGATCTCGAGCGCGGCGATGGGAACACGGCGCGGCTTTCGGTCCAGCTCAAGGGCTCGGTGGAACGCGGAGGAGTCACGGTGCCGGTGGACCTGACGCTCAATTTGAACGGAGAGCTTGAACAGCTCATAAATACGGGACTTGGCTATTCGAACAAGCTGAAAGGAAAGAACAAATGAACATTCGTACGATCATGGTTGTTGGCGCCTTGCCGCTGGCACTGGCGGGATGCTTTACGGTCAAGACCGAAAGCGAAGTGAAGCCGATCCACATCACGCTCGATGTCAATCTCAAGGTCGACAAGGAAATCGACCGGGCGTTTTCGGACGTGAACATGTCGAAGCCGAGCGGACAGTTCACCGAGATCAAGAAACTGCTCGACAGCCAGGCGGCGGGTATCGACAACAAGGGCACGTTGGTGGCGCGCGAGAAGGCGACTGATGACGATAAGATCACGATTGCCGAGGCGAACATGCGCCGGACGAAGCGCCTGGAGGAGGTGGCCAAGACGAGCGGCGTGTCGATCGAGGCGGTCCGCAAGCGCTCGTACCGGAAGTTCGAAGAGAAGGTGCCTGCGGGCAGCAAGGTGTGGATCCAGCGCGAGGACGGGACCTGGTACCAGAAGTGACCTGAAAAATTTTTGTCAGAAAGATAAAGAACGGATTCCTTGACCAGTATGCCGCCCAAAAGGGTGGAGAAAGGAAAAGAACATGAACAAGATGAAAATGGTCGTTGCGCTCGGCGCAGTAATGATTACGGGGCTTACCTTTGCGGGCCCGAGGGGATGCGGAGGCGGCGGATGGTGTCGTCCCGTTCATCCGTGCCGTCCTTGCCATCCGCATTGGCATGGTGACCGTGGCTGGTGGGGTCGCGGCGGACGTAATTTCTGGCCGGGCTTCGCGGGCGGGGTGGTCGGTGGAATCATCGGCAGCGCGATTTCGTCCCCGACCGTGGTGGCGGCGCCCCCGACGGTGGTTACGACTCCGACGGTGGTGACTCCGACTGTGGTTGCCGCGCCGACGGTAGTCACGACTCCTGCGGTGGTGACTCCGACTGTGGTCACGACTCCGGTTGCGACTACGCAGAACGTCTGGGTCAACGGCTGCTATGTCGATCAGGTGCAGGCGAACGGCTCGGTCATCCGTGTCTGGCAGCCGGGACATTACGAGCAAAGGACGATTACCGTTCAATGATTTTTGACATTATAATTCGCTAACACTATGAAAAACCTGACTATCACCTTGTTTATGGCCGGAGCGATGACGCTTCCGGCCTTCGCTAAAATCGATCTTGGCACTCCGTTCGCGGACGGCATGGTGCTGCAACGCGGGCGGGAGGTTCCCGTCTGGGGCAAGGCCACCGCAGGAAGCAAGGTGACGGTTGAGTTCGCCGGCAACGAGGTTTCGGCGACTGCTTGTGCGAAGGGCTGCTGGAAGGTGATGCTGCCGTCGATGGAGGCGTCGAAGGAGTCGCGTGTGCTCAAGGTAACCGAGCGTGAGCCGGGATATCTCTTCGACAGCGAACTCGACGCGGTCGAAGTGAAGGACGTGCTGGTCGGCGAGGTATGGATGTGCTCGGGGCAGTCCAACACCGATTGTCCGATCTGGGGGGCGAGTCCTCGCTATCGCGACGGATGGGGTGCGATGACGCTCACCTCGACGGTGAAGCCGTTCGTCCGTCTCGTCAAGACGAAACATGTGGCGTCCGTCACTCCCAAGAAGGACTACAAGGCGGAGTGGATGAAGATGACGCCCGAGATGTACGACAGGTTCATAAAGCGCGGCGGCGGAATCCCGTCCGCCATGGGCTACTACTTCGCGCTCGAGCTTGCCAATGCGCTCGATATTCCGATCGGGCTTGTGGACAGCTCCTGGGGCGGCACCAACATTGATGCGTGGACTCCGCGCAGCGGCTACGAGGGAATGGACTCGCTCAAGGATGTGGCGGCGCTGCCGCTTCTGGACGAGAAGGCCTTCGAGAAGGAGAAGAAGGACGGCGTCTACAAGGATGTCCGGGTCTGCGCCGGCAAATGGATCCAGCAGCCGTCCGCGCTTTGGAACGGCTTGGTCGCGGCCTACGCGCCGATGGCCTGCCGCGGCTTCATCTGGTATCAGGGGTGTCACAATGCCGGGGAATACCAGCGTTATTGCGACAAGATGCATGCGCTCTACAACGGCTGGTCGAAGGAGTTCAAGAATCCCGATCTGAAGCTTTACTTCGTGCAGCTCGCGCCGTGGGGTTATGAGGGCATCGCCAACATCCAGATCGCGCAGGCGAAGTTCGCCGCGGAGGAGAAGAATGCCGCGATGGCGGTCATCAACGACGTCGGCAACCTCACCGACATCCATCCGAACGACAAGCGCACCGTCGCCAAGCGCCTCGCCTTGCACGCGCTCAAGCGCGACTACGGTTTCGAGTCCGTCCGCGACAACTCGCCGACGCTCAAGTCGTGGAAGATCGAAGGCGACAAGTTCGTCCTTTCCTTCAACGATGCGGACGGTTGGTACATCTACAATCCGCAGCAGGGCAGTGACGCCGTCGGCTTTGAGATCGCGGGTGCAGATGGGGTCTTCAAGCCCGCGAAGCTCGTCAATGCCGAGAAGACACCGCACTACCGCACGAAGAAGCTGGAGTTCAGAGGCGTAGTGAAGGGCAAGGATCTCATCGTAGCCGCGGACGGCATCAAGGAGCCGAAGCGTCTTCGCTACCTTTTCTCGAGGCCCTGGTTCGGCGGACTCTACAACCGCTTCTGCCTGCCGCTCGGCGCCTTTGAAATCCAGTGAGCGCAAAGGGTTGTCAAAACCAGCGAAAGGTAGTATAATACGTGAGCGTATGAAAACGTTTCTTGTATTCTGGTACGGGATATTCAAGAATAATCCTACCTTTCGGCTGGTGCTGGGGCTTTGTCCGACCCTGGCGGTGACGACGTCGCTTGAGAACGCGCTCGGCATGGGGTTGGCGGCCACGTTCGTCCTCATCTGTTCCAACGTGCTCGTCTCGGCGTTGCGCAAGGTCATTCCCGCGGCGGTTCACATTCCCTGCTACATCGTCATCATCGCCACGTTCGTGACGGCGATCGACCTGTTGATGCAGGCGTATCTCCCCGAGCTTTCGAAGTCCCTGGGCATCTTCATTCCGCTCATCGTCGTCAACTGCATCATTCTCGGCCGCGCCGAGGCGTTCGCGTGCAAGAACGGGGTTGTCGATTCGTTTGCGGACGGGCTCGGCTCGGGTGTCGGCTTCACGCTGGCGCTTTCGCTCATCGCTTCGGTGCGCGAGGTGATCGGTGCGGGAACGCTGACGATCTGGGGCGACCTCGCGATCAAAGGGATTAACCCCGGTCCCGTCACGATGGCCATTCTGCCGGCGGGTGGGTTCATCGTGCTCGGGCTTCTGCTCGCGCTCATCAACCGGCTCGGCGAGTGGAGTGCGCAGCGTCACGGGGCGCCGCCGCCTTTGCCGGTGAATCTCGATTGCCGCCATTGCACGATGTGTGGGAATGGGAAGGGGAAGAGAAGTGAGGAGAGGTGAAGAGAGGTGAAGAGAGGTTTAGATGAAGTGTCCTAAGTGTCAGGTTGACGACGACAAGGTTCTTGACAGCCGCAGTGCGCGCGATGGCGCGGCGATTCGCCGCCGCCGCGAGTGTCTCAAGTGCGGCTATCGCTTCACGACCTATGAGGAGATTGATCGGGACGAGGTGCAGGTCATCAAGCACAACGGCACGCGGCAGACCTTCGAGCGTCAGAAGATCGAGAAGGCCATTCGTCACGCGTGCGGCAAGCGCAAGGTTTCAGAAGAGCAGATCAAGACGATGATCG
>DCIL01000066.1:1389-7508 GCA_002315875.1 Verrucomicrobia bacterium UBA1727 | reverse complement strand
CCCTCGACCAAGATCGCCGAGCTGGTGATGGACGAGCTGCACGCCGTTGACGAGGTCGCTTACATCCGTTTTGCCAGTGTCTACCGCCAGTTCAAGGATGTGGCGGAGTTCCTGTCAGCCATAACGGAGATAGTAAGGAAATGAGTGTCGACTACCAGCGTCCTCCCGTCCGGGTCGCGGTACTTGGCTGCGGTCGTGCCTTCTTCGGTGAGCACTATCCGCTGCTCAAGGCGCATCCGTCATTGTTCAACATCGTCGCGGCCTGCGATCTCCTGCGCGAGCGACGCGATATCATCGCGAAGGATTTTCCGAACTGCAGGATGTTCCGCCGTTACGAGGACATGCTTGACGAGCGCGGCATCGACGTGGTGCTGGTGGCGACCGGTTCGGAGCAGCATTCCGAGCACGCGCTCGCCTCGCTCCAGAGCGGACACTGGACGCTGGTGGAGACGCCGGTTGCGCTCACTCCCGAGGAGATGCAGATCCTGCGCGGACAGGCCTTGAAGAACAAGGGGCGGCTGGTGGTGATTCAGCGCGGCGCCTTTGAGCCCGACTTCCTGCTGGCGCGGCAGATGCGCAACGATCCGCGGCTTGGGCCCGTGTACCAGATCCGCGTGCGCAAGGAGGATTTCATCCGCCGCGACGACTGGCAGTGCGTGAAGCGTCTCGGCGGTGGTGCGGCGTATTACGCGATGCCCGATCTGGTGTTGCAGGCGCTGGAGCTTCTGGGGGCGCCGCCGGTTCAGATGTGGGGCGACCTCAAGCGTCTCGCCTCGCTCGGCGATGCCGAGGACTACGCGCATCTCAACCTCCGTACGCGCGATTCGCTGACCGCCGATGTCGAGTATTCGGGCGGCGTGCTGATGGAAGACCGTGACTATTCTTTCGTCATCCGTGGCGAGCGCGGCACTTTCAAGGTGAAGCCGGGGGAGCGTTCCGGTGTGCTGACCGTGATCGATCCTGATTTCAGTTTCCCGCGGCGTCGTTCTTCGGTGCGGACGCCCGAGATCGCGGACATGCACGAGCAGGTGCCGACGGTCTCGCTTCCGGTGGAACTCGACCGTGGCACTCCGAGCGGACTCAGTGCCTTCTGGCGGCGGATCTACGATTCGGTCCGGGTGGCGGCGCCGTTTCCGATTCCGCTTGAGGATTCTTTCGAGGCGGCGAAGTTCTCCTGCCTCATGAAGAAGACGAGTCCCTTCGGCAAATGATTACGCCGAAGGCGGCTGCGGTAAATTTACTACAAGGAAATAAAAGCAAATCATATGAAAAGTCAGATCAATACCCTTCGCCAGCTTCAGGAGCTGGTGCTTACCCGTGACGAACACAATCAGACCGGCGACGGCAGCCATCTCGATTCCCTCAACGATTCCATCGCCGAGCTCCAGGGCAAGCTGCTTCCGCAGGTCGCCGGACTTTATGACCGCCTTTACAAGAAGAACCACATCGTCATTTCCGCGATGACCAACAACTGCTGTGCGGTCTGCGGAATGCAGGTGCCGATCGCCCAGGGCCAGCAGGTGCGTCTCGCCCAGCATCTCGTCACGTGCGCGAGCTGCGGACGCATCCTCTTCGCCGCGGACGAGGACTCGGTGCTCAACACGGCGGCGGCGCCGGATCGTGACAATCCCAAGACCGGCATCTCGCGCTTCTCCGCCGAGGAGCTGATGGTCGCGCGGCTTTCGTCCGATACCCGCGAGGGAGCGATTGCGGAACTCGCGGAGAAGATGGAGAAGGGCAAGTTCATTTCGTCCGCCCAGAATCTCGTCACCGCGGCACTCGAGCGTGAGAGCGTCCTTTCGACGGCGATGGAAGGCGGCATGGCGTTCCCGCACGTGCGCGGCGTTGAAGGCGGCGGACTCACCCTCGCGATGGGTGTTTCCGAGAAGGGCATCGACTGGGACGGCGAGAAGGTCAATCTCGTCTTCCTTTCGGCGATTCCGGTCGCGGTCAGTGCGTTCTATCTCCGGCTGATGAGCGGCATCATGCAGGCGTTCGCCAAGGAGTCCACCAGGAAGTCCGCGATTGCGGTCACTGATTCTGCCGCGCTCTGGAAGGTGCTTCAGAAGTCCACAAGGACGACCGTCAAGTGAGGAGGCTGCTGATTCTGGCGCTTGCGGTGGTCGCGGCGCTTTCGGTGGACGCGGCGCGTCCCAAGGGTAAGGGCGTGCACAAGCGGCCGGCGGCAGTTCCGGTCAAGCGGGCAGCGGCAGGTCCTGTCGAAACTGCGCATCGGAAAAGTCCTTATGTCGGTGCGGTGTCCGTGGACCTCAAGAGCGGGGACACCGTTTTCGCCGCGAATCCCGATGCTGAGGCGTATCCGGCGAGCGTCACCAAGCTGATGACGGCCTTGCTGGTTTTGGAGGATGTCAAGGCGGGACGCTACGCGCTTGCGAGTCAGGTCGTGGCGACGGCCGATGTCTACCGGTCGGAACCGAGCTGGGTAGGGCTCAAGGTCGGCGAGAAGATGTCCGTCGGCGATCTTTTGACGGCGCTGATGGTCGAAAGCGCGAATGACGCGGCGATTGCGCTGGCGGTCAATTCGGCGGGGTCCGTCGAGGCGTTCGTCGCCAAGATGAATGCGAAGGCGAAGGCGCTCGGAATGAACTCGACCGTCTATTACAATCCCAACGGACTTCCTCCGAATCCCGCCAAGCGTTATCCGTGGAAGAGCTTCAATGTCTCCACCGCGGCGGATCAGGCGAAGCTGGCGGTTGAGATGCTGAGGAAGCATCCGTCCATCATCGACTTCACCTCGGTCAAGACGTGCGATCTCGTGAAGACGTCCGAGGGCTACCGCGTATCGGTCACGCGCCAGACGAACAAGGGCGAGAGGGCTACGCAGCTCGCAGAGGGCGAGAAGCTCGTGAAGGCGATGAAGAACCACAACAACGTGATGCGCACGGACAAGCTCAAGATCGTCAATGCCGACGGCAGCGAGGCGGTGGACGGACTCAAGACCGGCTATATCGATGCGGGCGGTTCGTCCGTGGTGCTGACCGCCAAGCGCGGCAATCGCCGTGTCATCGTCGTGGTGCTCGGCTCGTCCACCTCGAAGGAGCGTGATGTCGCCGCGCGGGGACTCGCCGGCGATGCGCTCTGTGCCACCGCGTGGTGAAATCTCTGAGGTAATCCATCATGATAAATTCGATTATTCTCGCTGCGGCGTTGTTGCTGAACGGCGAATGGAAACTTGATTACTTTCCGCAGCCGGACGAGGGCGCGGTTCGCACGCTGGCGGCGGTGCCGTCCGCGGCGAAAAGCGTCAAGGCGACGGTGCCGGGTAACTGCGAGCTCGATCTCGTCAATGCGGGACTCCTCCCGCCGATGGAGATCGGACGCAACACCGCCTTGCTGCGTCCCTACGAGGCCTACCAGTGGCTCTACACGAAGCGTTTCGACTGGACGGGCGAGAAGAGCCGCGCGGTTCTCAGGTTCGAGGGCATCGATACGCTGGCGGACATCTTCCTCAACGGTGAGAAGATCGGTGAGACGGACAACATGTTCATCGCGCACCGTTTCAATGTGACGGGCAAACTCAAGCGCGGCGAAAACGTATTGCAGGTGCTCATCCGCAGCGTGATGTGCGATGCGCAATACCAGGTTCTCGGAGAGCTCGGTGGCACGATGGCCGGGGGCATGGACGGCGAACCGTACCGCAAGGCGGGCAGCATGGGCGGGTGGGATATCTTCCCGCGGGTCTTCGCGAGCGGACTTTGGCGAGAGGTGGCGATTGACATCGAAAAGCCGGTGCGCCTTCGCGAAAGCGCGTGGATCCTCACCAATCTCGATCGGCGGGGACGTCGGGCGAACTACAAGGTCCATTTCCGTTTCGAGGCGCCTTTCGCGACGATGGACAAGGCGAAGGTTCGCGTGTCGCTTTCGAGGAACGGCAAGCTCGCCGCGGAAGTCGAGACCGGATGCGCGGGGTATCATCCGACCATCGGTCTCGAACTGAAGAACGCTCAGCTCTGGTGGCCGGCGGGAATGGGCGAGAGCGCTCTTTACGACGGCAGGATCGAGCTCTTGGGCGAGGACGGAAAGGTGCTCGCTGAGAAGTGTGAGAAGATCGGCGTGAGGACGGTCGAGCTCGTGCGGGACGACATCTACGGCAAGGAGCGTCCGGGACAGTTCCTCTTCAAGATCAACGGCGAGCCGTGTTACGTGCGCGGTTCCAACTGGGTGCCGCTCGATCAGTTCCACAGCCGCGACACGCAGTGGATGAGGTCCACACTCGAGATGTTCAGCGATCTCAACTGCAATATGGTTCGCGTGTGGGGCGGCGGCGTTTACGAGCCGGACGAGTTCTTCGACTACTGCGATGCGCATGGCATCATGGTCTGGCAGGATTTCATGACCGGCTGTTCGATGTTCCCGCAGGGTGACGAGTATGCCAGGGCGACGGAGAAGGAGGTCCGCGAGGTGGTGCTCAGATTCAGAAACCGCGCCTCGCTCGTCCTCTGGTCCGGCAACAACGAGAATGACGGTGCGCCGAGCTGGGCGCTCGGCAAGAAGCTGTGGCCAGATCCCAATCTCGACCGCAATTCGCGGCAGACGATTCCGAACGTCATTCGTGAATTCGACGTGACGCGTCCGTATCTGCCGAGCTCGCCGTATTTCTCGCCGGACGTCTTCAAGGGCCTCGCCAAGCCGAGCGAGGACCATCTTTGGGGCGAGCGCGCCTATTACAAGGTTCCGTATTACACCAACAGTCCCTGCTGGTTCGCGAGCGAGATGGGTTATCACGGGTGTCCCAACCGCGCTTCATTGGAGAAGATGATGACGAAGGGCAAGGTCTATCCGTGGGTGAATCCGCCGCCGTTCGTCAAGGACGCGGGCAGGTCCATCAGCCGCGGCATTCCGGAGCTTACCTGGAATGACGAGTGGGTCTTCAAGGCGAGCGACTGGCGGTGCGGCGGTTTCGGGCAGCGGCGCAATTCGCTCATGACCAATCAGATTCGGCTCATGTTCGGTGGGGTCGACACCGATTTCGACACCTTCATCGAACAGAGTCAGGTCATTCAGGCGGAGGCGATGAAGACCTTCGTCGAGCTTTTCCGCAGTGACAAGTTCCGCAAGAAGAACGGACTCATCTGGTGGAACGTGAGGGACGGCTGGCCGCAGATCTCGGACGCGGTGGTCGACTATTACGGAGGAAAGAAGAAGGCGTATTACGCGATCCGCCAGGTGCAGCAGAACCAGCTCGTCTGCGTGCGGGACGATCATCGGGTCCTTGCGGTCAACGATACGCTCGAGCCGGTCAAAGGCCATGTGACGATCACCGACAAGGCGTCCGGCAAGGTCGTCTTTGAAAAGGACTATTCGGTCGCGGCGAATGGACTTTCCGAACTGGGTACGGTCCCGTTCTCGGGTCAGGGCGTATTTTCGATTGACTGGACGGTCGGCGGCGAGAAGGGGCACAATCACTTCCTCTACGGCGACATACCTTTCGACTGGAAGGTGATTCGTCCTCTATTGTATCCATGACGATGGTATGATATAATACACGCGATAATTTTATTACCGAACCCTAAAAGTAAGGAAAAACAACCGTGAGCGAACAACTCGAAACCATGACGCCCGAACTGAAGGCGTTCATTGATGACTGGAAGAACAAGCCGGGCAACCTCATCATGGTCCTGCACAAGGTGCAGCAGACCTACGGCTACATCCCCCGCAACATCGCCATTGAAATTTCCGAGATGCTCTCGGTGCCGCTTGCCAAGATCTACGGCGTGGTGACCTTCTACAACTTCTTCAAGCTCCAGAAGGCCGGCAAGTACATCATCCAGGTCTGTCTCGGCACGGCGTGCTATCTGCGCGGTGGTGACGACATCATCAAGGAGTTCGAGCGCAAGCTCGGCATCGGCGTCAACGCGACGACTCCTGACGGGATGTTCTCGATTGAGGCGGTCCGCTGCCTCGGTTGCTGCGGTCTGGCGCCGGTGGCGGTCGTCAACGGCGAGGTCCACGGCAAGCTCGAGACCAAGAACGTCGATTCGATCATCGAGAAGTACCGCACGCTCGGTTAATTTTACGAAGGAAAACGAAAATGGCTAAACTTACACTTGAAGAGCTGCGCAAGATGCGCGGCGAGAAGCAGAAGGCGATGGAGATGC
>DCIL01000066.1:900-1365 GCA_002315875.1 Verrucomicrobia bacterium UBA1727 | reverse complement strand
TGCGCGACAACTCCAACAAGGACGTGCAGGTCATCGTCGGCATGGGTACGTGCGGCATCGCTGCCGGCGCGAAGGACACCTTTACCGCGCTCATTGACGCGCTCACCGAGAAGGGCCTTTCCAACGTTCTCGTCCGTCAGACCGGTTGCATGGGTCTCTGCCACAGCGAGCCGACGGTCGAGGTCGTCGCTCCCGGCATGCCTGCGGTCATCTACGGCAATGTGAACGCCGCGGTCGCGCGTGACATCGTCGAGAAGCACATCGTCGGTCATGAGCTCATCGAGGGCAAGATCCTCGACAAGCCGTCCATTGACATCACCAAGAATGGTTGAGGAGTTGAGAAGTTGAGGGGTTGAGGGTTTTTACTCTGTTCGCTTCTCAACGTCTCAACATCTCAACATCTCAACTTTCGAAAGGAAACTACAATGGCTTATCAGTCCTACGTTCTCATCTGCGGCGGCACGG
>DCIL01000066.1:637-875 GCA_002315875.1 Verrucomicrobia bacterium UBA1727 | reverse complement strand
GCACGGCGTGCTGCTCCGGCGGTGCCGACAATCTGGTCACCGAATTCGCCTCCTGTCTTGAACTCGCCGGTCTCAAGGATAAGGTTCAGGTCGTCAAGACGGGCTGTCTCGGCTTCTGCGAGCAGGGCCCGATCGTCAAGATTCTTCCCCAGGGCACGTTCTACGTCCAGGTCAAGCAAGAAGACGTCAAGGAGATCGTCCAGGAGCATCTCGTCAAGGGTCGTGTCGTGCAGCGTCT
>DCIL01000066.1:307-579 GCA_002315875.1 Verrucomicrobia bacterium UBA1727 | reverse complement strand
GCCGAGGCGAACATCCCGTTCTATCAGAAGCAGTACCGCATCGTCCTTCGCAACTGCGGCGTGATCGATCCCGAGAAGATCGAGGATTACATTGCGCGTGACGGCTACAAGGCGATCGAGAAGGTGCTCTTTGAGATGACGCCCGAGCAGGTCGTCGACGAGATGCTCAAGTCGGGTCTTCGCGGCCGTGGCGGCGCAGGCTTCCCGACCGGCATGAAGTGGAAGTTCGCGCAGCAGCAGCCCAAGGGTCAGAAGTACATGGTCTGCAACGC
>DCIL01000066.1:0-163 GCA_002315875.1 Verrucomicrobia bacterium UBA1727 | reverse complement strand
GCGGAGTATCCGCTCGCCATTCATCGTCTTCAGGTCGCGATCAAGCAGGCTCACGAGTTCGGTCTTCTGGGCGATGACATCCTCGGCAGCGGCTTCGGCTTCGACATCGAGCTCCGCTTCGGTGCCGGCGCGTTCGTGTGCGGCGAGGAGACGGCGCTTCTGC
>DCIL01000090.1:44106-46751 GCA_002315875.1 Verrucomicrobia bacterium UBA1727 | reverse complement strand
CTAGCGACAGGCCCCCGACGGACGCAAGTGAGCCGCCGAGAATCGGTCGTCGCGTTGACAAAAACACGCACGGCCGGCAAGGCTCTTCAGCCGTCATTCAAAAAACCGGGATAAGCCTGGCGTAAAAACCGCCCGGCGGAGGAAGTATATGAGGAGTGTTAGAAACTCCGCCGGGCGGAAATGGTAGAAACTGACTTAAATGCGATTGCGGCGCAGAGGTTTCATTTTCATGGTACTCCTAACCGTACGCGCATTATCCGCCCGCCAGAACTGGGGACGACCATCAGGTTCGAAAGTAAGAAAATCTGCATCGTAGTCGTAAGGCGTGTAGACCTTAGCATGACTACGCCGAAGATGAAGATAGGCACGATTCAACGCGAGACGTCGATCTTCGCCCATCAGCGAAGCGCCGAAACGCCAGTTGCGCAATTCGATATCGGTGAAGAAGACGCGACCGCCGACCTTAACCACGCATTCTTCGAACACATTGTAGATCTCGGACCTCTCAATGAGAAACGCATTCTCGAGCGCATTGCGATAGGCGGTGATCGTATTGGCCGAAAGCTGATGACCGTTGACGGTCAGCGCCGCCGCGACTTCACGCGGAGTGATCGCCTCGCCGATGTGATCGGAATAGTACTCGGCAAGCAGCTCCTTGGCCCGGATGTCGGAATGAACGAGCCCCGATATCACATCGCGCATGAAGATCGTTCCCCAGATACCACGGAGCAATTCGGGAGAACGCGCCTCGTTCGGATCAGTCCACACCCGGAACGAATCAACCTTAGCGCTCAGGGGGCCGAGAGCATCTTCGGAGATTACATGCAGATTGGACGCGGAAAGCCAGATGTTCCAATTGTGACTCTGCATCAGCTTGCGAAGAAGCTCACCGTGATTAAATAGAAGCCCGAGCTCATGGAGAACGAGATGACGGCGCACCTTCGAAGCTCCGGCACTGCCGAGATACTCCATCACATCTTCCGGTGTCTTGAGATGGCGAGCGGCGGCATCAGCAAAATCAACGATGATGATGTCGGTACGCGGGGAAATGCGGCGAAGCTCGCGCAACATCCTGTTCATAACCGCGGTCTTGTTGGAGCCGCGGATTCCTACCACCGCCTTCACCCGGTCGTTAGCGTAATTCTTACGAAACCACGACATGGCATCAATGTCCTGCATAGCGGGACATCCAACGCATTGAGAGTCATTGATAGGAGAATTACCAGTCATTTGGTTCGTATTGTACCACAATCACGAAAGCATTGCGTAATTGCTCAAATAATTGAGCAATCACGACATCGCGGGACAGGTAAATCCGTGATTCGCGCACTCCGGTTTCGCCTCGGGACAGCGCGGATGGAACGCGCAGCCGGAAGGCCAGTTCCAAGGCGGTGGGACCACGCCGGGAATATCGGCAAGAGGAGCATCCTTCTCAAGATCAAGACGCGGCACGGCGGCGATTAGTCCGCGGGTGTACGGATGACGGGGATGGACAAGCACCTCGGCAACAGGTCCCGACTCCACAATCTCACCGGCGTACATCACGTTGACATATTCGGCATACGCGGAAACAAGTCCCAGATTGTGCGTGATCAGCAATACCGCCATCGACCGCTCCGCGGCAACTTTGAAGATGAGATCGAGGACCTCCTTCTGAGTCGTCACGTCAAGCGCGGTCGTAGGTTCATCAGCAATCAGCAAGTCCGGTTTCTGGGCAAGCGCCATCGCAATCATCACGCGCTGTTGCTGTCCCCCTGACATCTGGCACGGATATTTCCTCGCCGTCTCCGCGGGCAGTCCCACCGATTCAAGCAAATTGGCGAGACAGCTCTGGCGATCCGACCGCGGCACATCCGTTCCCTCGAGAATCTGCCGACCGACGCGCATCACCGGATTCAGCGATTGCATCGGATTCTGAAAGACGTACGAGATTCGCGGACGCCCGACGATCTCTCCGGATATCTGGGCACGGTCGACGAGTCCCGATAACGATAGCGCCGTAAGCGACTTGCCGGACCCCGACTCACCTACGAGCGCCACCTTGCCTCCGCGAGGAACGGAAAACGTGACGCCACGGACAGGAACCGAAAGTCGTCCCTCAATCGAAAAGGCAATGCGCAGATTCTTTACTTCGATCAGCTCGCTCATAGCGAATATTCGGCGGTTGCGGACGCGATGCCGGGCACTGCCCCCGACTTGGTGACCCTAACCGTAACCGCCTGGACAAGATTTCTTCCGCGCACGCGCTCGGCTGCCAGACGGGCCGCCCGTTCAATAAGATGACAACGCGCCGCCACCAGCGTCTCACGCACATCCGAAGCAACCGCAGCATAATCGACCGCGTCATCGATGCAATCGGTCCGCGCGGGGAGATCAGCGACCTCCATGACGACGTCAACAATGAGCTTCTGCATGATCTCCCGCTCGTGCGGAAGTTCGCCGATGATGCAGTCCACCTCTATTCCATTTACCGAAAGTTTCATTTGCCGCGTATTATACCAAATCCGCAAAAGAAGAACGGCTCCGGCCAACCTCGCCGGAACCGCTCTCGTAATCTTCTGGAATCAACCGACCGCTACTAAACCGGCAAACCCCAGCGCTTTGGAAAAGCAGGCCTCCAATTACCAGGCGTAATGCGCGAACGC
>DCIL01000090.1:43765-43992 GCA_002315875.1 Verrucomicrobia bacterium UBA1727 | reverse complement strand
GGGCATGCCCATGCCGTGACGCGCGCTGGCGAACTGAGTGGTCCAGCGGAGAGCGAGCGACATCTGACGGTTCTCCTTGATCGGAGTCGGCACCGGGTAGGTCGTACCACCGACGCGGCGGGTCTTGACCTCGACCTGGGGCTTCATGTTGTCGATCGCGATCTTGACGACCTCGAGCGCGTCCTCAACCGGCTTCTCGTCTTTGACGAACTTGGACGGATCCTCCT
>DCIL01000090.1:39997-43570 GCA_002315875.1 Verrucomicrobia bacterium UBA1727 | reverse complement strand
CTTCGAACGGCTGCGGTTACGACCGTTGACGCCGAGGGAATCGAGCTTACCACGGACAATGTGATAACGGACACCAGGAAGGTCCTTCACACGGCCGCCACGAACGAGCACGACGGAGTGTTCCTGAAGGTTGTGGCCTTCACCGGGGATGTAAGCCGTCACTTCAACGCCAGTCGTGAGGCGCACACGGGCAACCTTACGCAGAGCGGAGTTCGGCTTCTTAGGGGTCATGGTCTTGACGACCAGACACACGCCGCGACGCTGAGGGCACGCCTTCAGCGCAGGCGATTTCGAATGGGACGCCAGCGGATGACGGCCCTTACGGATCAACTGATTGATAGTAGGCATTGGTGTTTTTATTCCTTGCTTTTCCAAAAAGTTCGCGTATTATACCAAAAACTCGGTCACCCGCGCAAGTAGAGGAGCGACCGAGCCGATATATTAGAAGTCATACCCGACGGTAAAGGAGAATACCTCCTCCTCGGCGTGGTCCGGCGTCTTGAGCGGAATGCCGAAATCAAGACGGATCGGGAACATCGGAATGTCGAGGCGAACGCCGAGACCGACCGTCCACGCGAAGGTGCTGGAGAAGTTGAGATCCCACGCGGATTCGCCGATGGAGCCAAGGTCGGAGAACGCCGCCAGACGCAACATCTTCACAATCGGAATGGTGTACTCGAAGTTCATCGCAAAGAGCGTCTGACCGCCCATCGGCGCCCAGTCGCCGCCGCCAACGCGCTCCGCGAGCGGAGAGACATTGCGGTAGCGGATGCCGCGGATGGAACGCGGGCCACCGAGGAACATGCGGTCGTAGATCGGAATGTCGTCACCGGAGAATTTATCTTCGGTCTCGGCACGGAAGCGAACCATGAAGACATGGCTGAAGCGCTTCCAGACATTGAAGTACGAACGGTGATCGATGCCGAGGCGCCAATAGGAGTAATCGCTCGAAGGCATGATGTCACCGAAGATCTTGGAGCGATGGCCACGGGTCGGAACGCGGAAGTTGTCGCGGCTATCCTTCGACCAGAAGAGGTGAATGCCCGGCTCCCAGCTGCCATCGTACTTACGCTCCTGCTCGACGAAGTACTGCGAAGTCCTGCCCTGATAATTGTACCAGGAGTTATCCACATCGTCGAATTCGATGTACTCCGCACCGAGCCCGAGCCCGAGACGGCCGAAGGCACTCCAGGTCGGCCAGAACTTGACGGGATAGGTAAGCGCAACCTGTCCGCCCGTACGGATGAGATCGTACTGATCGTACCAACGGAAGCGGCGATAGACATCTACGTCAAGCTCGAGGAGACGCCCGAAGAGATGCGGCTCGACGAAACCGGCCTCGGCGCTCTGGTACCTCGGACCCCACGCCACGTAGATGCGCCCCTTCTGTCCCGCGCCGCGGAAGAGCTTCGTCGGAGCGAAGATGTCGAAGTTGTTCTGATTGACTTCGGCAGATACGTAAACGGAATCGACGGTCGAGGCGCCGACACCGACCATGAACGAGCCGGTGTTCTTCTCCTCCACCTCGTAGACGAGATCGCGATATTCAGCCCCGTTCGAATCCTTGCCGAGATCGGTGCGCTCAAGATAGTAGCGCACGCGCGAGAAGTAATCGAGATTCTCGAGACGCTTCTGCGAACGCTCGGCACGGTCGGCCAGCATGCGGTCACCGGGACCAAGCGCGATCTCGCGGCGGATGACCTTATCCATCGTATAGTCATTGCCGCGGATCTTGATCTCATTGATTACGACCGGCACACCCTCGGTAACCTTGTAGATGAGGTTGACCGTGCCTCTGTCGATGGTCGGAATGCGCTTGATGTCCACCCGCGTATCGGCCAGGCCGAAATCGCCGGAGCCGACCTGCACCTCGACGCGATGCGCCGCTTCCTGCAGCACCTTCTCGCTGGCGATCGTGCCGGCCGGCGGAAGATTGCTCTTCTCGGTGACGACGGACACGGGATACTTGGTGACACCGATGATCTTCGATTCACCGATACGATACTGCTGCCCCTCGTTCACCTTGAAGACGACGTCGATCTTCTCGGGATCGTCCACCGACGGACGGCGCTCGGGACCGGTCACGGACACATCGAGGTAACCGTGGTCGCGATAGACCTTGGCAATCTTGTCGCAGCACTGCACCTGCTGCTCGTAAGTGACGGGACTATCCGAGAACCAGCCGATCGGATTCCACCACGGCAGATCGTCGATCGCCTCGTGAAGCTCGGCGTTGTCGACGAGTTCGTCATCAAGCTTGAAACTCGGACCGAGCTTGCGCCACAAGGAGACATCGACCGCATGTTCGGCACCCTCGAAGAGATATTCGCTGATCTTCCGACGGCTGCCCTCGTCGATGTCGAAAATGATCTGGACGTCGTTGCCACCGATGACCTTCGTCGAGTAACGGACGCTCACATTGGAATAATACTTCTTCTGATAGGCAGTGCGCACCTTCGCCGCGGCCGCGGCAATGTCGGCCTCGCCGTAGAGATACCCGTCCTTAAGCTCGGCCTCCTTGGCGACCTTGGACTCGCTGAACTCATCGCAACCGTGCACAATCAACGGACCTGCAAAACGGAGTTTGCGACGGACGACGAACGTCACCACCACGCCCGCATCGCGCTTGTCGACTTCGGCGTTGACCTCCTCGAGCTCGCCCGCCTCCTTGAGGGAGTTGACGTCACGAGTGATCGTGATCGGATCGTAGGGCTTGCCGGCCTTGGTCTGACAACGGCTCAGAACCGAATTGGAGTCGCCCCCGAATCCGTCCAGAACCTTGACCTTAACCTCGGTGACATCGATTGCGGACGCCACCAGGGATCCGAGAATCGCGAGCGATGCAATGAGTTTTTTCATAATTTTGACGTATTATACCAAAAGCTGATCAGACCTGCCACTCCTCGAGCTTGGACTTCTGCTCGACCGGCTTGGAATAGACATCGCTTTCATCCGGCGGCGGCGCCTTCTCGTCGAGCGCATGCTCGAACTTGGGCAGCTCGCGCTGCGGAGCGTCCTCCTTGAGAATCGCCGGCGCACCGCTCGCGGTGACCGCATTGGCGCGACCGATCATCGCCGCGGCCGCGGCCTTCTCCTCTTCGCCAGCCGCCTCGCGGGCATCGACTTCGGCCTTTGCCTCGCTGTCGACCTCGCCGAGCTTCGACCCACGTGGAGGAACGGGCTTGAGAAGCGGATCGTCAGGACCAACCACCGTGCATTTGAGTTCCTCGTTGATGTACTTCTCGATATCGGGAATCTGACAGCTCTCGAATTCATCCGCGAACGAAATCGCAACCCCGGTCGAACCGGCACGCCCCGTGCGGCCGATGCGATGGACGTAATCCTCGGCCTCGTAAGGGAAGTCGAAGTTGATGACGTACTGAAGCCCTTTCACGTCAATGCCGCGGCCCGCGACATCCGTCGCCACCACGACCTTGATCTCACCGTCACGGAACTGATCAAGCACCTTGAGACGCTTGTTCTGATTGACGTCGCCCGAGAGCATCTCGACCTTCACTCCGCGGATCTTCAGCGATTCGTAGACGTCTTCGGTCGTCGACTTGCGGTTGCAGA
>DCIL01000090.1:38658-39917 GCA_002315875.1 Verrucomicrobia bacterium UBA1727 | reverse complement strand
ATGACGTAGACGACCTGCTTGACCGTGTCGGTCGCATTCGTCTCGCTCTCCACCTCGGCCTTGAACGGCTCTTCCATCCAGTTCATCGCCAAACGCATCACCGTATCGTTGAGCGTCGCCGAATAGAGCATCGTAGTACGCTTGTTCTTCGGCGGCAGATAACTCATGATGCGACGAACATCGGGAATGAAGCCCATGTCCAGCATGCGGTCCGCCTCATCAATGACGAGGGTATCGACATTGGAGAGGTTGATGACACGGCTCTTCACGAAATCGAGGAGACGGCCGGGGGTCGCGACGAGAAGATCGACCGGTTGCGAAAGCACCTCGCGGCGCTGACGGTCGTAGTCCATTCCGCCGTAGACGGCGAGCGAACGAAGCCCCGAATAGCGGCCGATGGCGTCCGCATCCTTGCAGATCTGGATGACAAGCTCGCGAGTCGGCGCAATGACAAGCGCCCGCGGATTGCCCCCTTCCTTGGCACGGTTCTCGGGACTGCGCAGATAGCGCGTGAGAATCGCCACCAGGAACGCCGCGGTCTTGCCGGACCCGGTCTGCGCCTTGCCGGCGATGTTCTTGCCCGCGAGCGCCTGCTCGAGCGAGAGCGCCTGAATCTCAGTGCAATACTTGAACCCGAGATCAGCGATACCGTGCATCACCTCTGACGGAAGATCGAAATCATGAAAACGACGCTTGCCTTCAACCGGCTCGACCACGAACGATTCGAGCGACCACGCGGCATGCTCGGCGCGACGCGCCTGAAGCTCCTTCTCGGACACCTCGCCACCGGGACGCCTCACGCCCTCGGCGGTATTGACTGGCGCCGGACCTCTACGGCCATCGCGGCCGCGACGCTCGCCACGATCATGACGGCGCTGACCGTTCTGCTGCTGACCGTTCTGCTGCTTGCCGCCCTGCTGCGGCTGCTGACGCTGCTCCTGACGGCGCTGGCCGTTCTGCTGACCCTGCTTCTTCTGCTGCTGACCTTGCTTCTTCTGCTGTCCCTTGTCGGACTTGCGCGCATCACCGCCGTGATTGCGCTTTCCGCCGTTCTTACCCTGCTGCGGCTTCTTTCCGCCGGTGAGCGCACCGACGATCTTCTTCAAAAATCCAAATGCCATTGCTGCTTCTGCCTTCTCCAGATTGAGATGTGATAAAAACGAAAGCGGCGGCGAACGCGCCGCCGCTCCCGTCTTGCCGCGAGATTAACGCTTCGAGAACTGGAAGCGCTTGCGGGCACCGGGCTGACCGGGTTTCTT
>DCIL01000090.1:36821-38643 GCA_002315875.1 Verrucomicrobia bacterium UBA1727 | reverse complement strand
TACGTTCCTTCATGCGGCTGTCGCGAGTCATGCAACCCGCCTTCTTCAGCACCGCACGGGTCGTCTCGTCGGCCTCGACGAGCGCGCGCGCCAGACCATGACGGATCGCGCCGGCCTGACCGGAGATGCCGCCGCCCTTCGCAAAGCAAACGACGTCGACCTTGGTCATGTCGTAGCCGGAGATCGCGATCGGCTGCTTGAGATAATCGCGAAGCGCCTCGGACGGGAGATACTCTTCGAGCTTGACGCCATTGACGGTCCACTCGCCCTTGCCCTCGACGAGGTTGACGCGAGCGGTCGCGGTCTTGCGGCGGCCGGTTCCGGCGGAGATAGCTTTCTTGGTAGCCATTTCTGAAATTCCTTTCTATTAGAGCTTGATCTCGACCGGCTTCTGCGCGGCGAGCATTCCCTTGTCGGCCTCAGCGGCGAAGACTTTCAGACGCGTCATCATCTTACGCGCGATGTTGTTCTTCGGCAGCATGCCCCAAACCGCTTCCTTGATCATGCGATCGGGATGCGAAGCGCGCATCTCAGCGGCGGTGAACTCCTTCAGACCGTTCCTCCAGCCCGAATAACGCTGATAGGTCTTCTGCTCTTCCTTCTTGCCGGTCAACTTCGCGAGCGCGGCGTTGGTGACGACGACGAACGCGCCGGCATCAACCGAGGGATCGAACGTGCAAAGATCCTTCGCACGGAGTTTGTTGGCGATAACGACGGCAAGGCGCCCGATGGGCTGATCCTTCGCGTCGACAATGAACCACTGGCGCTTGTCGCCCGGGTTCGGAGCACGATAGCTCTTCTGCATCTTTCTTTTCCTTATTTGCGCGGATTTGTGCCCTTTTTCCGGGGTTTTGTCCGCAAGTTTACCCTGGCCACCGGTTAGCCCCCGATGACGAATGAGCGTGTATTATATCAAAAAGACGGGAATCCGTGCAAGTAGGTCACGACCAACGACGGTCGTTTGCCCATTCCTTGTCCCATTCCTTCGTCGGCGACCATGGTTTCGGGAAGCCGGCACACGGATGCTTCAGGATGAGTTTCTCATTGAGCTCATCGATACCAAGACCCGGCTTTTCGGGAACCTTGATGAAGCCGCCCTCATAGGAAAGAGCCGGCTTGACGAGATCACCCCACCACGGAACATCCACCGAGTGCAGCTCGAGCGCCATGAAATTGCGAGTCGCCGCAGCAACGTGTACCGCGGCAAGACAGGCGATCGGACTTTCCGCCATATGGATGTTCATCTGCACGCCGTAGTCCTCAGCCATGTCTCCGACCTTCTTGGTCTCGAGAATACCACCGGCCGTGAGCAGATCTGGATGGACAACCGCAAGCGCATGCGATTCGAGAAGCGGCTTGAAGTCCTCCTTAAGATAAATATCCTCACCGGTGCCGAGCGGAGTCGTGGTCGCGGCATGAAGATCCTTCCACTGCTCGGTATTGCGCCAGGGAAGCACGTCCTCAGCCCAGGAAAGATGGTATTTTTCGAGACGACGAAGGAGATTCACGCAGTCCTCGTAAGGAATGTGTCCAAGATGGTCGATTGCGATCGGAACCTCCCAGCCGATGACGTCACGGACATCAGCCATGTATTTCTCGAGGAGGTCGAGCCCCTTCTCGGTGATGTGGATGCCAGTAAAACCGTGTGCGGTGTTGAATAGATCGTACGCCTCACCGCGCATCGACCGCGGATCGATCGACCCGTGCGGCGTATTGACGACATGTTTCATCTTCTTCATGTAGTCGAGATAGCCGAGCGGAGCGATGAGCGCGCCGGGAATCTCACGGATGAGCTCAATGCCGAGATCCATCTTGAGGAAGG
>DCIL01000090.1:34395-36811 GCA_002315875.1 Verrucomicrobia bacterium UBA1727 | reverse complement strand
AGGTGAAGCCCATCTTCATGCGTTCGACGAGCGCCTGGCCCATGTCGCGACCGCCGCCTTCGGAATCGGTATCGCAGTAGCAACGGATTTCATCACGCCACTTGCCGCCGAGCATCTGCCAGACAGGAACTCCCCACGCCTTGCCCGCAATATCCCAGCACGCGAGCTCGATCGCGCACACACCGCCCGCCTGACGCGAATCGCCGCCGAACTGCTTGATGCGACGGAATATCTTCTCGACGTTGCACGGATTCTCCCCGAGAATTCTGGACTTCAGCATCGCCGCGTATGTGCGGCTCGAAGCATCGCGGACCTCGCCGTAACCGACGATACCCTGATTGGTGTAGAGCTTGAGAAGCGTGCAACGCTTAGGCGCGCCGTCGATATCGGCAAAGCGCATATCAGTGATCTTGAGCGTAGCAGGATTGATTTTATTGATATTCATTTTGATGTTCCCATTAGATTAACCTCGATTACTTCATTATTGACGCGGCATAGGTTGCTATGGTGGAGAACTCGGTGTAAAGTCCGGTCATCGCCCACACGAATACGGCTCCCACCCCGACCAGCACCCCGAGTATAAAACCGAAGATCGCGTCCGAAGGCTGTGCGAGAAGTCCGCGGACAAGTTTTTTGACCACAAGACGGACCACTCCGAAGACGAGCAGAATCGCGATGAAGCAGAGAATGCGCCGCGGCCATAGCGCGGCAGTCACAAACTCAGTGAGATCCCAGCAAGGTGTCACCGAAAATGTCGCAGCGGCACTGGCGACCGCGAAGCCGAGCGTACCGGAAAAGCCGCGGAAAAGACCGACGAAAGCGCAAAGTACCGTGAACGCGACGAGCGCCCAATCCGCGGCCTGCATCATCTCGAAGGTCAAGCCTGTCATTTACGCTTCTTGCCGAACATGTCGCGATATGTCTGGTAGGCGTTCGCGACCGAATTCTTACCGGACTTGCGGAGCGCGCGGATGAGACCGTCCATCGCCTCCACGTTGGCCGGCGAAGCCGCGAGCGCACGCGAATAGATTTCGACCGCCTGTCCGACATAACCGAGCTGCATCGCGAGCGAGCCGGCCTGAAGATAGACCTGGACCGCGGCAGGGTTGAGCTGGCAGGCCATCTTCATGTACTCAAGGCGCTTCTGCTGACCAAGCTTGCTCGTATCGAGCTTCGCCCACGCGCGGGCGAGACCGAACGCTGCGGGATACGAAAGCGGATCAACCTGAAGCGCCTTCTCGTACTGCGCCTTCGCGGTCTTCCACGAATTCTTCTTCTCGGCGGCCTGCGCGGCGGTTATCGCGGCGGACGCGGCGGAACTGTTGCGATTCGCGACGCCGGGACGCGAGGAGGCCGTCGCCTGAATGGTTTCCTTGAGCGCGGGAATGATCGACTTCTGCACCTTCTGTACGCGCGGATCGGCGATCTCATCGAGACGCACGTAGATCTGGAATTGCTCGAGCGCGGCATCGTTGTAACCGAAGCCATCGCGATAAAGAAGCCCAAGATGATACCACGCCGCCGGATTCCTCCGATCGATGCGCGTCGCCTTCAGAAACGCGATGCGAGCGGAATGGTTGGCGTTGCAAGTCATCTCGACGAGGCCGAGCCCGGAATACGCCTGCGAACGGAGCTCGGCCGGGAGCTTCTCGTCGGTCGCCATCGCGGTAAAGAGATCCGCGGCGCGTTTGTAGTCCTTCGCGTGCCACGCGATCTGCGCGTCGAGCATGCGGACGTCACTGTCTCCGCCGGCAAGCTTGATCGCTCGCACAACGGCGTCCGAAGCCGCAGCCAACTCGCCGAGCGCGAGCTTGACGCGCACCTGCATGACGAGCGCATCGACATTGTCTGGCGAGGCCGCAAGCGACTTTTCGAGAAGCTTGTCGGCCTTGACGAAGTCACGGACCGCAAACGCATCCTTGGCGGACGCGAACTCCTTAAGTCCGTCCCCCGAGCCGCACCCGACGAGTACGGCGGCGAGAGCGAAAACGAACGCGCCCTTAGGCACGAATGACAGCGAGGAATTCATCACGCTTGTTCTCCATTATCGCAGTGGTCTTACCTTCGAGATTAAGCCGCACCAACGGCTCGGTGTTGGACATGCGCACGTTCGCCCACCAGCCCTCGGTCTCCCACGCATCGACCGAGACACCGTCGAGCTCGAAGACCTTGGCCTTCCCAGCGTAGAGCGACTTGATCTTCGCAAGGATTTCGGCCGGAGGTGTGACGGTCTTGGTGTTGATCTCGCCGGACTGCGAATACTTGCGCAGCGGGGCGATGAGTTCGGAAAGCGACTTGTCGGACGCCGAAACGATGTTGCAGAGCGCATACGTCGCCATCGAAGAGGACTCGGCAGTCGAGTTCGCCTTGAAGTAGTAGTGACCCGAAAGCTCACCGGCGAAGATCGCGTCGTTCT
>DCIL01000090.1:33775-34378 GCA_002315875.1 Verrucomicrobia bacterium UBA1727 | reverse complement strand
GCATCTGCTCCTTGATGAAGGAGTGACCGACGCGCGACATCATCGGTCGGCCTCCTGCCGCGGCGATCGTCTCTTCGCAGACCCTCGAAGACCTGAGGTCGTAGAAGCAGACTGCCCCGGGATTGGACGCGAGCAGATCCTGAGAAATAAGCGCGGTGATGAAGTCCATCGGAATGATCTCACCCTTCTCGTCCAGAAAGCCGGCACGATCGGCATCGCCGTCGTAGGCGACACCGAAAGCGTACTTGCCGGGATTCTCACGAATCATCGCCTGAAGATCCTTAAGCGTCTCGTGATGGAGCGGATTCGCATCATGATTCGGAAAGTCACCGTCATAATTGCCGTAGAGCATGTCGTAGGTGAGAAGCGGATCCTTAAGCGCGACCGCCTCCGCAATGCCCATGCCGTTGGCGAAGTCGAGCGCCAGATGCACCGGACGCTTCAAATTCGCGAACTTGTGCACGTGTTCGGCGTACGCGGCGGAAATGTCTTTGCGGATGATCTCCCCCATTCCGGCAGGCGGATCGTAATCGTGGATCTCCGCCGCAAGACGCTCGATGTCCTTGATGCCGGTCGCGCCGGAAATCGGCACGGCGTTCGCCT
>DCIL01000090.1:33284-33754 GCA_002315875.1 Verrucomicrobia bacterium UBA1727 | reverse complement strand
AGAGCTTGCAGCCGTTCCACTCCTTGGTGTTGTGCGAGGCTGTGATCATCACCGAACCGTCCGCCTTGAGCGCGGCATTCGCAAAATAGCTCATCGGCGTGGACGCAAGCCCGATGTCGTAAACGTCAACGCCCTCGTCAACGAGCCCCTGGGCGAAAGCCGCGAACAGCGCGTCGGAAGATTTGCGACAGTCATGCGCGACCACCACCTTCGAATTGCGTCCGGAAAACCCGCAGAACTGCGCGTAGGCGCGAGCGATGCGATAGAAATCATCGTCCACGAGATCCTGTCCGTAAATCCCACGAATGTCGTAGGCCTTGAATATGCTCATTTTCTCTCCTTTGAAGCCAAACGTTCCAATAACGAAAGCCAACCGTTCCAATGACGGATATTATACTAAACTTTCCCTCCCCAAAACAACCACCGAAAATTGAAAATTCAGCAATCTCCACCGCACACCGGAGCTTCTC
>DCIL01000090.1:27087-33187 GCA_002315875.1 Verrucomicrobia bacterium UBA1727 | reverse complement strand
CACCGCACACCGGAGCTTCTCCACCCGGATGCTCATTCGCTACGCTCATTCCGCATCCTGATATCATCAAATGATCAAGAACAAACAAAATAGTGACCTTCTTCCCTACGAGTGCACTCTGTAACAATCCTTAGACGCCATTCCCGCGGCCACCTTAGACGCCATTCCCGCGACTACATTAGACGTCATTCCTAGCGGCTACCTTAGACGCCATTCCTATCGGCTACCTTAGACGCCATTCCTATCGGCAACATTAGACGCCATTCCTATCGGCCACCTTAGACGTCATTCGTATCGGCAACATTAGACGCCATTCCTATCGGCCACCTTAGACGCCATTCCTATCGGCAACATTAGACGCCGTTACTATCGGCAAGATGTTTCCTGATCGGGCGGAACGAGCGCAGCGAGTGAGTCCGAGCAGGTCTTGTACTCCAACTACTTAGCTGGCTATACAACTACTTCACCGGCTGTCCAACTAATTCACCGGCTCTACAACTACTTCACCGGCTGTCCAACTAATTCACCGACTGTCAATCCAATAAGTTGGATATCCACCTAATTACTCACCGACCATTTACTCACCGGGCATTACTCACCGACGATTTACTCACCGGGCATTACTCACCGACGATTTACTCACCGGGCATTACTCACCGACCATCGGCAAATCGAATATAGCGTGACAACTTCGCCTTCAGAATGCCAATAAGATCGGCATCGTCCAGGAAGGAGACGCTGATCAGCTTCTTCGCTGCGCGCTGATAGAGGACGTGCTTCCGCCTCCGATTCTCATTGTACTCAGGAGTATCCATCCCGTAATACTCGATATAGACATCGAACTCTGGAAGATAGAAATCCGGTCGGATCATATCCGCGCCAGAAATCCGATAGCGCTCATCATACACATACTCAATCTTCTCCGCCTCGAGAAACTCCGCAATCCGCTTCTCTCCGTAGCTCTGCACCGCCGTTCCACCTTCCGTCCTCCTCCGTTTCGCCGCCTCCACAGTCGATTCGAAGTCATGATTCTCAAGTTCCCTCTCATCGAGGCAATGGCGGCAATACGGTCTTCCCCAGCGCTCAATCGAGTCCTCAAACTGTTCCTCATCGATGATTCGCTTGCAGCGTGTGCACCAGCGATGCGTGACGGCGAAGTGCGCACGATATTCCTTCTGAATGGCAGCCACCGCTTCGGCCGCCGCCGACCGCACGTAACCCGGAGCCGTCTCGTCTCTCGCCACATCCTTAAAGTCATCAAGAAAGAGAAACGCATCCTTTGGATATCGTGCAATCGCCTTGGCCGCGTACTGCCGCACCTGCGGATGTGCATCCGCCTTCACCAGCTCTGCCAGCTTCGGAACGAACATCGTAGCGGACGGCTTCTCCAACGCCATCTTCCCGAGAGCGGACGCCGCCAGTCGCCTCACGTCCGCAAAGGACGAATCAAGATACTTTGCCAGTTCGCGCGCCGCCAGAACCCGGCTGGTAAGTCCGTTCGGCAGTGGACGCGATAAGGCCTCGGCCGAGTAGAGTCCCGGCCTCTCAGGATCAGGATCAAAAAGACGACTAAGCGCGAGCACCAGTTCGCGCTCCTTGTGCAAAAGAATTTTCTCAGGTTGACTCGCCACTAACTAACTAACTAACTAACTAACTGACTAACTGACTAACTGACTAACTAACTGACTGACTAACTGACTGACTGACTAACTGACTAACTGACTAACGGACTGACTGACTAACTGACTGACTAACTGACTGACTGACTAACTGACTGACTGACTGACTGACTAACTAACTGACTAACTGACAACCTGCCACCAAGCACTAGCCACCAACCACGAATCAATACTCGTAGACGGGATTGCCGGCAGCGTCACGCTTGGCGAATACGCGGATTAACTTTCCTCCGGGAACCTTGTGAACAATGGAGAAGGAATCGACGCCCTTGGGCAGATACGGCTTAATCTCCACCTTGGAAAATCCGGGACCGACAATCTTTATGCCGGCAAGATATTCAAAGGCCCAGGCCGAGAGATCGCCGTACATGATGTGATTGAACGAAGTGTAGGTTCCCTTCCAGGTCTCCCAGAGCGTGTCGCCGCCGTTCTCCATCCACTTGGCCCAGCCGGGATACTCCCCCTGCACGAAGAACTGGTACGCATCGTCGATATAACCGTACTCGGCGAGTACACGGGGCGTCCACTTCGCGCCGAGAATGCCGAACATCGCACGATGCTTCTGCTCACGCACCCGCTTCACCAACTCTCCAATGACCTTCTGCTCCTCACCGTCCTGACAGAGTCCCTTGAAATATAGCGGCGCGGCAAGACAGACGAACTCGCCGTTCGAGTAGACGCCGTTGCCCTTGTAGAACTTCGCATTGAACGCACGCTTGAGTGCCGCGGCCTGCGCCTTGTAGAGTTGGGCGTTCCCCGTCTCGCCGAATCGTTCCGCCCAGAACGCGAGTTCGGTGCAGAACCAATAGACGTAGGCGCTGTCGGTGAGGCGGACCGAGGGCAGCTTCATGACATCGGACGGAAAACACCAATCTCCGAGTCCGTACTCGATGAGTCCGTCCTTACCTGCCTTGGTCAGAATGAACTCGAGATATCTCTTCATTGCCGGATACGCCTCGCGGGCATAGCTGTCATCTCCGTAGAAACGATAGAGCTGCCGCGGAATCTGGAAGAGAATCGCGTCCCACGCCGGACCCGACCCCCATTGGAAACCGAAGTAATGCGTCCAGGGCATGATGCACGGCACGGCCCCGTTCTCACGCTGCGAATCGATCATCATCCTCAGGAAGTGCGCGTAGCTGTCGCGACCGTCGAAGTTCCAAAGTCCCGTCTCCATCGCCAGCTGCGTATCGCCAGTCCAACCGTTCTTCTCGCGATGCGGACAGTCCGTCGGAATTCCGACGAAGTTGGAAAGATAACTGCGGCGCGTCGCGTCCTGTAGCTTCGCAAACACCTTGTCGGATATCTTCAGCTCGCCGACAGATTCGAAGGCGGAGTGAACGAAGACGCTCTTGATCGACTTCAGTTCCACCTTGCCTTCGGTCTTCACCCGCACATAGCGGAAGCCGTGGTAGGTGAAACGCGGATGCCACTTCTCGCCCTCGGAACGTCCGGCGAGCGTGTACTCGTCGTGCTGAGCGGGACGCGGCTCCTTCCCCTTGCGCTGGAAGAGATTTACGTATCCGAGAAGATCGTTGTCCTTGATCGCCTCATCGTAGTCCATCACCACCTTCGCACCCGGCTCGCCGACAACCTCGATCTCGCACCAACCGGCGCGATTGGATCCAAAATCGTAGATGGTGCCGCCCTTCGCCGCAGCAAAACTCCTAACGGGAGAAATCGGATCGAACTGACGGCAGGGAACCGCGTCCTCGGGAGAGGTCTTGCCGGTGGGCGGATAGGGCTCTGCCCTGCAGCCCCGCAGATTGCCGCGCTTGCCCTCGAGCCGTGCATCATACCATTCGCCGTTCCGAAGCGCATTGAAGACGATTGGCGAATCATAGGCCATCCAAGTGTAATCGGTCTCGACGAGATTAACGCCGTCCGCAGCTATCGCGCCCTTGATACACGGCGAACCGCAGCTGTCCGATACACGCCACGCGGCGTTTTCAAAACCCCAGGCGCCCTTGGTGAAGCAGTTGAACCATCCGTTACCGAGAAGGACGGAGATGTTGTTCTTACCGGCCTTGAGGAAGCGAGTGACATCACATACGATGGACGAATTGCGCAGGTCGGGCTGGCAAGTGACGGGAGAAAGGACGTTGTCATCGATGCGCTTGCCGTTGATCGAGATCTCGCACCAGCCGGCGACGGCGAGATCGAGCACCGCCTTGGCTGGCACGGCTTTGATTATGAAGTTCTGCTCCAACACGGGAGCCGGCTTCTGCGGCTTCTTGGTGTTGCCTGAAATCCAGACCGGAACGGCATTCGCGGCGAGGGTGAACGAGACAGCGGAGAGTATGGTTAGCGTTTTCATAATACGGTTAGGCTCGAGGATGGAATTTTTTATGGATTGAAGAAAATTTCGCAGTGTCGACATGGGTGTATATCTGGGTAGTGCCGATATCAGCGTGTCCGAGCAGTTCCTGAATCGCACGGATATCAGCACCGTGCGCGAGCATGTGAGTGGCGTAGCAATGTCTGAGGACATGCGGCGAGATGCGTTCGGCAGCAATGCCGACTGCGGCAGCGCGTTCGCGGATGATCTTGAAAACTCCCTGACGGGTGAAGGCGCGTCCAAGTCGGGTAAGGAACATCTGCGGCACGCCGACATTGCCACGCGCAAAGGACATCCGTGCGCTTCCGAGATACGCTGCGAGCGCACGTCCGGCAGAGCCGGTGATCGGCACGAGCCGCGTCTTCGAGCCCTTGCCGGTCACACGCAGGAGTTCACCGTCCGCAACGATGTCATCGAATCTAAGCCCGCACAATTCGCTAACGCGAAGTCCGCAACCGTAGAGAACCTCGAGAATCGCACGGTCCCTGATCTCGCGCGGCATTTCACCGTTCACGGCATCGAGCATCGAGGCGACCTCCTGCTCGCTCAGGACGCGAGGGAGGGGACGCGAAATGCGGCGCGGATCCATAAGCTGGGTCGGATCGGACGAAATCAGTCGGCGCTCGCGGAGAAAATGGAAGAAGGTACGGATCGCCGCGGCGCGCCGCGCGCAAGTGGACGCCTTGTGACCGTCCTGGGACGAGTCGGAAATGAACTCATCGATGTCGGCCAGCGTGACGGCACTGATGTCACTCAGGCCGTGGCGGACGAGATGCGCAGCGAAGAGCTCGAGATCGCCTTGATAGGATACGATCGTGTTGGCGCTCGCTCCGCGTTCAAGAAGGAGCGCCGAAAGAAAGTCCGCTATGCTCGGATCAATGGCCACGCTGACGAAGGATTTCGTACATCGTGACCGCCGCGGCGACACCAGCGTTGAGCGACTCGAACCCGCCTGGCATCGGCAGGACGCCGATGAAGTCGCAGTTCTCGCGCACGAGTCGCGAGATACCGGAACCCTCGGCACCGATGACGAGTCCTACGCGTCCTTTGAAGTCGATTTCGGTATAATCCTTCGCATCCTCACCCCAGTCAAGTCCGGTGAACCAGAGGCCGGACTCCTTGAGATCGGCCATCGCCCGCGGCAGATTGACGACGTGGGCGACCTTGATGTGCTCGGCGCCGCCGGCGGACGCACGGACGACCGCGGGGGTTATGCCGCAGGCACGGTCCTCTGGAATGACGACACCGGCCGCCCCGACCGCGCAGGCGGTGCGGAGAATCGAGCCGACGTTCTGCGGATCCTCAAGATGGTCGAGGACGATGACGAGCGCATTCTCGTCCGCCTCGACCTCCGCAAGAATCTCCTCGAAACCAACATACGGATAACCGGTGGTCTTGAGCGCAACGCCCTGATGATGTCCGAAGCGCGTCAGCTTGTCGAGTTGATCGCGCTCCATCGAACGGATCACCAGACGGCGAGAATGCGCCTCGTCGCGGATGCGCTGAAGCTGCTCGTCCTCGTCCGGATGCGCAGGCGGAAGGACGATTTCAGAGCAGGTGCGGCGTCCTGCGGCAAGCGCCTCTTCAACGGGATTCCGGCCGTAAATCCACTCACCGCCCGTGACGAGTTCGCGCGGACCCTTGTGGTGGCGGGTGTTCTGGTAGTTGCCCATCAGACGCCCGAATAGCAGACGAAGCCACCGTCGACCGGCAGCGTGACACCGGTGATGAACGCGGCCTCATCGGAAAGAAGGAAGCGCGCCGCACCGTGCAGATCGCTCGGCTGGCCGAACTTGCGCATCGGCGTCTTGGCAATGACCTTGTTACCGCGCGCAGTGAGCGTCTTGCCGTCCTTCTCCAGCATGAGGAAGCGGTTCTGGTTGGTGATGAAGAAGCCGGGCGCGAGCGCGTTCACGCGGATGCCCATCGGCGCGAGGTGTGTCGCGAGGAAGCGTGTGAAGTTCATGATGCCGGCCTTCGCCGCACCGTAAGCCGCGACCTTGGTGAGCGGCTGGTAAGCGGCCATCGAGCAGAAGTTGAGCACCGCGCCGCCCTTCTTGAGCATCTCCTTGCAGAAGACCTG
>DCIL01000090.1:24029-27061 GCA_002315875.1 Verrucomicrobia bacterium UBA1727 | reverse complement strand
AGGGCAGGATCGTGCCGACGAGGTTAAGCTTGTTGACGAACTCGAAACCCTCGGCGGTAAGACCGAAGAAAGTGTCCTCGAGTTTCGTACCCTTCGTCATCTGCTCCGCGGGAGTAGTGCCTTTCGGATGATTGCCGCCGGCACCGTTGATGAGAACATCGATGCGCTTGAACTTCTTGAGAATGATCTTCTTCGCGGCCTCGAGCGAATCCTTGTCGAGCACGTTCGCCTCGACGGCGATGCAGTTCTTGAGTCCCTTCTTCTGAAGTTTCTTCACGAAGTCCTCGGCGACTTCCTTACGAAGATCGAGCACCGCGACCTTCGCGCCATGCTTAAGAAGATCCTCGGTCATAGACGAGCAGAGAACACCCGCCGCGCCAGTGCAGACAATGACCTTGCCGTCAACGCTCTTATCCAGAATTGCCTTCATTGAATCAGTCCTTTCTTTGAGTTTCAAATTTGATGGGTATTATACCAAAACTGCGGACAAAAGTGTCGCTTACACCAGTTCGGACAGAATCGAATCACAGACCTCGGTGCCGCGGGACGTGAGACGGTAAACGAGACCGTCTTTCGTCACGAGTCCTTCCGCGGCAAAGCGATCGAGAGGATTTCTCCATTCTGAAAAAACCGCAGTATCTATACCTTCGCTCGTGCGCAAGCGGAAGAGAGCACGCTCTCGAATGTCTCGCTCGGCATCGACGTTTTCAATCTCGTAACGGTAACCACCCTTCCCGTCCGATACTCCCAGCGTGCGCGTAAGTCCTTCCCGTCCCGAAGCACCTTCACCGAAACCAAGATAATCCTCACCGCGCCAGACGGAAAAATTATGCCGGCACTCGAATCCCGGCACGGCATAATTCGAGATTTCGTAGCGGACAAGCCCAAGACGCGATAGCGCCTCGGACATCTCTCGGACGCGATCGAGCGCGACATCGTCGGACGGCAGGAGCGTCCGGTCGATCGCTCCGCGTGCGACTTTCGAGCCGAGAATGGACTTCTCCTCGAGGATGAGCGAATAAACCGAGCAATGGCGAAGTCCCCAATCACCCAACTCCCCCAACCGAGCAAACGATTCATCGCTCTCGCCGGGATATCCGACTATAAGATCGATACCGCAGTTGGGAATCTTCCGACGGATAATGGCAAATCTCTCCGCGGCAAAATTGAGCGTGTAGCCGCGACCCATTGCCTCGAGAATCCTGTCATCGAGCGACTCGACTCCCATTGAGATGCGGTTGACGCCGCCGTCCGACAGGCGACGGACAAGATCGTCCGTCACATCGAGCGGATTCAGCTCGACCGTGAACTCGTCATCATCGTCAGTTCCAAGGGCCTTGACGAGCGGATCGAGCTCGCAGAGCGCGGGCGTGCCGCCACCGAAGTAGATGGTATGACTTTCGCCGGAAGGAAGCGGAGAAAGTCCGCGGCGCTTCAGATCCTCGACAAGCAAACCGACATAGCGCCCGCGTGCTTCCACTGAAGAACCGGCACGAGAGTGGAGAGCGCAATACTCGCACTTTCGACGGCAGAACGGAAAGTGGAAGTAGAGATTCAAGGACGGACTATCTCACCTTGATGAGCAAGATGAGCAGGATCGGCATCACCAACAGTTGCAGCAGCATGAAGCGCATGAGCACCTGGGCATTTGACCAACCGAGATTCTTCTTGCAGTGATCGTGGAGCGGAAAGCGAATCTTACGGATGAGGGAATCGTCGCCGATATCCATTCCGACCTTCTTCGCAACCCTGAGGAGCACGAGTTTTCCGAGGCCCCCACCGCCGTTCACGAGCACGATCGGCGCAAAGGCGAGCACCATCAGCGGATTGCCCGTAACCGCGGCGCTCGTGCCGACGAGAATGCCCAGGAAACGACTGCCGGCATCACCCATCAGAATCTTCGATGGCTCGGCATTGTACCACAGGTAGCCGGCGAAGCCACCGGCGACCGTCATCACCAGGATCGCCCAGCGCGCGGCATCGGGATTGCAAGGCAGGAGGAAGTAATGGGCGACCGGCTTGTAGCCGACGACCACGTAGAGCATCACCGCGAGCATCACGAGCGCAATCTCCGTGAGCGAGCCGGCGAGACCGTCCACGCCGTCCGAACAGTTGGTCGCGTTCATCGTAAACCAGAGGATGAAACCGGTGGCCGGAACATATATCCAGAGCGGAACCATCCACATTCCCTTCACGAACGGCAACCAGACGAGGGTGGAATGACCCATAGCGATGAAGAAGGCGATCGCAAGCGCACAGACCGCATCGAGAAGTCCCTTCTTGAGCTCTCCCCACGGCACCACCGCGCGGTCGTCGAGATAACCGAAGAGCATCGCAAGATAGATGAAGACGAGCGCGAGCGCATCCCAGAGGTCCATCGGCACGAAGAGGATTGCGCACGGCAGACAGATAAGGGTAACCAGAAAACCAGTTCCCGTCGGCTTGCCGGCCGATTTCGCTCCGCCGACATCGGCGCAGATCAATTTGCCGCGGTCGCGAGGCATCAATTTCCAGAGACGCGGCAGGAAAAGCCAAACCGCGAGCGCGGCGGACATCGCGCCGAGCGCAAGCAGGACGGCATGGGACTGCAGGAGACGGAAGGGTCCCCAGTAACGCTGGAGAAAACCTGCGAGATAGTAAATCATGAATTAGGATCCCCCGGAAAATTCGGCTGCTCGATTTTCTGATTCGCCTCATCCAACTGCGCGTCCTTGGAATTCTCAGGAGCGCGGTCGAGGAAGCGGGTATATTCGCGGATGAAGCTCATCTTCACCTCGCCCGTCTCGCCATTGCGGTTCTTCGCGATATCGACGATTGCGAGGGTCTTGTCATCTGCATCCTTCGAGGTGGAGGTGCGGGACGGTCTGCGCAGGAGGAACACCACGTCAGCGTCCTGTTCGATGGCTCCAGAATCGCGGAGGTCGGAAAGCTTCGGCTTCTCTTCCTTGTCGTTACGCTGTTCGTTGGCACGCGAAAGCTGAGAGAGGACGATCACCGGAATCTTCAACTCCTTGGCCATCGCCTTGATCTGC
>DCIL01000090.1:16997-23999 GCA_002315875.1 Verrucomicrobia bacterium UBA1727 | reverse complement strand
ACCTCGATCTGACGTCCCTGCCGCTGTCCTTCGCGACAACAGCAAAGCTGAAGATAATCGATGACGATCAGCTCGATGTTATGCTGCTTCTTCATACGGCGCGCGCGCGCCCGAAGATCCATGACATCGAGACCGGCGGTATCATCCACGAAGATCGGAGCTGATTTCAAGTCGCTCATCGCATCCGAAAGGTTCCGCGTCAGCCGTTCGCGCTCGTCCTTCGGCACCAGCTCGCGATTGAGCCGCCACATATTCACGCCTGCGCGACCGGCGAGCATACGCTTGGTAAGCGACTCGACCGGCATTTCGAGAGAGAAGATGCCTACAGGGTGCTTCTTGCCCGCCTCACCGTCATTGGACTTGAGCGGCGCTCCGGACGTGATCATCATGCCGGTAGCCACCGCCTCGGCGATGTTCATTGCGAGCGAGGTCTTGCCGACGGACGGACGCGCGGCGACGACGATCATTTCACTGGGCTTGAGCCCCTGCAACGTCTCATCAAGATACTTGTAACCGGTGGAAAGCCCTTCCAGCAGGTTGCCGCCGCTTTCGAAGAGACGGTCGATCTTGGTGAAGCTGTCCTTGAGCGCGCTGTCCCACGACATCGTGCTGCTGGACTGTCCGCCGATCTCGAGGAAAGTACGCTCGGCATCGCCCAACACGACCTGCGGATCGGGATAGCCGTTTTCGTCCATGCTCTTCTTGACGATACCGGTCGCCTTCTCGATGAGCGTACGACGCAAGTACTTGCTGCGGATGATGCCGATGTAGTGCTCGGCGTGCGCAGTAGTCGGCACCTGATCGACGAGCGACTGGATGTAACCGACGCCGCCGACCGCTTCAAGCTTTCCGCTCGTTCGCAGTTCCTCGATGATTGAAATCGCATCCACCGGCTTGGACGCGAGCGACATCTTCATCATCGCATCGTAAACCGCCCGATTGACCGGTTCGTAGAAGGTATCGGAAGTGATGCCGCGACTGCGGCACTCATCCAGCACGCGGTCACCACCGCGACCGGTCGCATCGAGGAGAATCGAACCAAGTACGGCCCGTTCGGCCTCCGAAGAATGAGGTGGAGTCTTTATATCGTCCATTTTGAAAATCGTTTCTGTTTAAGATCGTCAATTGGTCATCTTCTCGTACTTCTTTCCGTCGAAGCTGACATCGACTCCAGTGCAAAGCCAGGTGGTGAGCTCCTGCTGCTCGCCCTCGGAGAGTCCGTTCTTCGGATAGATAATCTTCTCGGTATGTCCGTCGGCAAACACCACGTTCGCGAAAGTGGTCTTTCCCGAACGGTGATTGAAACCGATCGTCTCGTTCTGAGAAGAATTTTCGAGGCCCTTGTACTGGAGCACCGCATCGCACTGAAGTCCTGCGGACGTCGTCTCCTTCGACTTCGTTCCGATGTCCGCAAACGGAATCTCGGCAAAGAGAAGAAAGCGGTCGGCTCGTTTGAAGTCCTGATAATAGTGGATCGGACAGTCATCTTCGGTATAGATATCGGTGCCCGGACGCGCCGTCCAGCCGAAGTAAGCGTTCATCACATACGACCAATTCGGCTTGAGCCGCTTCTTGACATTGCTGTGATGAGGACAGACGTAGACCTCGTGGCTGCCGCTCACATACTTCCAAAGCGCACCGTTGGTAAGCGCGTAGGTACGCGAGATGTCGCTCTGGTCATAGCAGGATGTGATCCACCCGGATGTGGCCTTTGCCGAAGTCGGACCGTTGCGGTACGCACCCTGGGAGTTCCAGCTGATCCAGCCCTTGATCTCGCCGTATACCTCCTTCATGTTCCGCTTGCCGCCGCTGACATCGACCTTGAAGTACTCGATGGATCCCGCCGCCGGATAAAAGCTGCTCGCCATTCCGTAGCTCTGACAGGCAGCGGCAAGATTGCGCATGTTGGTCATGCATCGCGCCGCACGGGCGGAATCGGTGCCACCTGAAAAAGTGCCCATCATCACCGCGGCGAGAATGCCGATGATCGCGATCACCACGATCAGTTCAATCAAAGTAAAACCTTTAGAATTTTTCATGACGCTATTATACCATAATTCATTTACATGCGGACCATTCGGACAAGACGGCGGACAGACGCTCGAGGGCGCTCGCGAGATTCTTCTCATAGGCATCGGTTGCACCGCGGCCGATGACATTCGTGATGCACTTGAGCGAACGGCAGGGAATTCCGTTCGTCTCGCAGACATGCGCGATCGCCGCGCCTTCCATGTCCCGAACCCCTACCCCGAGACGGGAGAGCAGCGGAAGATCCGCCTCGCTGTCATTGAAATGATCACCGGTTCCGAGTGTCTTCGCCGGATACAGTCCCGTGGTCATCAGCTGGAAATACGGCGTCGTGCGCTCGTTATGGACGCCAATCTCAGTGCCGTTCAATTGCGCAAGATCGAAATCATACTCGACGGCGCGGTCGATTTCATAGACATCGCAGATGCTCATCGAAGGATCGAAACCGCCTGCGACTCCGACGTTTAGGATCTCCGTCGCCCCTTCGGCAATCGCCCTCTGGGTAATGGCGGCAGCATTGACCTTGCCGACGCCAGAAAGGTAAAGACGGTCGCCGGACTTCAAATGGGGACGCACTGCGTCCGCCTCGCACTCCATCGCAATGACAAAAGCCCTCACAGTCCGATCCTCCCGACGGCGGCCTGAAATTCAGCCCGCGCCTTGGCAATGTCAATCGTCGGATACGAGCCGCGGTCATAGAGGACCCTTCCGTCTACAATCGTCTGGACGACATCCGCGGCCTTCATCGAATAGACAACGAGATTCGCGACATCGAGAGCCGGCAGTAGATGCGGACGATCAAGATCGACCACACAAAGATCCGCGCGCTTGCCAACGGCTATCTCACCGACATCATCCATACCCAACGCCTTCGCACCACGGACGGTCGCCATGTCCAGGACATCCCATGCCGGAAGCACCGAAGGATCTCGGGCAGCACCCTTGGCGAGCAAGGCGGCAAGCCGCATTTCCTCGAACATGTCGAGATCATCGTTCGAAGCGCATCCGTCCGTCCCGAGCGCCACATTGACCCCAAGCTCCAGCGCCCTGGATATCCTGGCGATGCCGCTGCCGAGCTTGAGATTGCTCGATGGATTATGGACGAGTGACACCTTCTTCTCCGCCATGATGCGGAAATCATCATCGGTACACCACACGCAATGCGCTGCGTATCCGCCGTAATCGAAAACTCCGAGATCCGCAAGATAGGCGATCGGCGTCTTGCCGTGACGCTTTATGCACTCGGCGTGTTCGCGCTCAGTTTCGGAGACGTGCACATTCACCGGACGCTTCAGCTCGCAATTTGCCTCCGCGAGACCACGGCAGTAATTCTCATCCGTCAGATACTCGGAATGAAGGCCGAGGTCTACCGCCGTCAAGAGGTTGCCGACGGACGCGGACGATATATTCTCGCGACGCGTATACTCTATCGCCTCTTCAAGTCGTCCCGGCACAAACGAAAGCCCCACGCGGCAGACTCGTCCGCGCATCCCCGTCTCCTTAAGAACGTCAATGCAATCCCACGGAAAGTCGTACATATCGGCAACCGTCGTGGTGCCGCCAGCAAGCATTTCCACAACACCCCAGGCCATCCCAGCCCTTACATCCGCCGGCGTCATCTTTGCCTCAACCGGGAAAATCGCCTCATTGAGCCAACGGTCGAGAGGAAGTCCGCCGCCAAGTCCGCGCACGAGCGTCATCGAGGTATGTCCGTGACAGTTGACCAATCCCGGCAGCACGAGCCGTTTGGGATTCGCCACCTCGTGCAACGCGAGAGCGGAAATGCGTCCGTCCGCAATCTCGATGTCACCCGTTGCCGTCTCGTGATTCGGCAACACCATCAATACATCCTGAATCGTCATGTTGGATATTATACTAAATTTCAGACCCACCAAGCACTGCGAGGGCATTGTTGAATGTCAGAACGGACAATTCCTCCGTCGAAATGCCGCGGAGGTGGGCAAGCGCTTCTGCGGTATGGACGATGAACGCCGGTTCATTGGATCTTCCGCGCAACGGCACTGGCGCCAGATACGGAGAATCGGTCTCGATGAGCAACCGATCATCTGGAACGATCAACGCTGATTCGCGTACATTGTCCGCCTTCCTGAAAGTGACGATACCCGAAAAGGATATGTAGAAGCCGAAATCGAGAAGCTGGCGCGCGAACGCCGGCGTACCCGTATAGCAATGGATAATGCCGCGGGACGGCACCTCACGCAATAGAGCGAGCGTATCGTCATCGGCCTCACGCGTATGAATCACGACAGGAAGATCGAGTGCCCTCGCCTTCTCAAGCTGGACACCGAAAAGCTCAAGCTGCCGCGCGCGGGTATCAGGCGAGTAATGGTAATCAAGGCCGATCTCGCCCCAGGCGGAGATCTTGGTGGAAGGTACAAAGCTCTCCAGCGTTTCGCTCGCCTGATCACGGTCCACGCCCTGGGCTACGATACAGCCGAGCGAGCCCGCGATCGCCGCGCTTTCATTAAGTTCCTTCGATCCGCCGACCGCCATCACCCGCTCGACGCCAGCTGCGCGCGCCCGTTCAAGCATCGCACCAATCTCCGCGGCGGACGCACATTCGAAGTGACAATGAGTATCGAAAAGCCTCATTTCTCTTCCCGCGAAAAGCTACAGGCCCCTACAGGACGCTATCGTGATGAATTCGGCGCCGCGGCACTTGAAGGCGGATACGAGGCGGTCGAGGCGGCAGATCATGTTCTCGCCAAGGTTGCGGCGGATGAGCGGCGAGACCTTGAGCATAGCGGCCTCGGCGGCAAAACTGCGCGAGAATTCCCACGGATGGAAATACGTGACGAAATGTCCGTCATGACAGAGCGTGCGGCTGACGAGCCGGTGATAAAGCCACTCGGGCAGCAAATGTAGCGCCAGCCAAAAGAGCGGAAAGCGAAGACACGGCGTCACCGACGCGGGAATCTGCATGAGTCTGTCCTTCACGAAAGGTAACCGCGGCGTCGTGAGGTGCATGTAGCGGCCGGGAATGAACGCGGGATTGAGCGAAGAGTTGTATTCGTATCCCGCTTGTTTTAGCGCGGCATTGTCAACTGGGAACATCCGCGGCTGACGATAGCCGACGACCTTCACTCCGTAGAGTCGCTCAAGTCCTTCCTTGCAGCGGAACGGATCTTCTGAAATCTGATGGAAGTGATCGACGCCATGCGCGGCCACTTCGTGTCCGCCGTCGATGATGCGGCGCATCACCTCGGGAGCGCGCTCGGCAAAATTGAGCGTGCAAAAAAAGGTTGCCTTGACCGCGTGTTTCTCGAGCACGTCCAACACCGCGTTCGCGCCCTCAACGGAAACTGCCATGCCGCGTTCGATGGGATAATCAATCCCGCCTTCACGCGGCAGATCACATTCCTCGAAATCGAAAGAAAGACAGAATTTGCAACCCGGCTTCATTTCTGCATCCCCTTCCGCTTGATGTTTTCCTCCACATAGCGCAGCCAGGCGTCGCGACGATCTCTACACTCCTTGAGAAACGACGCCGGCTTGGTCCCCTGATAGAACTCGTTGGCGTAGTGATTGCACTGCGGATTGAACTCCGTCTTCGCACCCTGCATCTTGTCCGAAGTGATCATACCGCCCACCAGCGCACCCGTTAGGACGACGACGGCGATCGCAAGCGCGGGTTTGACACACTTCGAAAGCAAGGCACGATCGCCCTTCTCCGCCAGGAACGCGGCAAAGAGCGGAATCACCGGAAAGAGGTAATAAAGCAGCACCCGCGAAGTGAGACACCAGAATCCGACAATAGAAAGCAGCGCGATGAGAGAAAAGTCCTTTGAGAAACCGGATCTGATACAATCAACGGCCGCAGCGCGGGACCTCTTGAACGCGACTGCTACCTTCCAGACCGGAACGAGCATCCACGGCAGAGTTACCACGAGCATCCACAGCACCGCCACCCCGCGGAACGCCTCGCGTCCCGCCCCATACCGGTCACCATAATCGTGTTTGACGAAGCGCAGGAAATTCTCGTTGTAGAAGAAATACCTGGTGGACCCCGGAACTTCGCGTTCCATCAGCACGAACCAAGGTGCGACGATGGCGACAAAGAGCGGAGCGAGCGCGAGCCATCGCCAGTCGAGGAATTTCTTCCAGTTACGATTGACGATCGCATCTACGAAGACGGGAAGTCCGAATAGCGCGATGGCAATCGGTCCCTTAGTCAGAAACCCAGCGGACAACAACGTGACGATCGCGATCTGACATTTCCACGAAAGACGCTTCTCGGATCCGTAAAGCAAAAGCGCACCGGCGACAGCGGCAGAGAGCGTCATATCCGTCATCGAGATTCCGGCCGCGGCAAAAAACGCGACGCAGGTGGCGCAGATGACTACTGCAAGCCGCGCGGCGTCCTCGCCGCTCCGCTTGCGCACGACTGAAAAGAGTATCCAGAGAACGAGCGCGGCGGAAAGGAACGGAAAGAGCCGCACGCCGAACTGAAGTGCCGCGGACGATCCGACGTTCTTTTCATTAACCCCGAGCGCGCGGCAGAAAACACCGCCCGCCTGGAAGACGAGCGGCGGCTTGCCGTCGAAGGACTGATATTCAAGGTTGTGGGTGAAGCGCGGGACGATGAAATCTCCGGTGCGGGCCATGTTCGCCGATATCGCCGCGTATCGCGCCTCGCTCGGCTCGAAGACCGGCATCGTCGCCATCAGCAGGAGGCGCACCGCGGCAAGAACGGCAAGCGAGATCCAGAAAAGCCGCCGCGACATCGCGATCACATCCTTCCGCTCAGCGCGTCAATGAGATCGCAGAGTCGCTTGAAGGCGATGCCGAGATCGTCATTCGTGACCTGGAACATGTATTCGCCGGCGCGGGACATCTCCTCTTCGGCATTCACGAGACGGCGCTCGATCACATCCTGAGCGTCGGTACCGCGTCCCTCAAGCCGCGCGCGCAGCTCTTCCATGGACGGAGGATTGATGAAGATGTCGACGTAGC
>DCIL01000090.1:14626-16897 GCA_002315875.1 Verrucomicrobia bacterium UBA1727 | reverse complement strand
TCATCGAGTTGCCCTCGGCGAGCACTTCCTCGATCGGTCCCTTGAGAGTGCCGTAGTAATTGCCGTGGACACAGGCGTATTCGATGAAGGCGTTCTCCTTGATGAGTTCCTCGAAGCGCTCCTTGGTCTTGAAGTGATAATCAAGGCCGTCCTCCTCCTCGCCGCGGGGCTCGCGGGTCGTGCAGGAAATGGAATAGACGATGTCGCAGTACTCCTGAAGGAGCATGTCGATCAAGGTGGACTTTCCGCATCCCGACGGCGCGGAGAGCACGATAAACAGCGGTTTGGTTTTCATACGATGGGTCTGATGTACTTGGCGGTCAGCGCGCGGTAGAGGACGACGCAGAAGGCCGAAAGCGGAATAGCAAGGAGCATTCCGAGAAGCGGTCCTAATAGCGCGGGCCAGATGAAGAACGAGAAGATGACTCCTATGTAGCCGAGACCGGTCTTGTTGCCCTGGATCTTCGGCGTGATGAGATAGCCGTCGAGGAACTGTCCGACCGCCCAGACGATGAGCACGAGCACGAGCCGCAGGACGGATCCGTCATGTCCGAAATACGCGAGCGGCAGCGCCACCGGAAGACAGACGAGCGAGCCGAAGAACGGAATGAGGTTCATCACGCCGAGCGCGAAACCGATCAGAAAGCCATAGGGAAGTCCGACGATCCAGAAGCCCGTGCCGTACATGCAGCCCTCAATGAGACAGATGATGATCTGACGCTGGAAGAACGAGACCAGAATCTCAACGAATGAATCGATCTGAGCAGCAAGAAACTTGCGCGTCTCGGGCTTGAACATCGGCAGCCCCTCGACGATTTCGCCGCCGCGATGATCCTTCGTCATCAGGAAGAATATGAAGAAGACGAAGGTGAACACGACGGAGATGAGTCCGATGAAACACTTGAGAAGTCCCGACCCCGCCTTGAGCGCCGTCGTGCCGTACTGGGTTACGATGCCGCCGAGATTGTCGTAGGGAACGCCCATCTGAGCGAGGACCGAATGCATCTTGGGGAAAGTCGCCTGGAACCAGTGGACCACACTCTTGGTGAGCTGCGGCAACTGGGCGAAGAGATTCGATATCTGATCGATCAGCAACGCCCCCGCATACCACAGTAGAAAACCGAGCGGTACCATCACCGTCGCCAGCATCACCAGGACCGCTACCGTAGGATTCCTGAAGATCTTCTTGCACCAGAGATAATAGGGTTTGAAGAAAAGCGCGAGGAAGAATCCGAGAATGACCGGTATGAGAGCGGACGACGCCATCGAAAACGCCGCGACAACTCCCCAGATGATGAGCATCACGAAAGCGATCACCACCACCGCCGAAAGGAGGGTGATGGCGTTCGCGATCGACTTTTTCTGGCTGTCGGTGAAATCGAACATATCAGAAAACCTCGCAGACGGGAAGATCTCCGACGAGCGGAGCGGCATAGGCACGGAACGCCTCAGTCACATCGTGTCCGTTAGCGGCGATGAAATTCTTCGGTACCGAACGCGTGAATTTCGCGGCCTCGGTAATCGGCAACGCGACATAGTCCGCCGTATATTTCTTCATTTTCTTGCGCTGAAGTCCGATCGTGCCCATCAGCGGGAAACCGCGCGGATCCCCTTCCTGGGCCATCATCGCGGAATGGACGGCATACGCGCCGCACATCGCGGCCTCCTCGACATCGACCTTGGACTGCACCATCGGGAACGAGCGCTGGAGATATCCGAACGTATCGGCCCTAACACGTTTCACGCCTGCCTTCGCCTTGAGAAGTCGCGCCAGATAATCGCCGAGCGCACCGGTGCCGCTCATCTGCACATTGCCGTGACTATCCTTCTCGCCATCCGCCAGCTTCGCGCCGAGCGGCACGCCGTCCTTGCCGCGGATGCCTTCCGAAACCGCAATCACGCAGCGGCCGAACTTCTTCATCGCGGCCTTGACGTCCTTGATAAACTTCGCCTCCGAGAAAGCGACTTCGGGAAGGTAGATGAGGTGAGGTCCGTCATCGGGGCGCACCCGCGCAAGGGACGATGCCGCGGTAAGAAAGCCCGCATCGCGTCCCATAATCACATCGATCTTCACCCCGCCGAGCGCGCGGTTGTCGAGATCATCCCCCTGAATCGCCATCGCCACGAAGCGCGCCGCGCTCGCGAAACCCGGAGTATGATCGCAGGAGCGAAGGTCATTGTCGATCGTCTTCGGAATATGATAGACGACGAGCGGATAGTTCTCCTTCGCCGCCTCTTCCGCGACGATGCGCGCGGCGTCCGCCGAATCGT
>DCIL01000090.1:10269-14602 GCA_002315875.1 Verrucomicrobia bacterium UBA1727 | reverse complement strand
CGTTGCCGCCGATGTAGAAGAAGTAACCGACATTGAGACGGCGGAACTCCTCGAAAATCCTGCGGCAGTCGTCCGCCGAGGGCTTCCGGCGGCAGCTGCCGAGCGCGGACGAAGGCGTCCACATGATCTTCGTCAGCTTCGCCTCGTTGACCTTGCCGAGATCGAGATAGTCACCCTTGAGAATGCCCTCGATGCCATGACGCGCACCGAGAAACTTTCCGAACCTGTTCTTGAACGTCTTACGCGCGCAGAGGATCGCCCCACCAAGCGAGGCATTGATGACCATGGAAGGTCCACCGGACTGGGCGATGACGATGTTGGGTTTCGCTTTCTTCATGATTTGACTCCTTTACTTCGCAGGTACGCGCGAGGGAATTTCGGAAATGAGCTGATCGAGCTGGGTGTCGAGCAGAAGCGCACCGTTCTGCACGACCATGACCTTCGATTCCTTCATGACCGAGAGCTGCTTCTTCATCTTGTTCATCTTCGCGACGATGGCCTTGGCATCACTTGCATTCTTCGGCATGAAGTTGGGATTCGCCCACTCGAGCACCTGTGCGAACGCCTGACAGAGCGGCATAGCACCCGGAATCTGGGCGATGCGCTGGAGCTGGGCATCGATTTTCTTCTTCTCCATCGGCCAATACTTGAGCAGCTGCTTGATGTCGTAGTAGGCGCGGTGGGGACACGCATGCGCCTCCATCTTGATGCGCATGATAAGATCGCTCTTCGTCTGATTGATCGCATCGTAGAGAATCTGCGCCTCCTTGGCTTTGTCCGCATTCTTATCGACGACATTCTTAACGATCGTCTTGGCGGTCATATCGATCTTGCCCTTCGCCACCGCCTTCTCCAGCTCCTTGCCGAAGAACTGCGGCTCGGCGATGTTGCCATAGAACGGCTTCCACTCCATCTTCTTGGTTTTGACGACTTCCTTCCGCGCAGCCACGAACGCCGCCTTCAGTCCGTTTATATCCGCCGAGCCCTGATAGGTGATCTCCTTGCCGTCGGGACCAAGCACGTAGACGTAAGGCAGCTTGCCGGTGGTGTCCGGTGCGCCGGTGAAGGTAATGTGATCGTAGTACGGTACGAAAGCACCATTCAACGCCTGGAACGCCACCGCCTTCGATTCGTCCGCCCCCTTCGGCGGCTTCAGCGCGTTCTCAAGCGCTTCAGGATTCTTCAGTCCCCCATGGACGACATGGACGAGAATGAACTCACGCGGCATTTCGCGATCCTCCCAGTTGACGCCATGCGCGGCACCGGCAAGTCCGGTAAGCGTGATCAGCTGGGCGGACGCCTCGAGCTGCTGCCCGAGCGCCGGCGAATTGACATCGGTCTCGTAGATGACGACCGCGCGCTGACGAAGATCGGAGGCGCAGATGTTGCGTCCGCGGATGCAGTTCTTATCCACTACCCCCTGCCAGTCCGGATACCCCTCGGCGACAGGATCGGCCTTGCCGGGCGCTGCGGAAAGCGTCAGCGCGGCAATCAAGCTTGTGAAAAACATCATCGTCTTCTTCATCTCATTTCCTTTCATTTCTTAAAGAGCGAAAACACGTAAACACCGGCATTCCAGATTGCGGACGCCGTGCCGACATAGGCACTGCCAAGGCGATGGACGAGGATTCCCCCAAGTTCGGAGAACGTAAGCGGAGTCGTCACCGCCAGCCACACCAGTACGATCGCGACATTGCCGAGGAAGATCACCGCCCACGAAAAGATGCGGCCGTAGAGTTTCACGTCCGGCTGACGATGACTAAGCGTCTGCAAGGTAAAGAGAACGTGAAACGCCCAGGTAAAGCCAATCAGAAACATCCAGAGCGGCAGATACGGCAAGGGACGCAGAAAGGCGTAGGTGATGAGCGCGGCCACAATCACCACGAAAGTGTAGAACGGAAAGAAGTACGGAGCAAGCGTAATCAGCAAGTTCGACTTAGTGAGCCGCACGCTGCCGCCGTTCTCGCTCACCCTCACGTCGGAAGGCCTCGCTCCGAAAAGGAGTCCCCAAAGCGCGTGGGTAAGTTCGTGACCGAGAACGTACGTCTTAACCGGATGGGCGAGCGCCATCCAACAGAGAGTGAAGGCCGCGATGCCGCCCAAAAGCGCGATCGTTTCCGTTGAAACGCTGTTATCGGAGGTAGCGTGGTAAACCGAATCGAGAAAGGCCCTCACCACGCCCCAGCACGCGGGCAGGAGCGCGATACCGGTAAGCAGCCTCAGAAAATTCGCCATCAGTTCTTGTCGAAAATGAAAATCAACTCTCCGGGAAACACACGGTGGTTCTGCCGCGCAATCATCTCCACGAAATCGGAGTCGTTCCGGAAGCGCCGCTGGTTCTCCTTGAGCTTCTCGATCTCCTGCTTGCGCCGGTCAATGTCGTTTGCAAGTTCTTCGTTATCGCGACTGAGCGCATTACTGCGTTTGAAATCGGGATACATCAGAGCCATGCCGCCGGCGACAATCGCCAGCAGCAGGAAGATCGTCAGGTAATTGACCGCTTTTTCTCTAAGAGAGGATCCGGACATGACTTGACTCACTTTTCAACCAGGAAACGGAACTCCGTCGTGGAACGATAGGTCTCGCCCGCTTCGACGAAGGTCGTCGGCCATTCAGGACGGTTCGGCGAGTCCGGCGCGTGCTGGGTCTCGAGCGCAATGCCGCAACGGAACGAAAGATGCTCACCACCCTTGCCGCGCTGATCGTAGCTCGCCCAGTTTGCGGTGTAGACCTGCAGGCACGGTTCGGTCGTCCAGACCTCGAGCGCACGGCCGTTGAGCGGACACGACAAGTGCGCGGCCTTCTTGAGTCCCTCGCCGTCAAGCCACCAGTTGTGATCGTAACCCTTGCCGATCTCGAGATCGGGATCCGGCTCGTTGATCCGCTCGCCGATGCGCATGCCGTTACGGAAATCGAACGGCGTGCCGTCCACCTTGCGCATCTCGCCCGTCGGAATCTGTCCCTTGTCCGTCGGATTGTAAACCGCCGCGGGAATGGTGAAGATATGGTCTTCGATCGTACCACCGGACTCACCCTTGAAATTGAAATAGACGTGCTGAGTCATGTTGATCGGCGTCTTCTTGTCGGGCACCGCCTCGTAATCGACGCGCCACACGTTATCCGCCGTGAGCGTATAAGTGACCTTGATCTCGACCTTGCCCGGGAAGCCCTCATCACCATCGGGCGAGACGTGCTTGAAGACGACTCCGACATCGCTTCCGTTCACGAACGGCTCGAACGCCCAGACATACGCATTCCAACCACGCGCTCCGCCGTGGAGATTGCAGCCGATACCGCCAGGCGCATTGTTGAGCGCGGGCAGCTTGTAGGTCTGGCCGTCCATCGTGAAAACGCCGTCTTTGATGCGGTTGCCGTAGCGGCCGATGATGCAACCCCAATAGGCATCGCCATTATCCCAACCAGCCGGCGAATCGAAACCGACCACCACATCCTTCATCTTCCCGTCGCGATCAGCCGTGAAGAGACGAACTACCTTGCCGCCGTAATCGCTGACTTCGAGGACGACACCACCGGCGCCGTTCAAGGTGATCTTACTGGCCTTCTCACCGTACTTGGTGACGCCGAAATCGGAAACGCTGTAGGAGGGAGTATTCATGATGACGTATTATATCAAAAGTTATCCTTTGAAGTCCATAAGATGACCGACGAGATAGCGAAAGCCGCGATAGTAGAATCCGAAGTTGAACAGATTGTTCGCGAAGATGTGCATCAGTGCGCGCGGCTGGAGGAATCCGCGATAGACCTGGCGGATCGCACACTTGATCTCCGCCTCGCTCACGTGCGGCGTCTTGGTGATCGCCATGCGCTGGTCGTAATCATCCCAGTCGAGCGAATTGAGCTGATCCGCGGCCTTGAGCTCCTTGAAGAGCGGAGTGCCGGGATACGGCACGGTAAGCGTACACTGCAAGGTCGAGGCCCAGCCGTTGGCGAGAAAACGCCGCGCGAGCCGGACGGTGTTGGCGATTTCCTGCGGACCTTCCCAGTTGTGTCCGAACATAAACGTGAGATGCACGGAGAGTCCCGCCTTGTGCGCCCACTCGCAGCCCTTGACCACATCCTCGACCTTGAGCGCCTTTACAAAGCGGTCGAGCGTCGCCTGATTGGCGCTTTCGACTCCGAAGAGGACGAGACGGAAACCCGCCTGGCGCATGAGCTTGTAGTCCTCGAAGGTGAGGCGTCCGAATCGCATGTTGCAGTCGAGACGAAGGCGGCGGTTGAGTCCGCGGCGAATCATCTCGTTGCAGAACTCGGTGAGCCATCCGCCGACCGGGAACGATCCCGAGTCGTCCATGATCTCCTTGACGCCGTACTT
>DCIL01000090.1:7852-10200 GCA_002315875.1 Verrucomicrobia bacterium UBA1727 | reverse complement strand
TCCAGCTGCAGAACGTGCACTTCGCATGCCAGCAGTCCCGCCCAGCCATGATGTAGGTTCCGGGCGTGCGCATGAAGTTGCCGTTCTTCTTCGCGTAAAGCTCCCAATGAACGAGATCGCGATCAATCCACGGCAAATCCTTGATCGATTCGCGCAGAGCAAACGGACGTACCCCTTTCGGACATCCCTCGTTGATGAAATCGATGAGTCCGTAATCCCAATCACCACCGGGAATAATCGCGTGAACTCCTATCTTTCCGATCGACTCCTCGGGAAGCGCCGTCACGTGATCGCCGACGAGGACGAAGAGAGGAGAGGTTTGCAATGTTTGAGAGGTTTGGAAGCGCTCGATCCATTCCCAATGACGCTTTACGACGGGCGTCTTCGTTTCGACGACCACGAGGTCGGGTGCGAAAGCACGGAGCTTCTCATCAAACTCATCACTTGTCATCTCCGCCGCGATGCCATCGAGAAAGAGGACATCGTGTCCCGCTTTCTTGAGCATCGTCGCCGCGGTCGCAGGCACGACGGGAAAGATGTAGGTCGGACGCGAGAACCACTGGAACTGTCGGTTCTGGGTTAAGAGCGGGACCCCTTTCTCGCTCTTGAGCGGAGGATAGGCGATTGCGACTTTCACCACTTGTAGCCAAGGCCGGCGATATAGCGCATATCCCACTTGCGGCGATCGGACGCCGGCTTCGAATCATAGTCGCACTCGATCTTGCCGACAAAGGTAAAGCCGTTGAAGAGCTCCTTGCTGAAGCCGATGTTGGCGCGCATCAGGAACTTGTCGAAATCATCGATCTCGGGATCGTAACGGAAGTTGTGGAAGAGCTCGAGATCGTCGTTCCAACCGATCAACCAGGCGAGATGATGTTCGTAGGAAAGCGCGGCGTATCCGTACTTGCTGACATCCTGAGAATTCTCGAGTTCTTCCTTCGTCCACTTGATGGCGAGCTGCTGATTGAACGTCCACTTGCCGGTGCCCCAGAGTTCGGTCTTGTCGAGCCACTGGTAACCGGGACCGAGACCGAGTTCGTAACGGGCACGCACGCCCTTGATCATGTCACGCTCGACACGGCCCATTTCCATTCCGTAGAACTTGGGCATCCAGAAATGGTCGTGCTGAGCATGGAGCTCCCAACGGTCGGTGGACTTCTTCTTGTCATCGCCGCCACGGGTGCCGGTCTCGCTGTAGTAGTAACCGCCGTCGAATCCGAAGCGATCCTTCTCCCAACGACGGGACATCGAGCCGAACACCGAACCGGAGTTCTCATAGGTGTTTCCGCGCGCGGCATTAAACGCGATGTTGATGGCGCCGTGCCACTTCTCGATTTCAGGATCCGTCTTCTTGACGTTATCCATATTGACCTCGCTGCCGACCGGCACGAGCTTACCGTCCTTGATGTCGAGTTTCACCGTCTCGGTGGAATCGTCGTTATACTGAACGACATGATCCTTGACGGTGTCGATCTTGACGATGTTCTCGATCTTGATGTTAAGGTCGCCAAGATCATCGCTCGCGAACTTGAGCTTGCCGTCCTGGATGAGTCCGCTCTCGCCTTTAATAACCGAACCCGATTTGAGGTATACGGTATCAGCCACGGCTACCATGGCCGCAGCCACAACGAACATCGCAACGAGTTTCTTCATAGCATTTCCCCTTTTCCTTTTTCCCTTTTACTTTTTCCTTTTTCCTTTTTACTTCTTCTCCTCTTCCTTCCGGAACGGGATGTAGTTTGAGAAATTGGAAAGACTGAACGGACTCTCCTTCTTCTGTTGGAGCGGATCCTTCGCCTGCTCCTCGAGCGGACGCAGGTCGAGCGAATCGAAGCCCTCCATGTTCTTCTGGGGACGATCTCCCGGCTCGAGTTTCTGTCCCTTGGTATACTGGCGACCGAGGACCGCGTTCTTCGGCATACCCGCATCAGGCATGACTTCACGCGGATTGATGAGACCGACCGTCACGAATACGATGATCTCCTTCTGCTCCTTTACGCGCGTCGTGGATCCGAAAAGACGCGTCCCGATCCACGGAATCTCGCGCAGGACCGGAATGCCGGTATCCTTCTGCGTCTCGGTGGTCACCGAAAGTCCGCCGATGACGGCAGTCGTGCCGCTCTTGAGGTTGAACTCGCTGACAAGCCGCTGCACCTTGATGACAGGATACTTCGTAGACACCGTACCGGTGGAACTTCCACTGTCCTTCGTACCGGTTTCAACCCAATCTTCTTGAGAGGAAATCGTTGGAACGATGGAAACATTGATTATTCCGTTCGTGGAAATGCGCGGCATAACTTCGAGCGAAATGCCCCAGCTGAAAAACGCCTCCTTGGCGAACATGAACT
>DCIL01000090.1:2730-7841 GCA_002315875.1 Verrucomicrobia bacterium UBA1727 | reverse complement strand
ACTTGTCCTCGCCCGGAATCGCCTCAAGACTGGAGGCGATATCGACGGAGTCCGTGGTTCCGGTCGTACGCTTGGTGGAGATCTTCACGTTCGGATACTTCGTCGTCATATCCACCGTCGCCTTCTTGCCGGACGAAACAATGATCTTCGGATTGGAAAACGTCTTCGCATCCTCGGTCGCGTCCAAGGCGCTCAAGGTCATCGACATCTGAGAGAAATTCAAGGTGCCGTTAAAGTAGGAGATCGAACCGTCTGAATTCGCAAGACCCGTCAGTCCATAGCCCTCGGTAGTAGTAGTGGAGCCCGAACGCGATACGACGCTTTTCGTATATTCCTTCACGCCGGTTCCAAGATGGGTCGTCTGAATTCCTCCACCGGCGCTACCCTCAATCGTAGTCCCGCCGAGCAACGCCCAGTCAATACCGACCTTATGGGACGCAGTATTGCCGAGTTCAACGAAACGCGCCTCGATGTAGACCTGCGGAGCTTCGGTGTCGAGAAGCGCGACCGCCTTCTCGCAGGCATCGAGAATGAGTCGCGGAGCCGTGACCAAGACCGAATTCGATTCGGGGAACGGAACCGCCATCTTCGTCACCTTCCACACCTGGCCGAACTCGCCGTTCCACATCGTATTGAGATTATCGGCCACTTCCTTCGCCGACGCATGATTGAGATGGAAGACGCGGGTATTGATGCGACTGAGCTCCTCCTTGCGCTCGGCCTTCGCCTCCTTCTCGTCCGCAATCGCCTTCGCCGTCTCCTTCGCCGCGGTCTCGGCCGCCGCCGCCGCGGCCTCCTTCGCGGCCGCCGCCGCGGCCTTCTCGACTGCGGCCTTGATCGCATCCTCCGTCGCCTCCTTGGCCGTCTTCTCGGCGGTCTCGCGAGCGGACTTCTCCCACTCCGCCGACTCACGCGCCTGACGCTCGGCCGCCGCCTTCACCGCCTGCTCGGCGATAGCGGCATAATCGACGTTCTCGGCGATGGCCGTAAAGCCGACGCTTGCCGCGAGCACGAAGAAAACAGAATGAAACTTATTCATCGTCTAATCCTTGAATACGAACAACTTGCGAACCACGAAATTGACCGCCACGGAAACCATTACATTGATCACGAACGAATACGTCGTCTGCATTCCGTAGTACCTGACCAGCGCCCAGATCGCCGCCGAACCGCAGGCGATCGCGAAACCGCTGCCGGCAAGAAAATAAAGATACTCCATGTACCAGCGATGACGACCTGGCGTGAACACGTACTTGCGATTGAGAAGCCAGCAGACCACATTCGCCACGAAGAAGCCGACGAGATTGCAATAGACCGCAAGCACGGCACGCACCGAGTCATCGACCCCGGACGCGGAAAAGCCGCAATACTTTACGAACAGATCATCCGCCCCGAGACAGGGCCACACATACGCCGCGCAAATCTCCGCCACGACAAGATTGATTATCGTCGCGAAAACTCCGATTATGCCATACTTGAAAATCTGCCAGAAAAGCTTGCGCATAGTCAAACTGAAACCGCGGCGCGGCCGAGGGCAAAGGCCTTCTTGTTGATATCAAGAAGCTTCGCCTTGGGACCGGAGAGCAAGGACTCGAGCGCCTTCATCCAGTCCGCCTCCTTGAAAGGACAACGGGCCGAAAGCGCGCCGGCGATGACCATATTCATCGTCCGCTCGTTCCCAACCTCTTCTCGCGCGATCTTCATCGCATCGACGAGCACCAGTCGCTTTGCGAAGGTCTTCTTGAGAAGTCCGCCGAGATCGGCGACATCCTGCTGCTGGCCGGACGAAACCGTGACCGGAGTGAGATAGAGATCGTTGACGATTGCCACGCCGTCTTTCGCGAGTACGCCGGCATTGCGCACCGCCTCGAGCTTATCGAAGGAGATGAGGATGTCGGCAGTGCCTTCCTGAATGATGGGCGAAGCGACACTCTCACCAAAACGCACCTGACTCGTCACGCTGCCGCCGCGCTGGGCCATGCCGTGAATCTCGGACTTCTTGACGTCCAACCCGGCAATCGCCGCCGTCTTCGCAAGCAGATCCGCCGTCAGAATGATTCCCTGCCCACCAACGCCGACCAGACTCACATTGACCGTCTTCATGCCTCCATCACCCTTTCCACGGTGATTTCCGGATCAATCTCCTGAAGACCGACTTCAATGCCCTGCTTGATGGTCATCATCGCGAACGGACAGGATCCGCAATGTCCGACAAGCTTGAGATAAACGACCTTACCCTCAATTTTCACAAGTTCCAGATCGCCGCCATCCGCCTGCAATCCAGTACGAAGAACTTCGAGTTTCGCCTTGATCTTTTCTTCCATAGTCAATATCCTTATTTGAAATTTTCTCGTATTATACTACATTCAATCGCAACTGTTCAAGGAGCGGAGATATGAACTTTTCCGTAACTTCCATGCCGAGCGGAATCGTCGGCTTGTTAGCCCCATGATAGTCACTGCCCGCCGACTTGAGAAGCTTCAAGCGCTCGGCGATCATCGTAAACCGAACATCCTCCTCGGGCAGATTCGCCTGATACAGCGCCTCGAGGCCATCAAGCCCCTTCTCCTTGAGCTCGGCAAATGAGCGTTCCGCCGCGGCAAAATCGCAACCGACGCGCTTCCATTCGTTCTTCCAATACCTGGGATGCGCCATCACGCAGATTCCGCCTGCACCGTGAATCACCGAAAACGCCTCCTCCTGCGACGGATGATACCGCTCCTCGTAACAGCGCGTCGCGTCCGGAGCATCCGGTGTCAAATACTTCCCGAATGCCTCGGCAATGGAAGAGACATATCGATGCTCCATGAGCCAGCGAGCGAAGTGCGGACGCGCCAGGACCTCGCCGTGCGGCTCGGGACGAATATCAATGCCCAGCCGATGGAAGTTCGCGAAGATGCGTTCGTTGCGGCGGTTGCGTCCGTCGAGAATGCTCCGAAGAAACTCCTTGAGTCGTGCGTTCTCGGGATCGATCCCGAGTCCGAGCAGATGAAATCTGTCGAAACCCGACCCCGGCTCGATCGAAAGCTCGATGCCCGGAACGCCGGTGAAGTCGGCTATGCCATCGCAATTGTCGTGATCGGTGAGCGCAATCGCCCGGAAACCACGTAGTTCCGCTTCCGCGGCAAGATCGCGAGGATCGCGCGTGCCGTCGGAAGCGGTGGAATGGACGTGGAAATCAACGATCATTCGAACTCGACGAGATACGCCGCACTCTCCTCGTCCGTCTTCGGAATCGTGAGCTTGCCGTCCTTGAAGATGACCTGAGCGGACGCAAGGTCCTGCGTGTAGTCGAGCACCGTGGCCTTCACCTTGGCGTCAGCCGGAATGCCCTTCACGTCAACAGTGATCTCTTTCGTACGCACGCGGTAATCGGCAATGAGCAGCGCGCTCTTCTTGCCATCCGCACTCTTCGCCGCGAGAATGGTCGCGATCGACGGACCCTTCGGATCGACGCCCTTCGCCACGAAGCGGTTCTTGTAGGTCTTCATGAACTTGCCCATCAGCTGCAGCGCGTAGAAGATCTTGTACTTCTGCTTGAGCGAATCCATGTATCCCCACGAGCCGATGTTGCTGCAACCATAGTAATAGCTCTGGGTGAGCGCGGTATCGTGGAAACGCGAAACCGTGGAGAGGAAGAACGCCGAGGAGTCGATGCCGTTGTGGGAACGGGGACCCGTCCAGCACTTGCGAATCGCCTCCGGCTTCGGTGAGCGAAGGATGTTCCAGTCATAATCGCTGAAGCTGAAGTAATGCCACTCGTTGATGATGAGCTCGCACTTCGTGAAGCCGAACGAATCGCAGAGCTCACGTGCCTGCCGGATGGCGTTCACCGCACAGTCGGAATCCTCCATGTAATGATGCCAGGAGATGAAATCGGGCGCAACCCCGGCCTGCTTGCAGGCGGTGAGGATGTCCTTGAAATAATCACCCTTCCAACCGCACATCGCGGGACCGCCCACCTTGATTGAATCGCCGAACTCGGACTTGAGGCGCTTGAGACAAGTGACGTAGAACTCGACGAAGAGCTCGCGGCAACGCTTCTCCCGCGCCGCCTCCACCGCCTTCTGATCCTTCATGTTGGCCGGCTTGTTGGTGAAACGCGGATCGTCATCGGGGAGCCACCACATGTTGCCGACGCCATCTGGTTCGTTCCAGATTTCCCAATACTTGATGTTCCAGTTGAAGCCCTCAGCCCAGCCGCGGTTGTAATGACGCACGGTCGCTGCGAAGTTCTCGGCGACGCGGTCGAAATCCTTCGGAATATTGATGTTGAACCTGCCGCCGTAGTAGGCGTGCTCGATCGAGGTGCCGAGACGGTAGAACACCTCATGTCCACACTCCTGGATCGTACGCTTCAGCAGGAAGTCCGTCGCCTTGAAGTAATAGCTCTTCGGATCCTTCGGGTCGAGATGATCGAGCGGAAAGACCATGTGATTGTCGCAGACGCGCTCGTTCGGGTTGATGAGCGCCCAGTCGTGGGTGCGCGAGGCCTTCATGCCAAAGGACTTGAGATTCTCGATGTACTCCCACGGACACGAGCAGATTTGCGGACCGAAGCCCGAGCAATGCAGGTCACGGCGGATCTCGCCATTAGGAGCCGTGAAGTCAGCGCTGAGCGTCAGCACGGCAAACGTAATCGCAGTGGCTATCATAACTTGTTCCTTGACTTGAGGTTAATGTTGCGCATTATATCATAAATCAGATTGATACCGCTTGTAGTTTTCCATCTGTTCAAGGACCTTCTGGAAGACCTCATCGTCCCAATCCGGCGGGTAGCCCTCGGTGTAGAGGAGCGTCGTGAGATCGGTCGCCAGCTGATTGCGGAGATTATCGTTGTTCATCCAATCGGCGTAGACGCTCGTTCCATCCACCAGCGATTTGATCTTCTTCGCCAGCGTCTTGCACTTCTCGTCCGCATACTCGAACTTGTGCGTATCACGGAGATCGACGAGGATGTCGTAAAACGCCTTTTCCTCAAAGGTGATGCCGAGGGATTTGAACTCGGTCTTGTCGGTTTCGACGTCCTTCAAGAGCTGGATCAACTTGCCGGAAAGTTCCTCGATCTTCTGATTCACGACGAACGAGACGCGGTTGACCGCATCGTTCGC
>DCIL01000090.1:2187-2702 GCA_002315875.1 Verrucomicrobia bacterium UBA1727 | reverse complement strand
GCAAATGTCAGCTTGTCCCGCGTGTTGTATTCTTCAACCGTCTCGGCCAAGAGCTTTTCAAAGTATTCGGCCCGAACCTTGTTGGTCTTCTTGTAATCGCGGATAACACGCTTGAGCATCTTCATCAGCAATTGGAACTTCGTGTTCGGCATCTCGATCTTGTCGAGTTCCTTCATGAAGTCCGCCCCGAAGACAAACTCATCTTCGCCTTCCTCGCGCCCGAGGACGGCCTCAACGCCCGTGCAGATCAGCGCTTCTTCGACCATCTTCTCAACGGCTCGATTCATCGCTTCCGTATCATGACGCGGAGCAACCATCTTCATCAGGAACGAATAGACGCCCATGAAGCATTGACTCCACGCCGTCTCTTCGTCCGTGAGAACGCCAGCGGGATTGCAAAGCGCATAAGCAGCCCTCAAACGCTTGACGTGTCCCCCGAAGCGCGTCTGGAACGTCACGGCCTTTTCATCCTTCTCGGCAACAGTCTGTGAAAGGACGAACTCGGCAGCGGTCTG
>DCIL01000090.1:439-2034 GCA_002315875.1 Verrucomicrobia bacterium UBA1727 | reverse complement strand
GAATCCTCATCATCGCCGCCATACTGCTTGATGGCCTGTTGCATCTTCTCGCGGATGCCGATGTAGTCGATGATGACGCCGCAGCTCTTCGACTTGTATCGCCGATTGACGCGGGAGATCGTCTGGATGAGCGTATGCTTCTGGAGCGGCTTGTCGTTGTAGAGGTAGGTCAAGCTCGGACAATCGAAGCCCGTGATCCACATATCCACGACGATAGCAATGTGGAAATTGGAATCGTCATCCTTGAATGCCTCGGCCAAGTCCTTGCGGTTCTGCGAATCGCCCAAAAGGAGATACAGCTCCTTCGGATCTCGCTTTTCGTCTCGCGTGGCGATCAGATTGACGTAGGGGATTTCCTTCAGCTTCTCCAGCCGCTGGACGTCGATCTGCGATTCATCAAGCGCCTTGTGGGGTTCGCACCATTCCGGCTTGAGCCGCTTGATGATCTTGTAAAGCTCCCATGCGAGAGCGCGGTCACTGCACGTCACCATCGCCTTTTGCAGAAGCGCCGGTTTATCGTCGCACCGCGTCTCATAATCCTGAATGATGTCCTTGGCGACGCGCTCAAGCCGATCCGGATCGCCGAGGATTCGCTTCATGTCGCTCATCGCCTTCTTGGAAAGCGCCGCATCCTCCTCGCTCGTTCCCGACTGCTCGCATTGCCGGTAATACGCCTCGATCTCCTCGGCCTTCTTGTTGTCGAGGAAGACACGCGCCAGACGCGGATCGTAGTGGATGCCGACGGTAATCCCGTCCTTCTGGGCCTGTCGCATCGTGTATTGATCAACAATACCGCCGAAGACGGCAACGGCCTCGTCAATCGGCGTACCGGTAAAGCCGCAATACGTCGCATTGGGCAAGGCGTCCCGAAGATACTTGGCGAAGCCATACGAGACGAACGCGCCGAGGTCGTTCGTCTTGAGCTGCGAACCGATATTGTTCTGCGTCCGATGCGCCTCGTCGCTCATGCAGATGACGTTGGAGCGGTTCGTCAGCAGTCCCGTCGATTCCGTGAACTTCTGGATCGTCGTGATGTAGAAGCCGCCGCTCTTACGCTCGGTCATTTCCTTCGCGAGATCCTCGCGGCTCTCGAAGACACGGACGTTCTTGTCGCAAAGGTATTCCGTCGAATTGCAGAAGAGCTTACCGGCCTGACTCGACAAGTCCTCACGGTCAACGATCAGCAAGACCGTGGGGCTCCCCAGCTTGTCACGACAGCGAAGCGAAAGAAGCCGCGAAAGGAACAGCATCGTGTAGGTCTTGCCGCAGCCCGTCGCACCGAAATAGAGACCGCCTTTGCCGTCGCCGCCGCCCGAACGCAAAGCCGAGAGGATGTGCGCCTTGAGCTTACGCGCCGCGAAGAACTGCGGATAGCGGCAGACGATGGCGATTTCCTTCTCGTCGCCCTCCGCCGGATCGGGGAAATAGAGATAATCGCGATAGATCTCCAAAAGCCGCTCCGGCTTGAGCGCACCCTGAATCATCGTATCAAGTTCCTTGACGCCGGAGACCTCTTCCTTGCTCTCCGTATCCTTTGGCGAAGGAGAGTCGACCTTCTTCCATGCGTAGAAATACTCAAAGGCCGACACGCTCGT
>DCIL01000090.1:0-410 GCA_002315875.1 Verrucomicrobia bacterium UBA1727 | reverse complement strand
CCGTCCGACACGACGGCCAACGCGCAATACTTCATGAAGCTCGGGATGTCGCCCCAATACCGCTTGTAGATCTGGGCATGAGCCGCCTTGATGTCCGCATGGATGTTCGCCGGATTCTTCAGCTCGACGATGACGAGCGGGATGCCGTTGACGAACAAAACGACATCGGGGATGCGTTGCTTCTTGCCCTCATGATACTCAAACTGATTGAGAACCTTGAAGATGTTGCGTTCGGGATGGACGAAATCAATGTATTCGAGCTTGAACGGCTCGACGCCGGACGTCTTGGGAACAAAGTCATAACCATCCCGAACAAGCGTGACCGCGTTGACCATCGCCCGATAGCCGGTCGCGCCATGCACGTTCTTGACGCGGGAGATCGCCGCCGCATACTCGTCTTCCGTCAGGCC
>DCIL01000022.1:10015-11252 GCA_002315875.1 Verrucomicrobia bacterium UBA1727 | reverse complement strand
AGCGGGGAGTGGCTTATAGCGACAGACCCCCGACGGACGCAAGTGAGCCGCCGAGAATCGGTCGTCGCGTTGACAAAAACACGCACGGCTGGCAAAATTCTTCAACTGTCTTAAAAAACGGAATAAGCTTGAGCGTTACGCAAAGTGATAGCCGCGGGCGTGGACGGTATCAATCGTGAGGCCGAATTTCTCGAGCTTCTTGCGCAGATTGCAAACGTGGGTGTAGACGAGCGAATCCTCGCAGGCGAAGCCGCTGCCGCGCAGAGCCATGATGATGTCTTCGCGGCTGACCGTCTCACCGCGGCGGGTCAAGAAATAACGGAGAAGATCCGTCTCGGTCTTGGTCAGTTGCGATCCATCGATGGCAATGTCATCGACCATGATCTTATCCGACCCGCAGCCAGTCGCTTGGGCGCGGGCGATCATCCGCCGGAGGACCGCGAAGAGGATTTCGAAGTCGCTCTTCGAGATGAAGTAATCGGCTCCGAGATCGAGCAGGTTGGACTCATTGAGCGACGAGTCATTCTCAGTAAGGATGACAATCGGCAGCGAGGGCGAACGCTTGCGAATCTCGCGACAGACGACCTTGCCATTGCAAAGGGGCATGTCGAGATCGAGCAGCACGAGATCAAACTTCTTCTTGCCAAAAAGCTCCAGCGCAACCTCACCATTGGCCGCACCCACAACTTCATAGCCCTCGCTCTCGAGCTGCCGCGTTAGCTCCTTACGATACTCAAGGTTATCTTCTGCAAAGAGGATTTTCATCGGTTGTAAGGTTATCTCAGCTGTCGTAATATACTTTCAGCTTAGGCGAATTATATCACACACAGCGCTACAAGGTCAATGTTACGACGCGATGGGGACCATCGCGTCCACGGGCAAGGCAGCGCGTGTACGGGCGATAATATCAGAGGTTGGCGAAGGGATTGCACTTGAATTCGGCACGTTTGTTCGCGGCAATCGGCAGGGGCTGCTTCTTTATGGTGATGTTGACCGGTTTCTTCGGCTTGGCGGCGGACGTTGGCGCGGGGGTGGCGGACGCCGCGGCAGAGGCCTCGCGCTGGCGCTGGTAGTCCTCATAGCCGCCGGGATACGCCTTCACAGAACCGTCCCCTTCCATCACCAGAGTCGAGGTGACGACATTGTCGAGAAACTCGCGGTCATGCGAGACCAGGAGAAGAGTACCTCCGTAGTTGAGAAGCTGCTCTTCGAGAAGTTCGAGCGTCTCGATGTCGAG
>DCIL01000022.1:1650-9995 GCA_002315875.1 Verrucomicrobia bacterium UBA1727 | reverse complement strand
CGTTCGTCGGCTCGTCCATGATGAGCAGATTGGCCGGTTTGAGGAAGAGCTTTGCAAGCATCAGCCGAGCGCGCTCGCCACCAGAAAGCGCCGCGACCGGAGTACGCACGCGCTCCGGCGGAAAGAGAAAGTCGGCAAGATAAGAATAGACGTGCTTCTTCACACCGCCGACGATAACCTCATCACGATCGCTCGCAATATTCTCGCCGACGGTGAGGTCGGGCCGAAGTTCTCCGCGCAGCTGATCGAGAAACGCCATCTCGACACCGGTACCGACAGTGACCGAGCCGCTGGACGGTTCGAGCTTGCCGGTGAGAAGTTTGAGGAGAGTCGTCTTGCCCGCACCGTTGCGTCCGAGAATGCCGATGCGTTCGCCGCGGAGGATGTTGGCGGTAAAGTTCGAGACGATGGGACGCGCGGCGTTGTAGGAAAAGCCGAGGTCCTTTATCTTCATCACGAGCTGTCCCCCGGCCGCGGCAGTATCAAGCTTCATGGACGAGACGCCGAGCTGCTTGCGACGCGCGGCAAATTCCTCGCGGAGCTTCATCAGTGCCGCGACTCGTCCCTCATTGCGTGTCGTGCGCGCCTTGACGCCGCGGCGAATCCACGCCTCTTCCTGGGCAAGCTTCTTCGACTTGCGTTCCCAGTAGACGGCTTCGTCCGCTATGAGGTCGGCCTTGCGCTTGACGAAGGTGGTGTAATCGCATTCCCAACCGGAAAGCTCGCCGCGGTCGAGATCGAAGATCTTGGTGGCGACCCTGCGCAGGAAGCGCCGGTCGTGGGTGACGATGAGGACGGCGAGCGAGCGCTGACGGCGCAGCATCGCCTCCAGCCAATCGATTGCTTCGATGTCGAGATGATTGGTCGGCTCGTCGAGAATGAGCAGGTCGGGTTGGGAGAGAATCGCCTTCTCGAGAAGCGCGCGGCGGATCTCACCGCCGGAATGCAGGTTGTCGGAATCGACGGACTGTCCCACGTATTCGATCTTGAGCCCGGGGGCGCGGACGATCTCACCGCTGTCCGGCTCGAGCGTGCCAGCGATGACCTTGAAGAGCGTGGATTTACCCTCGCCGTTACGTCCCGTCAGCGCAGCACGCATTCCGCGCGAAATCGAAAGCGATACGTCGTCCAGAACCTTGGGTCCACCGAAAGCAAGCGAGACGGAGCGAAGGGAGAGGAGGAAGTCAGACATGAGAGATGAGAAATGAGAGATGAGAGATGAGAAATGAGAGATGAGAGATGAGAAATGAGAGATGAGAGATGAGAGAGTAGAAATGAGAAAGTAGGGGATGGAGGGGGAGGCGGGAGTTGAAGTTAGGTTAAATCGGGACGGAGGTGACGGGTCTCCGATTCGGCGGCCGCCTTGCGCCAGCGCTCGATCTTCGCATGGTCTCCGCTCATCAGCACTTCGGGAACCTTCATGCCGCGGAACTCTGGCGGATGAGTATATTGCGGCGCCTCAAGGAGTCCGTCACTGCCGAAACTCTCCGAGGCCGTCGCCGCTGGACCTCCGCCGAGCGCTCCGGGAATGAGCCGCACGATCGCGTCCGTCATCGCCGCCGCGGCAAGTTCTCCACCTGTCATCACAAAGTCGCCGAGCGAATAGAAGTCGGTGACCAGCGTTTCAATTCGCGCGTCGAAACCCTCGTAATGGCCACAGAGAAAGATGAGGTGAGGAGATGGGGAGGGGGAAGTTGATCCCGCAGAGGCACAGAGGCACAGAGATGTTTGGGATTGAGAGGAGGAAGTTGAAGTCGGAAGTTGAAGAGTTGAAGATAGGAGTTTGGCGTCACGTTGAGTGAAGGTGCGGCCTTTGGGAGAGGTCATGATGATGCGAAGAGTGCCGGCGGCGATCGCGGCCTTCATCGCCTCTTCACCGCCTGCGGTCGCTTCCACCGCGGCAAACCACGGCTCGCAGCGCATGAGCATTCCTGGACCTCCACCGTAGGGACGATCATCGGTCTTCTTCCAGCGGCCGATTCCCCACTGCTTGAGGTCCACCACACGGACGCTGCAGAGTCCCTTCTTCACCGCCCGCGCCACGATGGACTCGGTGAGGAATCCGTCGAACATCTGCGGTTGAACGCTGATGATGTCGATTTCAAGCATTAGGCGCATCTCCTTCGAGCGCGGCGGTCACGCGGAGGGCCTGCACGGTTTCCGCAACATCGTGGACGCGCACGACGCTCGCGCCATGGAGCGCGCACCAGACCGCGATGCCGAGGTTGCCGCCGAGGTTCTTGCCAGTCACCTTCTCGCCGGTAAGTTTCTTGACGATGCGCTTGCGGCTCGCACCGATGAGGACGCGTCCCAGTTTCGCGAGCTCGGGCAGCGATCTGAGAAGCTTAAGGTCCTCGTCGCGATCGGTACCGAAGCCGATCATCGGATCAAGATACGGATCGAGTCCCTGCGTCCTCAATTCGTCCAATGTATAGCCGCAATCGTCCTTCGTCCATCCAAGCCGCCAGGGGACGACGAGGTCCGCACCCTTCTTCGTACAAAGCGCGGCAATTTCGGGAATGGACTTCGAGTGGACGCAGTTGATCATGTTCGCGCCTTTCGCGAGAGCGCGCTCGGCGGTTTCAGGATGATAGGTGTCGATCGAGAGAAAGGCAGGCGGATGGCGAAGGGAAGAGGGCAAGAGTGACAGTACGGGGTCGAGTCGCGCCCACTCTTCCTCCCAAGAAAGCTCAGTCGCGCCGGGACGCGTCGATTCCGCGCCGAAGTCGATGATGTCCGCCCCCTCGTCGAGCATGTTCTTCGTGCGGCGGATTGCTTCTTCAGGTTTGAAGAAACGTCCGCCGTCCGAAAACGAGTCCGGCGTGACGTTGACGATACCCATTATTTTGGAGGTCATATTCTATCACGCGAGAGGAAACGGACGCGGGCGAGCAGGATGACTGCCGCGCCAATCAGGTAGAAGCCGGCGAGGGACGACATCGAAAGCGACATGTTACCGCCGAAGACCTTCGCGAGGAACGGCAACACCGTCGAAGAAAGCGAGCCGAAGAGGAAGGCGATGCACATCATGATGCCGCAGCCGGACGCATGATAGCGGGGATTCACGACATCGAAGAACGAGGCCATGAAATTGGAATCGTAGATGCCGCGGAAGAATCCGAAGACGAGCATTGCCGCGCAGCAGATGAAGAAGGACGGCGCATAGGCCATGAGCACGATGAACGGAATGCCCATTCCAAGTCCGACGATGCCGAGCTCAAGACGGATTCCGGGACGTCCCTTCACGAGCTTGTCACCGATGCGGCTGCCGAGCAGGATGCCGACAATCGCGCCAAGGTAATGCCAGAGGACGGCGTGAAGTCCATACCACCGCGCGAGCGAGGGCACGTCCTTCATATAATTCTCCTGCAGGAAGGCGGGCATCCAGTTCTTGAAGCCGATGTCGACATAGATCATCATCGCAAGTCCGAGCGTCACGCAAATCGCCGTCGGCTTCGAAACAACCGCCTTGATCGCCTCAGAAATTTTCCCACTTTCCGCTTTTCCTTTTTCCTTTTTCCTTTTTCCTTCTTCCTCTCCTCCTTCTTCCGGTCTCGTGTTCCTGAGCGCGAAGACGAGCACGAGCGACCAGGCGAGACCGATCGCACCGAAAACGAGGAACGGAGTCCGCCAGCTCTCACCGCCCTTCCCGGCAACGAAGCCGGCGAGCGTGCCGCAGCCGACGATGCCGAGGTAGAGTCCGAGCTGCAGAATCGAAATCGCCGTTGCGCGAGATTCCTTGTGGAGCTGCGAGACGAGCGAGGTCGCGGACGGATAATAGAAGGTCTGTCCGGCGCCATTGAGGACACCGTAAGTGACCACTAAGAGTCCGAGGGTGGCGACAAAACCCGAGAGGAAGATGCCGAGGCAGAAGACGGCGACGCCGATGGTCACCATCCACTTGCGACTGAAGAGGTCAGCGGTGATGCCGGCAACGGGAACGCAGAAGCCGTAGACCATCGCGAAGACCGTGCCGACCATACCGACCGCCACCTTGTCCACCCCGAGCGAACCGCAGATCGCGGGCACCGACGGACCAAAGAGCTGCCGCGTACCCTGCTGGAGGAAAAAAGCCACCCACAAAAGCGCGAGAGCCGTCCACTTGTAATCAAGTTTCTTCATAATCACTTCCCCGAATATTCGATGGACACCTTCCCGTTCTCGCGGCGTCCGCTCACACGGCGTCCATCGGAAAGCGCAATGTTCTCAAAGGATACGGTCTTCCAGGATTGCGGACAGCCGCGGAAGAATTTTTCCTTGCCGTCGATCTCGTGGACCATCAGTTCCATCACGGCCGTGACCGCGGCACATTGTCCATCCATCTGCATGATGTCCCTTCGGCCGCACATCTGGGTGAAGCCGCGAGACCAGGCGTCATGCAGCGAGCCGTGTCCGGGATTGTTGAAATACGTCTTCCAGTTCTTGAGCATCTCAACCGCGGCAACCGCGTTGCCGGCATCGGTATGGAGGATCGAGGCCCAGCTCGTACACCAGCCGGTCCAAAGCCCAGTACCCTTCTCGATCCAGTTGTCGAAGGTACGCGAAATCGCGACTGCGTCCTTGCCGGTGTGAGGAATCGTGGCAAAAGGATAGATGCCGGCCATGTGCGAATGGTGACGATGAGATTCCCAGAGTCCGACCCCTTCGAAGATAGCGATGTATCCGTCCCTCGACGAGCCCCAGACCTCAGGCGGCGCGTTCCTGCCGCGGCGGTAGGTCGTGTAGAGCGGAAGGCGCTTGCGCAGGTCGGACCAGCGCGCGTCAGGACTTTCGCCAAGGAGTTTCGCCGCGTCGATGAGATCGATCGCGAGACGATGGGCCGCGGCGAGCTGGAACGACGGATCGCGTCCGACCGCGTGACGGATGTTGCTGCCCTGCCATTCGGGCGAGGGCGCGAGGGGAATCGAGAGCCGTCCCTGATATTCCTCGAACATCGCCAGATACACGTTCATCGCGCCCTTCATGAAGTCGTAGGCGTCCTTCTTAAGAAACTCGACATCGCCGGAGTACTTCACGTAGCGGAACATCATCGAAGCCATCCAGGCGGCGGAAGCATGATCGATCGTGCCGGTCCAGAAGCCGCCGATGTTGACGCCCTGATCGCTAACCGAATGCGGCAGCACATAGCCGTTGTCGATGCCGACGAACTTGCGCGCGTTCTCGCGGAGAAGCGGCTTCCAGCTCATCATCATCTTCCAGAGCGGCTTCAGGTTCTCGAAATGTCCGCCGCGGTAAGCGGGCGAGTAACATTCCTGGACATTGATGTTGAAGTGATAGTCACCGCTCCAGGGAATAAACCCGTTATCCTCGAGCCACTGGCCCTGAAGGCCTGCGGGATATCCCGACGGATCGGTCATCGCACCGAAGCGATACATGCCGTAATCGAAGATCTGCTGGATGACGGGATCGGGAACGGACACGCGCGCGCCGCGCTTCCAGAAGGCGGACCAGTATTCGATGGACTCGTTGCGCACCGTCGCGTAGTCGGCGGACGCCTTCGCCTTCTTCTCGCCGCGGGCGGTGGCGATGGAAAGCTCGCCGTCCTTCTTCGTCCAGGCGACGGACACGGGAGCGTCCTTGGGATTCACCAGTCGCCAGAAGAAGCCGCCCTCCGAACCATCCGCCGCGGACCACTTCTCGGGCTCGCGGTGGTTGAGCGCCTTGAGCTGCTTGCCGAAGGTGGGATTGTCCATCGAGGAAACCGCCTTCGCGGAGAACGCGACGTCCGCCGGAAACTTCATCGTGAAACCGCGCTTGGACATCGCCAGCTGCACCTTGAAGGGCTTGCCCGCCTTACGGACGAAATCGAGCGCACCGAGTCCCGTCTTCGGATCAAGTTCGCCGTGCTTCACTTCACATCCGGGCACGGAGACGACGATGCGTCCGAGCGCGAGAATGAGCGGATTACGCGGCTCGCCGGCGGGAACTTCCTTGTAAAAAAGCTCGTTGAGTCCCTTCGCGTCCACGGCGCGGGCGAGGCGGACGATGTTGGTGTAGCTCTGATCGGCCGTCCAGGAATATCCGCCGCGGTGATCCCAAAGATCGCCGCGCCCGAGCGTGACGTTAATGGTCTCGCCGCCGCCCCAGACAAGCGCGCCCGTGTTGCCGTCCGCAAAGGCGAGGCCTTCGTGACAACTTCCAGGTCGTGGGAACTCCCACTCTACCAATCCGCTTACCGCAAAAACAACCGCCAGTACCGTAGATATCATGGGAACTTCTCCTTTGGCTTTGGGGCCTTACGTGAAATGCTTTACTCGCGGAGTCCATCCGCGGGCTTCGTGTTCGTCCATCTGGGCGAAACACATTACGATCAGACGGTCGCCGACCTTGCCCTTGTGGGCCGCAGCACCGTTGAGGCAGCAGACGTGACTGCCGCGCTTGCCGGCGATGGCGTACGTCTCGAAACGGTTTCCGTTCTCGACATCGGCGCAGAGGATCTTCTCGTAGGGAAGAATCCCGACGGCTTCCATGTCGTCGGGATCAAGAGTCAGCGAACCTTCGTAATCGAGACAGGCCTCAGTGATGTGAATGCGATGAAGCTTTGCCTTAAGAAGCGTGAGTGTCATTTTTCCTCGACCTTCAACCTAATCGTTGCTCGATCATCTGCTCAGTAACGACCACCTTCTTCATCTTGGAATTGCCCGGGGCCTCGTACATGACGTCGGTCATGAGCTTTTCCATCTCCGCACGGAGTCCGCGCGCACCGGTCTTGCGCTCGAGCGCCTTCTTGGCGAGCGCCTTGAGCGCGGCGGTTTCGAAGGTGAGTTCAACGCCATCCATGGCGAGAAGCTTCGTATACTGCCGGACGAGCGAGTTCTTCGGCTCGGTGAGAATCCTCACGAGATCATCCTCAGAAAGCTCATCCATCACCGTGACCACGGGAAGACGTCCCGTGAACTCGGGAATGAGTCCGTACTTGACGAGATCTTCGGGCCTGACATCCTTGAGCACGGAAAGTCCGTCATTATCCTTGCTGGCGGCCTTCTCGGCGTTCTCATCGATCGAACCGAAGCCGATCGCACCTTTGTCGCTTCTGGCCTTGATGATCTTATCGAGATCGACGAACGCACCGCCGCAGATGAAGAGGATGTTCGTCGTGTCGACTTCGATGTACTCCTGGTCGGGATGCTTCCTGCCGCCTTTCGGAGGAATGCGGCAGACCGTCCCCTCGATAAGTTTGAGCAAGGTCTGCTGGACGCCTTCGCCGCCCACGTCGCGAGTGATCGAGACGTTATCGGTCTTGGAGGCGATCTTGTCGATCTCATCGACGTAAATGATGCCGCGCTTGGCGAGCTCGACGTTGCCGTCCGCATTCTGCAGAAGATAGCGCACGAGGTTCTCGACATCCTCACCGACATAGCCGGCCTGAGTGAGCACGGTCGCGTCTCCGATGGCGAACGGCACCCCGAGGATCTTGGCGAGCGTCTTCGCAAGCAGCGTCTTGCCGCTGCCGGTCGGACCTACGAGCAGAATGTTCGACTTCTCGATTTCGACATCGTCGGTGCGTCCGCCGAAACCGCCGGGCGCGGTCTTTGATCCGCCCTTCGCCTTGTCGGCCTTCTCCTGGGCCTCGAGACGGCGGTAGTGGTTGTGGACCGCGACGGAAAGCACTTTCTTGGTCTCGTCCTGTCCGATCACATACTGATCGAGGAACGCCTTGATCTCCTTAGGAGTCGGAGTCGGCGGCAGCGGCTCGACCTTCTGCTTCTGTGTCCGCTTCTCCTGCATCGTCACGATCTCATGCGCGCGATGGATGCAGTCGACGCAGATGTTTCCGTCCGGTCCGGGAAGCATCTGCACCTCCTGCGAACTGCGTCCGCAGAAGGAACAGAAGAGAACTTCCTCGTCTTGCGATTTGCCGCGCTTCACTGTCCCAGCACCTCGTCGATGAGGCCCCAGCTCTTCGCCTCTTCGGCACTCATGAAGTGATCGCGATCGGTATCGCGCACGACCTCATCGACTTTGCGGCCGGAGTGTTTGGCGAGGATCTCGTTGAGCTTCTCCTTGAGACGAAGAATCTCACGGGCCGTGATCTCGATATCGGACGCCTTGCCTTCGGCACCGCCCCACGGCTGATGGATCATGATGCGCGCGTTGGGAAGCGAGAAACGGCGACCCTTCGTACCCGCAGTAAGCAGCACCGCACCCATCGACGCGGCCTGGCCGAGGCAGTAGGTGGCGATCGGACACTTCACGAACTGCATCGTATCGTAGATCGCGAGACCCGCCGTGACGCTGCCGCCGGGAGAATTCACGTAGACGGAAATCTCCTTCTTCGGATCCTGACTCTGTAGGAACAGGAGCTGGGCGCAGATGGCATTGGCCATCTCGTCGTTCACCTCGCC
>DCIL01000022.1:0-1570 GCA_002315875.1 Verrucomicrobia bacterium UBA1727 | reverse complement strand
CCTTGCCGGTCTGCTCGACCACATAGGGAATCATATAAGCGTTAGCCATTTTACTTCTTCGCGTTGGCGAGGACGAAGTCGATGACCTTCTTGCCGATCTCGTCTTCCTTGCCCTCGATCTTCTCGGCCTTCGCGATCGCCTCGATCACGTACCACAGACGCACCTGACGCGCGCCCGCTTCCTGAGCGTCCTTGAGGATCTTATCCTTGTTCTTCTCGAAGTAGCTGGCGTCGAGTCCCGAATACTGGGCACGCTGCGCGAAGTCCTCAAGGAACTTCGAAGCGGCGGCGCGCATCTGGCTTTCGGGCACGTCGAAATCGACCTTCTTCATGAGCAGTTCGACCGCCTCGTTCTCACGGCGCACCGACTCCTGCTCGACGGCGTTCTTCTCGAGCGACTCACGGATGTTGGCGACGAGCTTGTCGAACGACTCCATCTTCGCCTTCTCGGCGAACTCGGCGTCGGACGGAAGGACGCGATGACGGACGGCGAGCAGCTTGACGTTGTAAAGCGCCTTCGCGCCCTTGAGCCCTTCGGGAGCGGCCTCCTTGTCGAACTTGGCCTTGATGCCCTCCTTCGACTCGCCGGCCTTCATCTTGCGGACGGCATCGAGGATCTCGGGAAGGAAGCGGCCCTCCTCGAGCTGCGTCCAGTGTCCCTTACCGCTCGCGACGAACTTCGCCTCGGGATTGATCTCGGCGATCGGCTTGCCGTCGACGGTGCCTTCGTAGTCGATCTGGATGAAGTCGCCTTCGCCCGCGGCATCGCCCTCCTTGCCGTCCTCGTACTTCGCGTACGCGGCACGGAGGCGCTCGACCTGCTCGGTCACCGCGGCGTCCTCAACCTTGGCGTCCTTGAACTCGACCTTGAGTCCCTTGTAGGTCGGCAGCTTGAAGGTGGGCTTGATCTCGACCACGGCGACGAACTTGCCGCCGTTCGCGTCGCAGGAAAGCTCCTCGATGCCGGCGAGGTTGATCTCGTCGACACCGGCTTCCTTGACGGCCTTGGAATAATACTCGCGAACGAGCGTGGTCTCGATCTCCTGCTTGAGCTGGCCCTTGAACTCGCGGCGGATGAGGTCGATCGGCATCTTGCCCTTGCGGAAGCCGGGCATCTGCGCCTCGCGCAGGAACACCTTCTCGACGTCCTTGATGACCTTCTGAGCTTCTTCGGCCTCGACCGTGACGGTGAGCTTCACCTGGCACTTCTCGGGCTTGCTGACTTCTGTCTTCATGTTCTATATCGCTTTCGTTGTTGAATTTTTAGCCAAGGAGGTCATCGCCTCCGGTGAGGTCCATATCATCGGCTCCCACACCCATACCCATCGTTTCGGACGCGTCGAGCATGTCTTCGCCGTCGGCGGACGTGTCGCCCGTATCCGCGACGAGCTTGGGCTCGTTGAGATCGGAATCGTCATCGCCTTCTTCGCCAGGAATGCCGCCCGGAGGAATTCCGTAGAGCTCCTCGTGTTTCTTGCGCTGTTCCTCGCGCAGCTTGTCCATCTCCTCGTCGGAGAGGGTGTCGGCGAGCGGAACGAGCTTGATGTAGCGGTGCATCGGGAAGCCGGTG
>DCIL01000062.1:61094-63922 GCA_002315875.1 Verrucomicrobia bacterium UBA1727 | reverse complement strand
GCACTGGAAATTTGCTGGCGGGTGCGCGTAAGTTATGCGTTGTCTTAAAAAATGGTAAAAAAGTTTACTTTTGGACGGATGGATATAAGTGGAAATTCTCGGGCACAGGAGCTGAATTGTCAGAGGCGAAACTTAGGGCTTCTCAGTATGGCAATTATTTTGACAGAGCTTCTGCCGGCCTTGTAAGGTGCAGATCGCGCGTGTTCAATATTGTACCCAAGGGAAATGATGTCGAGATTCGTATTTATGACGCAAAGAATATCGCAAATGGAAACTTGCATGCTGCCAAGCCTCAAGCTGTTCTGAAATTCGAGGGTGCATTGCTTTCAAAGGGTGTGATCTCTGAGTCAGAAATGGCTGCTCAGATTCAGCGGAAGCTTGGCCTAAGCGACGCAGACAGCATCGCGTATGCGCGCAGGGTACTTAAACAGTATAATTCTCGTGCATTAATGGGTGAGTTTTCCTTGGCGAAATCGGTGATCGTAAATTCCGCAACAGCGACGGCCGTAGGGGCTGCTATTGACGCTGCGATTCAATTGATAGGTACTGGTGAAATTGACTATGCGGCATTAGGAATGAATGCGGGAGGCGTTTTCCTAGGGTCAACCGCTGGACAGTTGACTCATATTGCGCTAACAAGACCTGTTGCATACAATTTGGTTCAACGAATTTCTGGTCCGCTTCATTGCAGTACGCCAATGGCCACGTCTTTATTGTCATCAATGGCAGGAGGAGTCGCCACCTCAGCATTTCTGAGTTACGGGGCGTACTTCCTTGGATATGCGGATCTGAAAACAGCAAATCGTCAAATGATCATTGGCACGGCCTCAACAGGGGCTGGCGCGGCATTTACGTGCGGTGCCATGTGGTTCGCTACAACATGGGGTACTGCCGGTACGGGAACGGCAATATCGAGTCTTAGTGGTGCGGCGGCATCTAATGCCGCAATGGCATGGCTTGGAGGTGGAACGGTCGCTTCCGGCGGTGGTGGAATGGCGGCTGGTGCGGCAGTTCTGACTGGCGGTGCCGCGATCGCAATTGCCAGTGTTGCTGTAATCGGTTATTATGGTTACAAAATGTACGACCAGCATGAGGACACGGTTCGAATATGTTCGGAATTGTCGCAATATAAGGCTGATGGTCAAAGTTTGGACGCAACATTGCGAAATGATCATCGATACATGGAAATGTTGTGTACTCGGTAATGTCAGAAATCTGATATAATATCCGCCGTTCGGGGGGGTGATGTCCCGAATGTCTATGACGATGTGTCGGGTTCTTGAGGCCCGGAGCTCGCAAGCGCTCTTGTCACTGCTGGCAATCAACGGTAAAACAATTGTACCGTTGTGCAAGGTGGGATGAGAGCGCGGTTCGTTTTCTGAAAACCTTGTGCGCGGTGCGCAATGAAGGAAAACGAAAATGGAAGGTAAAATACAGAAGGTCGGGCTGGATGTAGCTCCATGGTTGTTCGTTGCTTGGCTGGTGGCGAACTTTGCATCGTGTCTCTATCCTCCGCTGGACGGGTTCTGCCGCTATCTGCCGCTCGGGCCGATGAAAATCGACACGTGGCTGACGGCTATTCCCACCTGCGGGCTATTCTTGCTTTGGTTGCAGAAGAAGATGCCGATGCCTATCGTTTGGTACTGGGCGTCGATCACAATGGGGCTGCTGGTGTGTACGGCGATGAGTGTCTTGGAGAATCCAAATCGTGCGATGCGCATGATTACGCTCATTACAGGTCAAGGAATTGGATGAATAGAATCGTGAGGTAAAAGAGATGTTTGACGAATTGCGAGCGTGGTTTGAATTCTGGCGGGAGCAACATATTGACGTATGGATGGTCAATCCTCTCGGTCGGTTGAGACGACGATGGGAGATGTATCAGTACTATCGTCGCACCAAGGATCCTGAACTTGTCGAACTGGATGCGTTTCGCGGTCTGATTAGCCTTGAACAGAAGATGGAAGAATGGCCGTGTGCAATTCCTCTGATGGAGCAGGCACTCGAACTCTACGACATAACGCATCAGTCAATCAAGCGCGAGGCGATGCGCAAACGGCTTGAAGCGGCCGACCCGACGAACCCGAACGTTCAAAAGTATTTCGAGGTCGAAGAGAAGAATGCGCGTAAAGACGCTTTGGATAAAATTGGGAAGATGTCCGAGAGTCAAAAGCAGGCGTTGGAACAGGCCCGTGCGCTCGTAAAGGAAACGGGACGCTGTTCGACCTCAATGTTGCAGCGTCGTATGGGTATCAGTTACAACCATGCGGCAGAACTGGTCGAGATCTTGCGGACGGAACAGGAATAGTTTTGTTTTGGAGGACTGTAATGAGCTGCGTGTTCCTTGGTCGATACGATGGACGGATGATGGAAGGTGTCATAGCCATTCCGAAAGATTGGGCGGAAATCCTTCTCGGTTGTCCTTGGGTGGGAGTCGGAATTCATCCCTCCGATGGTTGCCTTGTTATCGGGACAAATAAGGACGAGGAACTGTTGTCTCAGGTATCAGTTGATCCATCAGGGCGTATTACTCTCCCAGTCAAGACCCTCCTGGCTGCACATATTTGTGATGAAGTCGTCATGGTTGGTGCTGTTCGCTGTATATGCGTTTGGTCACGAGAAAGGTTTGTCGCCGATGAAAGATCGGTCGAAGAACTTGGCGCTCTGATTGATAAGTCTATGACTTGACGCTACGACGATTTGTCGATGTCGATCCAATAATTTGAGTTCACGAGCGCGGCAAACTGCCGCGCTCCAATCAATGGCTTCATGTGAGTGACGCGCTCGGGTGAGCGCGTCAATTTTTCACTCACTTTTCGCGACACGAA
>DCIL01000062.1:13010-60993 GCA_002315875.1 Verrucomicrobia bacterium UBA1727 | reverse complement strand
TTGAGGCGTCGAGCCAGTGGTTTCGGCGAAAACAACTTGATGTCTATATGATGAAAGAACACGAGGGCGTTTTCTACCTCTGCTTCGGACCGCAGACGTTGCGGCCCATTCATCGGATCGACAAGGACACGAACGGCGTCACGCGGCAGACGTGGGCGTTCGGGAAATGTGAGGATGCGGAAACTCTATCCTACATCCCCATCAACCAAACGCGCGAAATCGCCGACAGCAAATGGGAGCCGCTGTGATTCGGTTGCTCGGTCAGGGCGGAATGGGAACTGTGTACGAGATTAGGCATCAAGGCAGATTCGACGGCTGGCCTATTTACTGGTGATGAATATAATGGTATAATTTTGTTTGCCAACAGTAAATAAGGGTACGGGAATGATTTCTCAGGAAACGTTTAAGAGAGTTATCGTTGAATATCAGCAGTTTCTTGCAACCGTGGAATTGCATGAGCGCGCGACAGTTGCTGTCTGCGGGGCATTCGGTAGAGGAACTCTGCTACATCAACTTTGACGCCGAACGTCTGGCAGGAGCAGTATTGCTCAACGCGGCAGCACGCGGACTTCGAGAAGTCGATTCCCGACTTCGAACTGATGGACATCATTGATTATATCCACAAGAAGGGAATGCGGCGCATAGCGAAGATCTACGGCGAGCTGAACAGGGGAGATAGTTGAAGGCGAGAGTTGAAATTGAAGGAGGTTAGTATGAAGAGAGTTGTGTTTACTGCCGCGGCGGTCGTTGTCGGCGTATCAGCGTTTGCCGCTGCTGTTCCGGATTGGGGAGACGAGTTCGATGTCGATGGGCGTCCTGATCCTGCGAAGTGGGACTATGAGGTCGGTTTCATTCGCAACGAGGAGTTGCAGTGGTATCAGCCGGAGAATGCCTACTGCTCGAACGGTTGGCTGGTGATCGAGGCTAAACGGGAGCGTAAGGCGAACCCGAACTACGATCCGGCGGCGCCGAAGAAGGACTGGCAGCGCAGCCGATCGTACGCGGACTATACCTCGGCCTGCGTGATCACGAAGAATAGGAAGACCTTCAGGTACGGACGGCTTGACATTCGCGCTAAATTCGTCGCCGAGGGCGTCCTGTGGCCCGCATTGTGGCTCTTGGGCGAGTCGATCGATAAGGTCAGCTGGCCGGCTTGCGGCGAGGTCGACATCCTCGAGTATTACAATGATAGCATTCTCGCGAACTTCATCTTTGCCGACAACCGTTGGGGCTGGGGCAAGGGTGGCAATCCGGACGTACCGGGCGCGCGACTAAAAATCCGCAGTAATTCGAGCGCGCATCAGTTGTCTCGGTTTCTGGCCAGGGATCCGCAATGGTGCGAGAAGTGGCATGTCTGGTCGATTTCGTGGACGGAGGATCTGATGGCCATTTACATCGATGGCGAACTTCTGAACGTCCATGTCACCAAGCTGTCGTGCAATCCATCGTCCGTCGAGCCGCGCTATCCCTATCGTGAGCCGATGTACCTGCTGATGAACCTCGCGCTCTACGCCCATCCGTTTGATTCGAAGACGGAGCCGCATTATCCGTCGAAGTTCCTCATCGATTACGTGCGTTACTACAAGGATGCGGGATTGGAGCGTTTGTTGAGGAGTCAGAATTCGTAGCGGATGGTGAACATGAAGGTGCGACCGGCCGCGGGATAGTAGGCGTTCGCTCCTGAGGTCACCGAGGCGACGGCATAGTCGCAGTATTTCTCGTCAAAGAGATTTTCGCAGGTGAAGGCGAAGGTGAAGCCCTTGAGATTGCGGCATTCGGGACGATACCGCACGCCGCAACGGAAGATGCTGGCGGCGGGAAGGCGTCCGTTCGCGTTGGGCGTGTCGGAAATCGCGAAGCGGGCGCCGAGCAGCCGGTAACCGAACGAGACATCGAATTCATTCCACAACCACACGCGAGCTTCGGCGTTGAGCATTTGCCGCGGAACGCCCGGCACCCAGTTGCCTTTGTAGATTCCTTCCGCCTTTTCGGCGATGGTGCCCGTCCAGCCGACGTTCGCTTCCGCCGTTCCTTCGCGGCGCCAACCCGCCTTGAGGTCAATGCCTTGGCGACGGTGGAGCCACTTCGAATTCTCGTTGGACATCGCGAAGGGGTTGAGGTGAATTTCGTTCAGCGTTTCAGAGTAGAAGGCAGCGCCTGAGAGGAAGATCTCCTTCGTAACATCCCATTCGCCGCCCAGTTCTGCGTCCCAACCGGTTTCGGGCTTGGTGATCTCGCTTTCCTGTCCGTTGCGCCAGCGGTATTCGTCGATGAAGGGATTGCGGTAGAACCGGCACCATTTCAGAAAGAGCTTCGCATCGTCAACGGGACGGTAGTTGAGCGCGGCCTCGCCGGCGGCGAGATTGTCCGCCCGCTGTCCGCTTTTCGCGACATTATTGTCGTTCCAGTTCCGTTCGAGACGTGAACCGATCAGGAGCGAAACATTGTCCAGAATGAAAAATTCGTCTTGGGCGTAGAGACCGCCGGTGATTCGCGAGATGTCGTAGTGCTGCGGATAGGCGAGGCCATAGTCGCGGTAGCTGTCGAGTGCATCTCCTTTGAGCAGGGCGTACTTTCCTTCGAGTCCGAAGATGAACTTGTTGGCGAAGTCAAGAAGTCGCGTTTCGTTGTGGTATTCGGGAGCGAAGCGGACGGAGTAGATGTCGCTGGCGTAATCGCGCGTGTAGTGGTTGACGGTCCCGTAGATGTCGGTAAAGTCGCCGTTGCGGAACTTAGAGCGCCGCTGCGAGAAGGACAGGTTGAAGCGTATGTCGTTCTCGTCGTTGAGAATGCCGCGGCCGGAGAAGCTGAAGCCGTAGGCGGTGCGATGTCCGTGATCGCGGTAGAGCGAGTCGCGCGGACGCTCCTCGTAGTCGCGGCGGCTCAAGGGCCCGGGCAGGTCGTAGTCCGCATCGCTGAAGAACGTGCAGAGTCGCAGAAAGGCGCCGTTGGCGAAGTTTTGGCGGATGCCGGCCTGCGCGTTCCACAGTTCATAGTTCGAATTGCTGCGGTAGCCGTCCGACCGGTCGTAGCCCATATCCGCGAAATACGTAATTCCCGCGTCCTCGAAACCTCCGCGGGTGCCGGCCGCGCCGCCGAAGGTTCCGTAACTGCCGCCATGAATCTCGGCGTACGACTTGCGTTCGTAGTCGTTGCCGTCAGCGATGATGTTGATCACTCCGGCGCTCGCACCGTCGCCGTAGAGGACGGTCTGCGGTCCGTGCAGGACCTCGATTCTTCGGATTCCGCCCACGGGAATGCGTGCGTAGTTGGCGGCGGACATATCGGGATTGCCGAGATTCTCGCCGTCTGAAGTCACGAGGACGCGGCCGAAGCCGTTCTCACCGTAGCCGCGCATCGTGATCTGCGCGAGCGCCGGATTCCCCGCGCCGAGATGCCAGACGTCGATTCCGTTGACTCTTGCGATCGCATCGGGAAGTGATTTCGCTCCCGATTCGGTGATGTCTTTCTCGGTAATGACGCTGACCTGCGAGGGAATCTCTTTCGACGTCACGCTCTGGCGGCTCGCCTCGACGACGATCGAGCCGAGTTCGGTGACCGCGTTGGTGGACGCGGCGATTGCGGCAAAAATAAGGGGCAGGAACATGGCGGATATTTTACCATCCGCGCGTATAATGGCAGCGCAAAAAGTGGTATAATACAGACGAAAATGAAAAACCACAAGATCTGCGTAGCGCTGCCAACCTCGAAATACCATCAGCGGCAGATGGTCGAGGGAGTGGTTGCGTATGCGCGCGAGCATGGCCCCTGGCGACTCTTTCTCGTCACCGAGGACAATGTCGAGAAGGGTCTGGCGCAGGCGCAGGCCTGGGGGGCGGACGGTGTCATCGCCATGGGTGCCGACAGGCGTATCGTCAGCCGGATCTTCCGTTGGGGAGTGCCGGCGGTCCTTTTCAATTGCGGAGTCAGCAGGCAGCCGCGGAACGTCGTTTATCTGCAACGCGATCAGGAGCGTATCGGGAAAACCGCCGCGGAGTATTTCCTTGATCGCGGTTATCGCAGTTTCGCCTTCGTCCATGTCGGCGAGGCGAGTGATTGGGCGAAGCGGCGGCGGGAGGGATTCGTGCGTAGCGTCCGTAGTGGGGGTTTCAGGACGCATGTTTACGGAGGCGACGACCTTGGGTCTTTCATCGAAGGACTTCCCAATCAGACCGCGATCTTTGCCGCCAACGACCGCACTGCGCAGGCGGTGCTGGGCGTCTGCCTGGAAAACGGCATAACCGTACCCGAGCGGCTCTCGGTACTTGGAGTCGACAACGATCAGATCGTCTGCGAGGCGATGACTCCTCAGCTTTCGTCCATTGCGTTGGACGGAGTGCAGTCGGGACGTCTTGCCGCGGAGTTGCTGTCCGATCTGCTCGTTGGACGCAAGGTCGATTCCGTGTTGAAGATTGATTATCCGCGGGTGGTGACCCGTCAGTCCACCGACAGCAATGTGATTGCGGATACCGTCCTTTCGCGGACGCTGGCCGAGATCTCGGCGGACCTCTCGCGTCCGCAGAAACTCGTCGATGTCGCCGCGCGGCTCGGCTATTCCAAGCGCACACTGGAGCTCAAGGCGCGCAAGTTCTTCGGCTGCACTTTCACGGAAAAACTCAATTCGATCCGGCTTAACGCGGCGGTGCGGCTATTGTCCAATTCCTCGCTGACCGTGGACGAGGTCGCGCATCGGTGCGGCTTCTGCGGGGCGAGTCATCTCGGACTCAAGATGAAGGCCGCCTTCGGTTATCCGCCGTCCGTCTTCCGTCGTTAGCCGTCCCTTCGTTTGTGTTATATTTAAATTTCGTTTTGATTACTTTAGCGGCCGCGGCGGAAGTTGTATAATTTGCGCCAAAGAAAGGATAGGATCATGACATACGAAGGAGAACTTACGAGCGCCGAGGTAAAGGCCGCGGCAAAACGGTTCGGGGCCGACCTCTGCGGCATTGGCAATATGGAGCGCTGGGAAGGCGCGCCCAAGCAGAACGATCCGCGTTACATCTTTCCGGGCGCGAAGTCGTTCATCGTCTTCGGCTTCCGCATTCCGCGCGGTTCGCTCCGCGGCATCGAGGAGGGCACGCTTTTCTCGACCTATCCGACGATGGGCTATGCGGCGCTCAATCAGGTGTGGGGTCCGATGGTGATGTGGCCGTTCTGCAATTTCATGGAGGATCACGGTCACGAGTGCGTGCCGCTGATCAATTCTAACGGCGGTGAGAGCGTGAACACGGTGACGGGCAAGTTCCGAGAGGGCTGGAGTCGTCCGATCGAACCCGGCAAGCCGCATCCCGACGTGCTGGTGCATTTTCGTATCGCCGCATATCTCGCCGGTATGGGCGAGTTCGGCTGGTCGAAGGTTTTCCTCACACCCGAGTTTGGTCCGCGTGTCCGTTTCGTCGTGTTGCTGACGGATGCCGAGCTTGAACCCGATCCGATTTACGAAGGTCACATCTGCGACCGTTGCAAGCAGTGCGTGAAGAATTGCGCGGGTCATGCGATTTCGATGACCGAGTCGGTCAAGGTCACGCTCGCGGGGCACGAGGTCGAGTGGGGCAAGCTCGATGAAATGGCGTGCGAGCACGGACTCCAGGGCGGCACCGACAAGGCGATGAATCCGTTCGAGGCGGAATATCCGAGAAAGTACGGCTACGGCCGCGCCGTTGAGGGCGCGTGCGGCTGCACTCGCGCGTGCATGTGTCATCTCGAGGAGCGCAACAAGCTTCTGAAGACGTTCCGCAACCGCTTTCGCGATCCGAAGAAGCCGTTCTGGACGGTTGACCGTTCCAAGCCCTACGAGATCGATCCCGAGGTCTACGAATACTACAGCAAGGGCGCCGGCATCGAGCCGCATCGTGCGATGACCGAGTACAACGCCAAGGAGAACTATGGAAGCGCGGCGGCGGCGGGCGTGAGCGGAGTGCCGGATGCAGAGCCGGCGAAGGAAGCGCCGAAGACGAATGCCGCGGGACTCAACTACAATCCGATGATCGACTGATGCCGATGACCTTTGCCATCGGTTATCGTCATGCGTCCGAAGGAGAGCGATTCTCGTCGCTGGCGCTGGACTATGCCGAGGTCGGCGAGGTGTATTTTCCGTGGGTGGACGAGCCGAGCGGACGTCCCGTACTCGGGTTCGGCGAGGGTGATGACGCGGAGACGATTCGCGAGGTGTTGCGCGAAGAGCTGACTGCATTGCGTGCGGGCGGCCGGAAACTCGACTTGCTGCTCAATGCGAATTGCTATGGCGAGAAGGCGATGTCCATCGCCCTCGAGGATCATCTCAAGGCGATTCTCGCGGAGCTTACTGACTGGGGATGTCGTCCCGAAATCATCACCGTAGCCTCTCCGTTCCTCGCGGCGATGATTCGGCGTCACGCACCGGAGATCGAGATTCGCGCCTCGGTCAACATGCGCCTTGCGACGGTGCAGGCGATGGATTATCTCAAGCCGTGGTTCGATTCGTTTTATATCGGACGCGACGTGCAGCGGAATCTCGAGAACGTGAAGCGCTTTTCCGACTGGGCGCGGACGAACGGCAAACGGATCGGACTGTTGGCGAATTCAGGATGCCTGCGGAACTGTCCGTGGCAGACGTATCACGATAATCTCGTCGCTCATTCGACCGAGGCCGCGAAAAAGCTCAACGTGAGCGGATTCAATCCGCATCTTTGTTGGACGCTCTACCGTGATGCGGAGAATTTTCCTGAGTTACTCAAGGCGACATGGATACGTCCCGAAGACCTCGCTCGTTACGAGCCGTATGTCGATTTCGTGAAGCTCGCCACTCGCCAGCATTCGCGTCCGCGGCTCGTAGTTGACGCCTATGTCTCGCGCGGTTATCGCGGCGATCTGCTCGATCTAATGGAGCCGGGTTTCGCGCCGGTGTTTCACCGTGCGGGGGTGGCGCTCGACAACGCGCGGTTTCCGTCCGACTGGGCCGAGCGGACCGGGCGCTGTGCGCGCGAATGTGAAAGCTGCGGATATTGTGAAAAGGTGTTTACTGAGATTACGGGAGCATAGATATGAAAGTTGCTGAGAAATTGGTTGAACTTCTTAAGGCGAGAGGACTTGTCTGCGCTACTGCAGAGAGCTGTACCGGTGGCGGAATCGGATCTGAGATCACTTCGGTTCCTGGTTCGAGTGCGGTTTTCGCCGGCGGAATCATTTCGTATTCCAATGCCGTCAAGCACGAGGTGCTCGGGGTGTCGTCCGAAAATCTTGAGCGTTACGGGGCCGTCTCGTCACAGGTCGCGTCCGAGATGGCGGAAGGGGCGAGGCGTCTCACCAAGGCAGATCTTGCGGTTGCCGTGACGGGTATTGCCGGTCCGGACGGTGGCAGCGCGGAGAAGCCGGTGGGCACGGTCTGGTTCGGGATTGCGACTGCCGATGGAACGCGCACCGAGAAGAAGCTTTTCATGGGCGATCGGGACGCAGTGCGTGCGCAGACCGTCACTCATGCGCTTGGCATGCTTACGGTTGCTGCGGGAATCTGAGGCGAAGGAGACGGGATGCTGCTCCATGGAATCGATTGGTGTGCGATAGTCGCGTTCTTCGCGCTGATGTTCGGCATTGCCGTGTGGTGCTCGCGCCGCGCCTCGAAGGATGCGAATGATTTTTTCCTTTCGGGACGCTCGATGCCCTGGTGGCTTATCGGCATTTCGATGTGCGCGGCTTCGACCTCCACCAACTCGGCCAACATGTTCACGGAGTTCATCCGCAATTCCTCGCTGGGCGAGAACTGGAAGTGGTGGGCGTTCCTGCTGACCGGCATGATGACGGTCTTCGTCTACTCGCGACTCTGGGTGAGGTCGGGGGCGAAGAGCGACATCGAGTTCTACGAGCTCAGGTATTCGGGACGTCCCGCAGCGTTTCTGCGCGGCTTCAGGGCGGTGTATCTGGGGCTTGTCTTCAATGTAATCACCACGGGGCTCGTGTTGCTCGCGGCGATCAAGATTGGGCAATCGCTTTTCGGCGTCGACATGTGGACGGTCATCATCATTTCGTCCGTCGCCTCAATCGTCTATTCCGCGCTCGGCGGACTGAGGGGCGCGATCTACACTGATCTATTTCTATTTGCGCTGATCATGGTCGGTGCGGTGATTGGCCTTTACTACGCTCTCGCGCATCCGGCGGTCGGTGGATTTTCTGCGATGATGTCCCATCCGGTGGTGCGTGAGCATCTTTCGTTCTTCCCTGACATTCGCAACACCGATCTCTTCGTTTCGGTATTCGTCATTCCTGTGGCGGTGCAGTGGTGGAACGTCTGGTATCCGGGCAGTGAGCCGGGCGGCGGCGGATATATCGTCCAGCGGATGCTGTCCGCGAAATCCGAGGCGCATTGCGTGGCGGGATCGGTCCTCTATCAGGTCGTCAACTACGCGATACGTCCCTGGCCTTGGTATCTGACGGCCTTTGCCTCGCTCATCGTCTTTCCAGATCTTGCCGCGCTTCAGAAGGCGTTTCCACACATCGACGCCTCGCTGGTGAAGGGCGATCTTGCGTATCCGGCGATGCTGACGTTTGTGCCGAGCGGATGGCTTGGAGTCGTGGCCGCCTCGATGATGGGGGCGCTCTTTTCCACGATCGCCGCGCATCTGTCGATGGGATCGAACTATCTGGCCAATGACTGGTGGAAGCGTTTCGTGCGCACTGATGCCTCCGAGCGAGAGCTCATTTTCGTCGGACGCGTCTCGGTAGTGGTGCTGATGGTCGCTTCGGCGATGATGGCGCCGCTATTGTCGTCCGCCGGCACGGTCTTCAATCTCATTCTGCAGATTGGCGCAGGCACGGGGCTCATCTATCTCCTGCGCTGGTTCTGGATGCGCATCAACGCCTGGAGCGAGATCACGGCGATGATTGTCTCGTTTGCGGTGGCGGTGTTCTTGCAGTTGGTGTATCCGCGCTTGGGAGGTCCTGAACTCGCCGCCTGGCACAAGCTTCTCATCACGATGGTGATCACTACCGTCAGTTGGGTTTCGGTCACTCTGCTCACACCTCCGACCGAGGTGGCGAAGCGTCTTGCCTTCCAATCCAAGATCAGGGCGAATCGACACGACATCGCGTGGGGACTGCTGGCGATGACGGTTTCGTGTCTGGCGATCTATTCGGCGATGTTCGCAGTCGGTTACTGGATCTATTCCGAGACCGCGCTCGCGATCGTCATGACCGCCGTTTTCGTCGCAAGTTCGCTTTCCCTGCTCCCTATCCTCCGCAAACTCAACGGAAGGTAGTCCTCTTATGTTGACGATGGCCGATAGAGTTTAGTAGAATACCTTGCATTATGAAATCGATGGATCGGCTGGAGTTTCTCAAGGGTACTGGTTGGATGGGTCTTGCGGCGTTCGCCGCTGGCTGTCAGATGGACAGAATCGGCTTCGGTGCCGGCGGAACCATGGCCGGTTTCGTGGCGCCGAAACTGAAACGCTTCCGCATCGGCATGGTCGGTATGGGCTCGCGCGGCACCTATGCGCTTCACCGACTTTCGGCGATTCCAGGCGTTGAGATCGCCGCGATTTGCGATGTGCGCGAAGAGGCCTTGAAGGACAATCGCGATTTTCTTGCCAAGAAGAAACTGCCGCCGGCTCGCGAGTATCTGGGATCCGAGGCGTACAAGGATCTTTGTCAGTGGGACGGCGTGGATGTTGTCTACGCCTGCACGCCGTGGATGCTTCACGCACCGGTCGCGCTCGAGGCGATGCGCTGCAACAAGCACGCGTTTGTGGAAGTGCCCGCGACGATGGATATCGACAACTGCTGGGAATTGGTCGAGACGAGTGAGGCGACCCGTCGCCACTGCATGATGCTTGAGAACTGCTGTTATGGCGAGCACGAATTGCTGGCGCTCAACATGTGCCGCCTTGGCGTGTTGGGCGAGACGGTTTACGGAGAGGCCGGTTATCTGCATAGCGGACCGACGCGCGGCTACGAGCTCAGTCGCTTCCGCGCCGAGTGGAAGTGGGAGCACCGTGGCAATTACTATCCGACGCACGGTCTCGGGCCGATCGCGCAATATATGAACATCAACCGCGGCGACCGCTTCGACTATCTTAACTCGATGGAGAGTACGTCGGTGGCGGACCTCATCCGTGCCGGGGACATTCGCTGGAACGGCAATAATCTCGAGTCCTACAAGAAACACGTTGTCGGCGGCTACAACTCGTCCCTCATCCGCACGGTGAACGGTAAGATCATTCTGCTCAATCTCTCGTGCCAGGTACCTCATCCGTACAGTCGCATGAACACCATCCAGGGGACGCACGGCATCATGATGGACTATCCGCTGCGCATTGATATCGAGGACACGCCCGGGTCGGGTCCGCACGATGGATTCGATGCCAAGCGCACTCAGGCGTGGCGTGAGAAGTACAGGCATCCGCTCTGGAAGGACGTCGGCAAGATCGCCGCGAAAGTCGGCGGCCACGGTGGAATGGACTTCATCATGGATCTTAGGTGGATCTACTGTCTGCAGAACGGACTGCCCCTCGATATGGATGTCTACGACCTCGCGTCCTGGAGCTGTCTGTGCGAAGTTACCGAGCAGTCGCAGGCCCGTCGCGGTGCGCCGGTGGAGATTCCGGACTTCACCCGCGGCGCCTGGAAGACCATGAAGCCGCTCGGCATCGAGACGATCGATCTTGCGAAGATCAACCTGACCGGTGTCGGTGGCGCCGGACCCCAGCAGTCCATCGGAGTTTCGAAGGAATGACGGGTTGTTTGGATGGAGAGTAGAATGGTATAATGCGTACATGCTTGAAACCATTGCATCACATCTCGATTCGATAGCGGCGTTGGCGCCGACCTGGGGTTTTGTATTCATCTTCGTCTTTATGGCGATTGAGTCGTCGTTCATTCCCTTCCCAAGTGAAGTGGTGATGATCCCCGCCGGCTTTCTTGCCGCGCGCGGAGAGCTGGCGATGGCTCCGGTGCCGGCGGTTGCGCTGGCGATTGCGATCGGCATTGCCGGTTCGCTACTCGGAGCATACGTCAACTATTATCTTGCGCTCTGGGTGGGGCGTCCGTTCCTCGAGAAATACGGCAAATACTTCTTCATCAAACCTGAACCCCTTGCGAAGGCCTGCGAGATCTTCAACCGGTACGGTGCGGCGACGACCTTCGTTTGCCGGCTCATTCCCGTCATCCGCCAGCTCATTTCGCTTCCCGCTGGCATTTCGCGGATGAACCTCGCCTCGTTCACGCTTTTCACCGGACTCGGCGCTGGCATTTGGACGGCGATCCTTGCTTTCGTCGGCTATGCGATCGGACGCAGCACGGCGAACATCACCTATCTTGAACTCATCACCCGCGGCAAGGCGATGGCGTCCGCCAACCTGCCGCTTGTTATTGCTGCAGCGGTCGTGTTGACCGTGGGCTATTTCTTCGTGCATAAGTTTTTGAAGAAGCGCCTCGGATGAAGGTGATCGGTATAGACACCTCGCTTCGTTCGACTGGCTTCGCGATTCTCGAGACCTCCGGCTCGCGCATGGTGGCGCTTGATTACGGCAACATTCGCAACGCTCCCAAGCTTCCGCTCACCGCCTGCCTCAAGGCAATCTACGACAAGGTTGCCGCGCTCATCGCCGAGCATCGTCCCGACGTGATGGCGATTGAGCAGGTGATCTACGGCAAGAACGCAGGAACGATGCTCGTTTTGGGTGAGGCGCGCGGAGCGGTGCTCGCAGCCGCGGCGAATGCGCTCGTGCCGGTCTATGAATACGAGCCGCGGCGGATGAAGCGCGCGATCTGCGGAAACGGCATGGCGGAAAAGGAACAGGTGCAGCGGATGGTTAAGACGCTCCTCAATCTGGCGGAACTGCCGCAGAACGACGCGGCGGACGCGCTCGGGCTGGCGATCACTCACGTCCACAGCGCCTCTCCGATTTATTCTACTGAGACCCCGATCTAAAGGAAAGATGGAATGAAGAACGAACTTCTGGCAATAGGAATGGCGCTCGCGGTTGGGTTCGCGGCGAGGGCGAATGACGGAGGGTGTCCCGTCGATCCCGAGGCGCGCGGACACGAGAACATCGAGTGGTCCATCTCCTACGGTTATCATCTTCGGGACGCGGAGAGCAAGCTGCCGCGGGTGCTGATGATCGGCGACTCGATCTGCAATGCCTACAAGAACGAGATGTTCCGCTATCTCTCCGGCAAGATGACGATGACGTACTGGGTGTCGTCCTACTGCGTTACCAGCGCGGCGTTTCCGAAACTCCTCGAACTTTATCTCAGCGAGGCGAAGTATGCGGTGGTGCATTTCAATAACGGACTTCACACTCCGTGCTCGGTGGATCTCTCGCTTTGGAAGCGAAAACTCAAGGAGGCGTTTCTGACGATTCGGAAAAGGCAGCCGCAGGCGAAGATCGTCTGGACCACGATTACGCCTCTCAAGACCGAAGAGCGCAATGCGTTCGTGAGAAAGCTCAATGCCGCGGCAATGGAAGTCGTGAAGGAGGTCGGTAACATCGCAGTCGACGATCTCCATGCGCTTGACGAGCCGATGGATCGCGAGACGAACTGGTCCGATATGTACCATCATCGCAAGGAGCTTGTCGGATTGGAGGGACGCCAGGCGGCGGAGTCCGCCATCTTCAACGCCTACGACGAGAGCGCGGTGGTGCAGGCGAAGATCGACGCGGCGTGGAAGCAGGGTGGTGGTGAGGTGACGCTCGCGAAGGGTGAGCATTATTTGAGGCCGCTGCGACTTCGGAGCAAGGTCACGCTGCGACTTGCCGCGGGTGCGAAGGTGATCCTGAGCCGCGAGTTTTCCGATTACGAGGGACTTCTCCTCTGTGACAAAATCGAGCCGGTCGCGCTTGAGGAGCTTAAGTCGAATAAGAGCGAGAATCTTGCCAGGCGCAGTCAGAGCGCCGCGTTCGTAATCTACAAGGCGAAGGACGTTAAGATCATCGCCGAGAAGGGTGCGACGATCGACGGACGCAATTGCTACGGCGGAAGTGTCGTTGGTGAGGGTTACCGCGGACCCCACACCTTCTGGGCGGTGGACAGCGAGAACCTTGAACTCAATGGAGTGAAGGTGATTGCATCCGGTGACTACGCCTACAAGTTTCTCAATTGCCGCAACGTGCGGCTCGATGGTGTGAGTGCGGTGGCCGGACATGACGGAATCCATTTCGATCTCTGCCGCGGCGTTGCGATCGTAAACTCCGATCTCCGCACGGGCGATGATTCTATCGCCGGCTCCGGCTGCACGGACATCGTCGTGTCCAATTGTGTCGTCAGCTCGGCATGCAGTCCCTTCCGACTCTGCGGCAAGAACGTGTTGGTGACGGACATCGTCTCGTCCGGTCCCGCGGAGCATCCGCACCGCTGGTCGCTTACGGCGGCGGAGAAGTGCCGCGGCGCGACTTCGAAGGAGGCGCCGAAGGGACGTCGCACGACGGGCTGCTTCTATCAGGGATATACCGGGGATAAGGCGCACGCCGACTTTTGTCCGGGCAACATGGTCATCCGCAACTGCAAGGTCAGCGGACAGCAGCGCTTCATGGTTTCGCTTTCCGGAATCCCCGGTGCAATCTGGCAGGACGGCAACGGCATCCGAGAAATCGTCTTCGAGAATGTCATCGCCACCGACATGGAACTGCCAGCGGCGGTGGTGGCGAAGGATGCGGAGCCGATGAGAATCGTGTTGAGGAACTGCACCTTCGGTTTCAAGAAGCAGCAGCGCTCGGCCTTCTTCGGCAAGAACGTGACGATCGTGGACGAAGGCGTGAAGCTCATCAACGCCGCGAAGCTTTACGAGGAGCGTCCGAACGTCTCGTACGATGACATTCCGGAATTTCCGAGTTGGCGCATCGAGTCGGCGGAGCAGCGTGCGAAATGGAACATGCCGCCGCTTTCCGGAAACGGTGCCGTATTGTAATTTAACGAAGGGAACTTAAAAATGAAAATCATCGTTGCTTGTGGAGGAACCGGTGGACACGCCTTTCCCGGGCTTGCCGTTGCTGAAGAGCTCAAGCGTCGCAATCATGAGGTCACGGTCTGGGATTCCGGACGCGACATCGAGTCGAGCGTGATGACGCGCTGGACGGGTCCGAAATTCTCGACTGGAGCGAAGACGCTGAGACCGAGCAATCTCTGGGCGATCATCCGCTCAATCCTGCGTTGCCGCAAGGAAATGCGCCGGGAACGTCCCGATGCGCTGCTGGCGATGGGCAGTTACTCTTCACTTCCGCCCGTCCTCGCGGCACATCTTTGTGGAGTGAAGGTGTATCTCCATGAGGCGAATACGGTGCCGGGCAAGGCGGTCGCGTTCCTTTCGCGCTTTGCGGACAAAGTCGCCATCAGTTTCGAGGTCACCACTCGGTACTTGTCCGGAATCGAGACAGTTCTCACCGGTCTGCCGGTGCGCGCCGAAATCGCCGAAGGCAAGCGCTTCGACTTCATACCCAACGATGCGTTCGTCATTTTCGTGACCGGCGGCTCGCAGGGTGCGCACGCGGTGAACGAACTGGCGGCGGACGCAATTGCCTTTCTGAAGAAGGATCTGGAGGCGAAGGGCATTGACAGGAAACTCTATGTCATCCATCAGACCGGAATGGCGGACGAGGGGCGGGTGATGGCCACCTACGCAGCGGTGGGACTTCCCTCGCGCGTGCATGCTTTCGAGACCGAGATGGCGAACGCCTTCGCTTCTGCGGACATCGTGATCGCGCGCGCTGGGGCTTCGACCTGTTTCGAGCTCGCGGCCTGTGGCAAGCCTGCGCTGCTGATTCCGCTGCCGACGGCTGTGCGCGATCACCAGCACTTCAATGCGGACGCCTTCGCGGCGAAAGGTGCGGCGGACGAAGGCGTGCAGGCGAAACTCAGTCCGCGTCAGATCGAACGCTATCTCCTTGAGAAGATCGAGAATCCGGCGCATCTCAGTCGGATGGCGGAGAAGATTCGTGCGCTCGCTTCGCCCGAGGCCGCGGCGAAAGTGGCGGATATGGTGGAAGGACGGCTTTGATCGCCGCACTCGTAGTTCTCTTCATTCTTTCGGCGTTCTTCTCCAGTTCGGAGACCGTGCTCTTTTCGCTCACCGGCGCCGAGCGCGAACGCATTGCCGCGAAGCATCCGTTCGCCGAGCGCATGATCGCGCGGTGTCTTGCGGACAAGGCCGTTCTCTTCTCCACAATTCTCGTCGGCAACACCTTCGTCAACTTTGCGATATCCGCGATCGGCTATGCGATCTTTCGCGAGTGGCTGCCGGGCTGGGGATGGCTCGCGGTGCCGGTGATGACGGTGATGCTGCTCGTCTTCGGCGAGATCTCGCCCAAGCGTCTCGCGCTCGTCTATGCCGAGGAGGTGGCGCCGGTGTGCGCAATACTGCTCGTGTTCTGGCGGACGATCCTCTCGCCGTTCAACATCGTGCTGAAATTCACCTCCCGCGCCTTCTCGCCGATGCTCGCGCGCGAAAGGCGGGCGCTTTCGGACGAGGAATTCGTGACCGTTCTCGAAACGGCCGCGGAACACGGCGAGATCTCGTCCGCCGACGCCGAGATGGTCGAGGGTGTCCTTCGCCTTTCCGAACTCTGCGCGAACGACGAGATGACGCCGCGGGTGGACATCGAGGGATACGATCTCGACTACGACGAGGCGCGACGTCAGCGGCAACTCGCGGAGGCGCGCCACCGCTACCTGCCGGTCATCCGTCGTACGCCGGACACGATCGAGGGAGTGATCGAGGTGAAGACCGGAAAGATCGAGGATGCGCTTTTCGTTCCGGAGACGGTGACACTCGACGACCTACTTCTAACTTTCGCCAAGAGCAGGAAACCGCTTGCGGTAGTGCTCGATGAATACGGCGGCACCGCGGGCATCATCACTCCGAATGACGTTCTCGAACTCATCGTGGGACCGGAAGTGTTCGGCTCGAAGACGGACGAGCCGAAGATCGTCAAGGTCGGCGAGCGCGTTTGGGAGATCGAGGGGCGCGCGTCGCTGGACGAGATCAACCGCGAGCTCGACATCGAACTCGAGGCGGAGGACGCCGACCGTCTCGCCGGCTGGGTGCAGTTCAATGCCGAACGGCTGCCGCATGTCGGACAGGAGATTGAGGCGGACGGCTGCCGCGCGACCGTGCTCAAGCGTCGGCGGCATCGGGTAGAGCTGGTGCGACTCGAGGTGCTGGAGCGTGAGGAGTCCGGCAGCGACGAGGAGATTCTTGCGGACACCGACGAGGCGGTGGAGAAGACCGAGGAGGACGACGAATGATGGCGCTCGTGCTGATTCTCGTCTCGCTTGCCGCGCTCGCCTGCGCCGCGTTCTTCGCGGGCTCGGAGACGGGTTTCCTTTCGGTGAGCCGCGAGCGGGTGCTGCATCTTTCGCGGGAAGGGGGACGCAAGGCGCGCGTCCTTCAGCGCATTCTCAACGACATGTCGAGGGCGACTACGACCTTGCTTATCGGCAACAATCTTTCGTCCGTCATCTATTCCACCGCGACGGCCGCGCTGATTGCGGACTACATCTCGGGCACGACCATGCAGTCCGTGTGCAGCTTCCTCGCCGCCTTTACAGTGCTTTATGTCTCCGAGTTTATGCCCAAGCTTCTCTTCGCCGCGCGTCCGCTGCGCCGTTCGCTGGCCGTGGCCGAGACCTATTCCCGCTGCGAGATCGTACTTGGTCCGCTCGTGGCAATCGCAATGAAGCTGACGAATGTCTTTGTCCGCGGCAAACAGACTCAGCGCTATCAGGTCACGTCCGCGGACCTGATGCGCATCCTTCAGGACCGCAACGATGGCGTGCGGCTGTCAGATTTTGAGTCCGCGCTCATAAGCCGTCTGGTGGTATTGCGAGTGAAGAAGCGCCGCGTCACCGCCGAGGAGATACTAAAGGCGCTGCGAAACTTTGAAAGCTGATCCCTATGAAAAGAACTCTATGTGCATTCGCTTTGATCTGCGCCGCAGTGGCGCAGGCAGATCGCGTAACTCCGTTCGATGACGGTTGGACGTTTGAAAAGGACGGCGTAAGGAAGGCGGTTTCGATTCCGCATGACTGGGTCGTGGAGTGTCCGGTCAAGGAGCGCGGCGATCAGTATCTTGCCCATTTCGACGGCGCAGTCGGCACTGGTGTCTATCGTAAGTCCTTCACCGTGAGCGAGTCCGGAATCTGGTCGATCTGTTTCGATGGCGTGATGGACCGGTCCGAGATATTGCTCAACGGCGTGCCGCTTTATACGAACTGGTACGGCTACACTTCGTTCGAGGTGCCGCTCGGACGAGAACTGCGCGTCGGCGAGGAGAATGTGGTCGAGGTGCGAGCTTCCATCGAGCCGTCGTATACGCGCTTTTATGCCGGCGCCGGAATCTACCGTCGCGTGTTCCTTCGCCGCGCGAATGCGTGGGACAATCCATATTACGAAAGTGCCGCAGTGCGTCCGATGATGCCGCCGGACAAACTCAAGGGCGTGAATCTCCATGCGGACAACGGACCGCTCGGTATGGCGGCGACGGCGGAATCGATCCGCCGTCAGCTGACGATCATGAAGGAGATGGGCGCGAATGCCGTCCGCACGTCGCACAATCCGGCGAGTCCGCTCTTCCTTGACATTGCCGCGGAGATGGGATTTTACGTACTGGAAGAGGCCTTCGACTACTGGCGGAAGGGGAAGACCGGAGGCGGTTATCAGAAGGTGTTCGAAGCGCACTATGCGGACAATCTGAGGGCGATGGTCAGGCGTGACCGTGGACGAGCCAACGTGATCATGTGGTCGATCGGCAATGAGGTTGTCGAACAGAGTCCCAGCTACTGCGCCAAGCACGGCACGGCAGACGCCGTGGCATTCGGCAAGGAGCTTAGCGAGATTGTGAAGAACGAAGATCCGTTTCGTCCCGTGACCCACGCCTGCTGGAATGCGGACACGATCAGCAACGGCTTCGACCGCATTTCCGAGGTTTACGGTGCGAACTATCTGCCCTCGCTTTACGCGCCTTTCATCGCCGCGCATCCTGAGGTCCGCATCGTCGGCACCGAGACGTGCAGCGTGTTGTCTTCTCGTGGATTCTACACTTTTCCGCTCGATGCGCGCTTCGTCACCGAGCAGGGTCCGTACACCAACGGCTTCGTGCGCCAGCAGGTTTCGTCCTACGACGTCACGACGATGCGTACCAACAATTATTCTCCCGACGTCGAGTTTCTCGCGCAGGAGCGGAATCCCGCGGTTATGGGCGAGTTCGTCTGGACCGGCTTTGACTATCTTTCCGAGCCGTCGCCATACGAGGTTGCGTCCCGCAGCTCCTACTACGGCATCGTCGACCTCTGCGGATTTCCGAAGGATCGCTATTACCTCTACCGTTCGGTGTGGTGTCCCGACGTGCCGACTGCGCATATCCTGCCGCATTGGACGTGGCCTGGACGCGAAGGACAGGTTACGCCGGTGCATGTGTACTCGTCGGGCGACGAGGCGGAACTCTTCGTGAATGGAGTTTCGCAGGGAATCCGTCGGCGCGACAAAGGTGAGTATCGTTTCATGTGGAACGAGATCGTCTATCAACCGGGCGAGGTCAGCGTGAAGGTCAGGAAGAATGGCAAGGAGTGGGCTCACGACCGCGTCATTACGGCGGGAGCGCCGGCGAAACTCGAACTTGAGATGGAGAAGAATTTCCCCTCGTACTACCGCATCCGTGTGGTTGATGGCCGCGGCAATTTCTGTCCCACCGCCGCGGAGCGCGTGCGCATCGTCACCACGGGCGGATGGAAGATCAAGGCGGTTGCCAACGGCGATGCGGCAGATCACACTCCCTTTGTCGGTACGGACGAGATCGTTACCTTCAACGGACTTGCCCAGGTGATAATCGACAAGCGCGGAGAAGGCACGGTGAAGGTCGAGCGTCTTAAGAAGGTCGAGAAGGAAATCTCCATTTCCAGCGACTATCCCGGTGGAAATGTGAAAGTGGTGTCAGTCGATGAAGTGAATGGCATCGTTCGGGTTTCGCCCGACTACCGCGACACGAACGGCAAGTATTTCCATTTCGATTTCATCGTCCGCGGTGCGGCGGGACGCAAGATCAAATTCGAATTTCCTAAAGGCGGTTTCGACTATCTTTCGTCCATCGGTCCCGCAATCAGCAGTGACCTCGGCAAGACCTGGCGCTGGCTCAATCAGGACGGACGCCGCCACGAGCCGAACAATGCCTTTGATTATACTTTCGCTGCGGACGAGAACGAGACGCGTTTCGCGACGTCCATTCCGTACGTTCAGAAGGACTGGGACGCATTCGTCGCGCCTTATCGCAAGCGCAGCGACGTGAAGTTCGGCACGCTCTGCAAGTCTCGTAGCGGCAAGCGCGATGTCGAGTGTCTGCGTCTTCCGTGTCGTGGCAAGGCCGAGTGGCTTTTCGTGCTGACTGCGCGCCATCACGCTTGTGAGACGACGGGCAATCCGCCGATGGAAGGGGCGCTCGCCTTCGCGCTCGGCGACTCGCCGGAGGCCAAGTGGCTCAGGGAGCGGGCGGACGTAGTATTCGTGCCGTTTATGGACAAGGACGGAGTCGAGGATGGCGATCAGGGTAAGAATCGCAAGCCGCATGACCACAACCGCGATTATCTTAAAGGACGCTATCCGACGGTGCGAGCGATCAAGGAATTGCTTGTCCGTGAGTCGGTCGGCAAGCGCATTGTCTTCCTCGATCTTCATTCGCCGCATGTCCGCAGCCATTCCCATTGTCCAGAACAAGATCAGGTGTTCATGTTAGGCGTTGAAAATCAGGAGCAGGCGAAGCATTGGAACGCTTTCCGCGAGAATTGGAAGATGACTCAGAAGAACGGCAAGCTCAAGTATGACGGATCGTTTGACATTCCGGCCGGGGTCGGACACTCGAAGGTAACGGTGGAGGCGTTCAAGAAAGGATATTCCGGCTCCCGGTATTGGGTATCCACTCTCTCCAATTGTTATCTTGCGACTTGTGCGGAATTCGGCTATTCGCTCTGCGGCGGCGTCAATTCCGTCGAGGGTATGCGCGAGCTTGGCTCGAACATGATGAAGGCCGCCATCCGCACGGCATCGTCTTGCACGGTTGCGGATTGATTTGGTAGGATACGCGGTATGAAAAATCTCATTCTTGCGGCTGTGGCCGCGTGTGTCGCCTCCTTCTGTTCTGGCGCTGAGAAGGTTCTTCTTGATAACGTCGCGTGGACGAGCGCGGCGAAGTGGAGCGATAAGAGTTTCAAACTTCCGCTTCAGGATGCCGATGGCGAGCTTCTGCTAACCGGCGAGATGTGGGCGACGGACATCGTCAAGGGTTCCAAGCCCCACGAGAACGCGCGGGTACAGATCACCTTCCATGACGCGAAGGGCAAGCAGACCGGCGGCTGGCCGCGTGCGCATGCCGTCTTGGAAGGTTCTCGTGCGTGGCATCCGATCGAGCTCAAGTGGTCCGTACCGTTTGGCGCGACTGAGGGACGTCTCGCGCTGTGCAATTGGGGCACGAAGGGCACTTGTGGCTTTCGGAACATCAAGATCGTCCGCACCCGCGGGCGCATGCTGGAGAAGGGCAATGCACCGCTTCCTTCGGGATGCGATGCCGATGTCTGGTCGCTCAACGGCGCTTGGAAGTCCCAAAGCGCGAGCCGCGTCCGCTATTCCCTGAATGGACTCTGGGCGGCGCGTCCCATCTTCGATGATGATAAGGTAGGGATCGTTCCCGGTGACAAAGATCGGTGGGGCTGGGGCAAGATTCCTGCGCTCTGGTGGGACGCCGCCCCCTGGAATCATGCCAATCAGAACTTCATTTTCTCGCCCTGGATGCTCGATCACGGCGAGAAGATTCCGAAGATCATCGACCACTGCTGGTATCGCCGCCGCTTCCAGATTCCTGCCGAGGCGAAGGACAAGCGCGTTTCGCTTTGGTTCGATCTCGTCAACAATGCCGCGACGGTCTATGTGGACGGCAAGAAGGCCGGCGAGGCGATGTTTCCTGGTGGCGAGGTTGATCTCACACCCTTCGTGACCGCAGGCAAGGAGCATACGATTGATGTCTACGTCTCGGCGCTCATGATCAACTGGACGCTCGGCGCGCTCTTCGCCGGTGAGCAGAATACCGCCCGTGCGAAGAAGCAGGCGTTGGCGGCGTGCCGCGGCATTACCGGCGATCTCTTTCTCGACCTCACGCCCAAGACGCCGATCATCGACGAGGCGTATGTCGAGACAAGCGTCGAGAAGGGCGAAATCACCTTCTGCGTGGCACTTAGAAACGGCGTGAAGAGCGTTGGCAAGCTGTCCGCCACCGTCAAGGGACTCGGCTTCGAGAAGACCTTTGAGGGCGGCGCGGCGACTGTGGATGCCCTTGGCACGGTCCGGTTCACCGCACCTTGGAAGGACGCGAAGCTCTGGGATATCCACGCTCCTCAGAACATGTACTCCTGCACGATCACCGCTGACGGCGACACCTCGCTGCCGTTCAGGTTCGGCTTCCGCGAGATTCGCCAGGTTGGTCGCGACTGGCTCTTGAACGGCAAGCCCATCCATCTCAAGTCGCTTTACTGCGGCAGCAGCAAGGCGAGCGCCTCGTTCAACCGCAAGGAGGGCTGCCTCGAATTCTGCCGCAAGGCCAAGGCGGACGCCTTCAACTCGTTCATCGCCGGCAATTACGATTGTCAGGCCGGCTCGGTTTCGTATCTTGAAGGCATCGCGTCCGCCTGCGACGAGACGGGCATTCTCTACGCCTATACGTTGCCGCACGTCAAGGAATTCAAGAACGATCTTGCCAAGCCGGAAATCGCTGCGCGCTATGAAGGGGTGACGCGCGAGTTCATTCGCCGGGCGAGGAATCATCCGTCTATCGTCTTTTATGCGATGAATCACAATCACACCGGCTACACCCAGGAGCAGAATCCGAGCCGCATGGACGGTGTGGAGAAGCCGGTGCCGGCGCATGCCGACCATGCCAAGCGCCGAGCGGCCGCGGAAATCGCCGCGGAAATCGCGAAGAAGCTCGATCCCACCCGCGTCGTCTATCACCACTGTTCTGGACTCCTCTCCAACGTCCACAACACCGAGTGCTATCTCAACTGGGCGCCGATTCAGGAGCGCGCCGATTGGATGGAGCAGTGGTCCACGAAGAGCGTCGTCCCCCACTACATCGTCGAGTTCGGCATGCCGCTCACGATGAGCTGGTTCAGCTACCGCTGGCCGCATCACATCATTCCCGCCCGCGCCTATCAGAGCTGCTGGGCCGCCGAATATGCCGCGCCGATCGTGGGCGAGAAGGCGTATGTGCTGGATGAACCGCTCAAGCGCATCACCAGTCGCGAGGAGGAGCTCTGGAAGCGCTCCCCGTTCGGCTACTACGAGCTCGAGCGCCACATGCATGCACTTACGAACACCTATCATGAGGTCCTTTGCAAGACCACCGAAGAGACCTGGAAGGGCTTCCGCGGCTGGAAACTTACTGGCGTTCTCCCGTGGGCGCAGAACGATTTCTATGACTTTGTCGGAAATCGTGACGGCAACGGATTCAATCCCCATGATCCGACATATTCTCCCGACCGCTTCAAGAATCTCAAGGGACTCGGTCCCGTCCCCTGCTGGAATCGCAAGTCCCGCGGTGACTACTGGTCTTACCTCGGTGAGAAAAAGGACTACCGTCGTTCGGTCTGGGGCGAGGCCTTCCACCTGTTGAACCGCGAGGAGATCGCCTTTATCGGCGGCGGCGAGGTCTTCACCGAGAAGGATCACCACTTCACCGCCAACGAGAAGTTCCGCAAAAAACTCGTCATCGTCAATGACTGCCGCGAAGACCGTGAGGTCAGGTGGACGGCCAAGTGCGGACCCGACCAGCGCTCCGGCACCGTGTCCGTCAAGGCCGGCGACGTCGCGTTCGTGCCTGTCGAGTTCACCGCTCCCGCCAAGTCCGGCAAGTATCAGCTTGCCGCGGACTTCGTTTTCTCGGATGGCGAGCAGCGCAGCGACAAGTTCGGCTTCGAGGTCTACGCGCCGATCAAAACCGCCGCGGTCGCGAATGTCATCCTCTACGATACGAAGGGTCTCACGCGCAAGGAACTCGATCGGTTGGGACTCGCCTACCGTCTCGTCAACGATCTTGACGAGCTCCATTCGATCGTCACTACCAACAAGGGCTTCCGTCTCATTGTGGGACGCGAATCGCTCACGCGCCACCTTTTCGATCGCTTCCTCGTGCCGAATCCCAATCGCTTCAGCGAGTATCACGGTTCGGTACTGGTTTTCGAGCAGAGCTACCGCCAGCTGACGGACGTCGGCTTCCGCACCCAGGAATACGGCCTTCGCAACGTCTTCTCTCGCTGGACCGACAAGCAGTTTGCGAAGCTCGATGCGGACGAACTTCGTGACTGGAACGGCGAGGCGACGCTTACGACGCCTTACAACACGAGCATCCGCAAGGACGATTCGCGCTACTTCACCGAGGAGTGGGGGCCTTTCCAGAACACCCGCACCTGGCGCTGCCGCAACCGCGGCAATGTGGCGAGCGTGATTCCCGAAAAGCCCGGCGCCGGCTCGTGGCGTCCGCTCCTCGACGGCGCGTTCAATCTCGAATACGCTCCGCTTCTCGAGTGGGCCGCAATGTACGGACGCATCATCTTCTGTCAGCTCGATGTCACCGCCCGTACGCGCAACGATCCGGTGGCGGACAACATGATCCGCCGTCTTTATGCGCGGCTCGGCGAGCGCGGTCAGACGTGGCGCGCGCAGCCGCAGGTGCTCGGCTTCGATGCCATCTGGCACGCGCACAATTCCTTCATGTTCCTCAATTCCGATCCGTGCCTCCTGCCGCCTTCCAAGCCGCCATATCTGACCCTCATCGCTTCCAGCGGAGCGAAGATGCCGAAGGACTTCAAGGCCAATGTCGAGACCGGCATGACCGCGATTCTCCTCGGATTTTCCGCCGAGGAAGTCAAGGCGTGGAGTCCCGTGCCGCTCAAATGCGAGAACGTGACCAACGCCTGGGTGAATCCGATCATCGCCAAGCCCCCGGAGGAATTGAACGGACTTTCCGCGGCAGATTTCTACCTTCACGGCCGCGTTGATTTCGCCGCGTTCACCGAGCCGACCGAGGACGGCAACGAGGTCTTCCGCGTGGTCAAATACGGCAAGGGCAAGGTCGTCTTCTGGCAGTTGCCGCCGTGGAAGATCGACTCCGAACGCCGTCCGTACCTGCGTGTCAGCCGCCGCCGCGCGAATTCGATGTTCGGACTTCTCCTGAATAATCTCGGCGTGAAGTTCAATCCCAGGGCCGTCTTCTATTCCGACAATCAGTTCTCCGATGACGATCCCTATCGTTATTGGCGCTGGTGAAGAATGTCAGGTAAGAGTAAAAGGAAAATAAAAAATGAGCGTGATTGGTCTATCGTTGTTCGTTGCAGCTGCGACGTTCGTGTCCGACATTCCCAAGATGGAGAATGTCGAGGTGAAGTGGAGAAATTGCGGAGCGGGCGGCGGTGGCTGGCTCGTGAGCGAACTCGAGAGTCGCCACGTGAAGGACCGTCTCTTCGTCGGCTGCGATGTGGGCGGATTCTACTTCTCCGAGAATGGCGGTCGCAGCTATGAGATCCGCAACGACGGACTCGGTTCGGCGTATTACGTGCAGTGCATCAAGGAACATCCGAAGGATCCGAACGTGCTCATTCTCGGCACGAATTGCGGACTCTACAAGTCGAACGATCTCGGCAAACACTGGCGACTCCTTGACAAGGGATTTCCCGAGGGCGATATCTACGGGCATTCCGCGCCGATCGCCGCGATCGATTGGAGCGAGTCGGATCCCAATATCATCCTCGCAGTGCTCGGTGCCCGAGGCGATCCGTCGAGTTGCAATCTTTGCCGCACGAAGTTCGGTGCCGTCTACAGGTCGACGGACTGCGGCGAGAGCTGGAAGATGATCGTTGCGGACGGCGAGGAGATCCTTCGCATGCGTTCGATGATGGCCGGCTTTTCGGTCGATCCGCGCAATCCGAATTCGATGCTCGCCACGACCACCAACGGTGTCTACCGCTCGGAGGACGGTGGCGTTCATTGGACGCGCTCGTCCGAGGGTTTCCCCAATTTCCCGGCGCGTAAGCTCGCCCGCAGCGTGTCGAATCCCGATATCGTCTATGCCGGATTCCGCGAACCGCCGAGCAAGTGGGACGGCCGCCCCAAGCGCGCGGGGTTCTGCCGGTCGGATGACAACGGCCGCACCTGGCGTGAGCTTTCGCCGCTTCCCGAGAAGTATTCGCGCGACGCGGGCAAGTATCACTGGCGCTACACCGAAGACGGCGGTATCGCCATCAATCCAGCCAATCCCGATCTCCTCTGGGCGTCCGGCGGCAGCTTCCTGGCTACGGGATTGTTTAAGTCCGCCGACGGCGGCAAGACCTGGCACGAGATCTTCAACTGCCAGTACAAGCCGCATGTCGAGAAGGGCGATTGGTGTCCGTGGGGACGCGGCGTCGGCTCGATGTCGCTTTCGATGCGCGATCCGAAGTGCTTCGTGTTCGGAACTTCCGGCACGATCTTCCGCACCGAAGACGGAGGCAAGACCTGGAGTCAGCGGTACTCCGAGGCGCGGGACGACGGCAAGGAGAATACCTCGGGGCTTTCCGTCATCTGTGCGCGTCATGTGACCGTCGATCCGTTCGTGAAGGACCGCGTCTTCTTCGGCTTCATGGACGTGAGCGTTTTCCGCAGCGATGATAACGGCCGCTCGGTTGTCCGGTGCATGAACGGTATTCCGCAAAAATACACCAACTGTAATTTCTCGCTCGTTCCGGATCCGGACGAGAAGGATGTCTTCTACGGCACCTTCGGCAATTGGAGTCCGTCCAGGTCCATCTTTCTGAAGACCGTGGACGCGGGCGAACACTGGCAGCGGGTCGGCAAGGAGGATAACGGATGGAAGGAGCCCGGCGATTCCGATTGCCTCCAGCTCGTCAAGACGGCGGACGGCAAGAAGGTCTTTGTTTCGCTCGCCAGGAATCATGGCCTGCAGTTCTCGTTCGACATGGGTGAGACGTGGAAGTTTCATGGTGAAGGCGATCTGCCGCATGCGAAGAGCGTGTTCGCGCTTGCTTCGGACGGCACATCCGTCTACATCGGCACTCACGGTGAAGGCAAGGACAACGCGGCGATCTTCCGCACCGACGATTTCGGTGCGACCTGGAAGCGGGTCACGCCTGAGAATCTCAAGATCGGCAAGGTCGGGTCGTTGTGGGTTCGCGGACAGCGCATTCTCGCCGGCACCTCGCACGGGTGCGGTCCGCAGGGCATCTGGTATTCGCGGGACGGAGGAGCGAAGTGGGAGCGCGTGGTCAAGTGCTTCCGCGGTGTCGGCACGATGATCGGTCCCGATGGCACGCTTTACGCGATCTCCCAGCTTCCGGGCTGGCGTGACAGCTGCGGCGATCATGGTGCGGTCATCTTCTCGAAGGACGACGGCAAGACCTGGAAGACGCTTTTCGGTTCCGGATTCGTCAATCAGGGTCTCGGCAGTTTCATCTCGCTCGATCCGCACAATCCGAAGCGTCTTTGGGTCGGCACCGGCGGCAACGGTATCATGACCTGCGAACTGCCGTGAAGATTATGGTATAATACGAACGATAATTTCTTTAAGGAGAAGCTCATGGAAATCAAGATCAACAAGGAAGGCACAAAACTTACGCTCGCTCCGATCGGTCGCATTGACACGATCACCGCGCCGGAACTCGAGACGGCGGTGGTTCTTGACGGAGTCGAAGAACTCGTCTTCGACCTCGCTTCGATCGACTACATCTCGTCCGCCGGACTGCGTGTCCTGCTCGCTTCGCAGAAGAAGATGGCGGGCAAGAAGATGGTCATCGCCAATGCCTGCGCATCGGTGAAGGAGGTCTTTGACATCACCGGCTTCTCCGACATCTTCACTTTTGCCTGATCCGTGAAGGTCAAGCAGACATTTCCGTGCACGACCGAGGGGCTTGCGGCATGCCAGGCGCTGTTGGCCTCCGTCTGTGAGGATCCGAAGCCCCAGATCATAACCGACGAGATCGTGTCCAATATCGTCCGCTGTTCCGGGTCCGCCGACTTCGATGTCGAGATCGTTTCGGGGGATGGGAAACTGACGATGGTATATACCGATCGCGGAGTCGCCTTCGATCCAATGGGCGTGGCCACTCCCGATGTCGCGGCTTCGCTTGAGGAGCGCGAGATCGGCGGGCTCGGTTTGTTCATGGTCAGGAAGATGTCCAAGTCGATCGGATACGAACGCCGCGGCAGCGAAAACGTGCTGACGATCGTAATCTGACGATGAACAGCTCCTTCGGCGTTGTAAAGTTCCGGTCCCTGCTTCTTGCCGGCACGGTTTCCGTGCTGGCGAACACTTTCGGGCACCTGATCGACGTCTTTCTCTCCGGCAACATGCTCGGCGCGTCCGCGCTGGCCGGAGTCAACCTGGTTCTTCCGTGCCTTTCGTTCGGCTGCTTCATCGGGGGACTCGTCTCGTCCGGCACTGCCACTCTGTATTCGATCTCGATGGGACGCTGTGACCGGAAGGGTGCGCACCGTATCTTCACTCAGGGACTGTGGACGGCGCTGATTGGCGGAGGCGCGCTTGCCGCCGCTTTCTTCTTCGGACGAAATGCAATCCTCTCGTTCTACGGTGCCTCGGGTGATATTCTCGCCGCGGCGAACGGATATTTCGGCTGGATCTGGCCGGTGGCGTTCCTTGAGGTGGCGCTAATGTTCCTCGTCGCGATCGCCCAGGCGGATGGCAATGCCCGGCTCTGCGTCGCCGGCTACGCAGTCGACATTTCGCTGAATGCGATCTTGTCCTTTCTGTTCGTAAGATTGGGTTACGGCACCGCCGGAGTGGCGAAGGCGACATTGATCTCATCGGCGGTAGGAGTCGCCGTGATGTGTTTCCACTTTGCGGGACGCACCAGCACCGCGCGACTGGTCCGTTGGTTCTCGCCACGCGATTCGTTTGCAATCTGCCGCGCTTCCTTCGGCGACAGTTCCGCTTTCCTCTGCGATACGCTTGTCTTCGTGTTCCTCAATAAGTTCGTCGCAGTTCATCTCGGCGAGTCTGCGCTTTCGATTGTCGGTGTCGTGAGTGCGGTATGGGGAATGATGGTGTTTACGGACGGAGTGGGCGCTGCCATCCAGCCGATCGTAACCATCTATTACGGCGAGGGGAATACGCTTTCGGTGCGTAAGGTGATGCGCAGTGCGATTCTCTGGTCAGTGCTTGAGGGCATGGCCGCTATCGCGGTAACGTGTTTCTTTGCCGAGACAATCGTTCAGATAATCGGCATTGACGATCCGCGCATGATCGATGATGCGGTGCTGGCGGTGCGCCTCGTATCCTGCGGAATTCTCGCGAAATCACTCGCCGGACTCTTCAATTCCTATTACATGTTCATCGAACAGCCGATGCTTGCGGGAGCGCTGACCTTTGCGTCCTATCTGGTGATGCCGATTGCCGGCGTCGCCGTGATGTCCGTCGTCGGCAATTCCGCCATCTGGCTCGGGTTCGGACTCGGCTCCCTTTTGGGATGCATTGTCGTGGCGCTTTTCATCGCCACCTTGCGCGGATGGGACAGTTTCCCGTTGCTGCTGGACCGCTCTCGCGAGGCGAAACTTCACGTCTTCAACCTTCGTCTGGCGGAGCGCGAAATCGTGGATGTTTCGCGCCGTATTGGGTCGATGCCCGGTGTGCCGATGAGGGCGGCGCTCGTTGCCGAGGAGACCTTCATGATCGTTCGCGAACGCGCGAAGGGGAAGACCCTGCACGGTGAGGTGACGCTCGATCTCAATGACGGCGTGCGTCTCACCTTGCGCGATGACGGCGAGATCTTCGACATCACCGATGCCGATGCCGCGGTCTCGTCCCTCAGATCCTATCTGGTGTCGTCGGTAATGGGTGCCGGACAGAAACGCCTCAATTTCGTGACCACCGGCTTCAATCGAAACGTTTTCGATTTTTAATCCATCCTTGAAGGAGAAAAAGATGAGGACTGTATCAATGGGTTTGCTGCTGGCGATTGCCTGCGGCTGCGCGAGCCAGCGGGACTACACCACGGGCGCGGACATCAGCTGGATCACCCAGATGGAGAAGGAAGGTAAGCCGATGTGCGATGTCTCCGGCAATCCTCGGGACTGCTTTGAGCTCCTGCGCGACTATGGACTTTCAGGCATTCGCCTGCGCGTCTGGGTGGATCCGCGCGAACACGGCAACTGGTGTAATGCGGACGACCTGCTCGTCAAGGCGAAGCGCGCGCAGGCCGCCGGACACGACATCATGATCGACTTCCATTACAGCGACTGGTGGGCCGATCCCGGAAAGCAGAAGATGCCTGCAGCATGGCGTGGACTCAACCGCGACCAGGTCGTAGCCGCGCTTGCGAAGCACACCGAAGACGTTCTCATGAAGCTGAAGGCCGACGGAGTCGATGTGCGCTGGGTGCAGGTCGGCAACGAGACCTCGCACGGTATGCTCTGGACGCCCAAGCGCAATAAGGAAAAGAAGTACAACTGGATCAAACACAAGCCGTATATCGTCGCGCCAGAGATGGAGAAGGATGCTTTTGCCGATCTCTATGATCATCCCGACAACTACGCCGCGTGCTTTGCCGCGGGCTATGACGCGGTCAAGCGCGTCTACCCCGAGGCAATCGTGATCGTCCACCATGCGGACGGCTGCAACATTCCCTTCGTTGACTACAATCTCGAGCTGCTCGCTCGCTACGGAGCCAAGTGGGATATGGTCGGCATCTCGCTATATCCCTACCACCAGCGCCATCGCAACAAGGACGGACAGAAGACGATTGACGAGTGCATCGAGACGCTGCGCCATATCTCCGAACGCTGGAACTGCGATACGATGGTCGTGGAGACCGGCTTCGAGTGCGTTCCCGAGAAGTATGAAGAAGGACGCAGTCGTCTCGCGCAGGTCATCCGTCGCACTCGCGAACTGCCGCGTTGCCGCGGCGTTTTCTATTGGGAGCCGCAGTGTAATGCCGCGGATCATTACAAACTCGGCGCTTTCGATGACAAGGGACGTCCCACCCCGATTATGGACGGATTTGTGGAGGGTATGGAGTGAAGAATGAATTGATGAGTCGCGTATGGGTCGAGATCGATCTTGATACGCTGGTTAAGAACTATCGCCGCATTGCCGCAAGAGTGAAGCCCGCCCAGGTGCTTTGCGTGCTCAAGGCCAATGCCTACGGACTCGGCGTCGGACCTTATGCCAAGGCGCTTTATGGCGCCGGATGCCGTGCCTTCGGAGTGGCCGAGCCGCATGAGGCGATCGAGCTCATGGCAGAACTCGGGACGAAGGCGAATGGCGTACATGTGCAGATCCTGTCGTCTGTTCTTCCGGACGAAATCGAGCCGATGGTGCGCGTTGGCGTTGTGCTGCCGGTAGTCGATCTCGAGGCCGCGCAGCTCATAAGTGCCGCGGCCGTGAAGGCGAGGAAGTCCGCGAAGGTTCATTTCAAACTCGATACCGGAATGGGACGACTCGGAATTCTCGCCGACTCTGAGGAAGCGGTTGCCGAAGCGGTGAAGACGATGCTGGCGGTGAAGGCGCTTCCTGCACTCGAGTGCGAAGGCGTCTTCTCGCATTTTCCGATGGCGTACGATCCGAACGATCCGTTCACTCGGCACCAGATCGGACTATTCAAGAAGGTCGTGTCCGCGGCGAAATCTGCGGGCATTGCGTTCTCCAAGATTCACATTGCCGCTTCGGACGCCATCAACAATTTTCCGGAATGCGCGAAGAGTCCGTTCACGATGGTCCGTACCGGCATTAACCTGCACGGCAGTTTCGATCCCAATGGACGCAAGGCGCTCAAGGTCGAGCCCGTGCTCACGCTCAAGACCCGCGTCGCGCAGGTCCGCGAACTGCCTGCCGGCAAGACCCTTGGCTATGGACGCACCTGGTGCCTTCGCGAGAAGACGCGAATCGCCACGATCTCGGCCGGATATGCAGACGGGCTGCCGCTCGCGCTTACAAACCGCGGCAAGGTGCTGATCGGCGGAAGGCTCTGTCCTGTCGTCGGTCGCATTTCGATGGACTACGCAACTGTGGACGTGTCTTCGGTTCGCGGTGTCAAACCGGGTGACGAGGTGATATGCTTCGGTCGCAGTGGCAAGTATTCCATCACGCCCGACGATTGGGCCGCGCTCAAGGGTACGCACGCTTACGACATCATCTGTTCGCTCGGCAATCGTGTCCGCCGCGTATTCAAGGGAGGCCGCTGATGCCGGAACTTCCAGAGGCGGAATCGATCACGCGTGCGCTTGACCGTGCGCTCAAGAAACGGAAGATCAAGAAGGTTGAGGTGTTCTTTCCGAAACTGCGGACATCGCTCGAGCCGCTCAAGACCGCGGGACTGGTGGGGCATTCCTTCGTCGGTTGTCGTCGTCGCGCACGATACGCGGTAGCCGATCTCGACGACGGACGTGCGCTCACCATGCATTTCGGCATGAGCGGAGTGGTGCGCGTTGAGGATGCGAAACTGCCGCGCCGCAAGCATGAGCACGCGGTGATTACGCTTGATGACGGCAAGGCGCTCAAATTCGAGGATCCGCGGCGCTTCGGATTCATGGAGGTGCAGTCCCTCGGTCCCGACGGATGGCCGGAATGTCTCGCCGGCATCGGCGTGGAACCGCTTTCGCCCAAGTTCACTGGCGAGTTCCTTTTCGAGAAGAGTCGCGGACGGAAGAAGCCGGTCAAGGAATTCATCATGGATAACGCGGTCGTGACCGGCATCGGCAACATCTATGCCGCCGAAACGCTTTTTGCGTCCAAGGTCTCGCCGCTCCGGCCCGCGGCAAAACTCACCCTCGACGAATGCAAACTCATTGTGCGCCATGCAAAGCGCATTCTCAAACTCGCGATCAAATGGGGCGGCACTACGGTCAGTGACTATCGTAATGTGGACGGCAGCGAGGGGAAGTTCGCGCAGAAGCTTAAGATGTACGGACAGGAGAACTGTCCGGTGTGCGGTACGAAGATCGCCAAGGTTGTTCTCGGCGGTCGTACCAGCTGGTACTGTCCCACTTGTCAACACTGATGTCCATTATTGTCATGAACAGGAAAATACTTTTTGTGCTTGTCGTGGTCGCTGTGGCGGTGGCCGCGGGATCGTTGGCCGGCTTCGGGTGGCTTTATCAGAAGGTTCGAGCGTATGAGCGCGAACACGGTGTGCAGATCGTGTCGTGTCCGCAACCTGTAGTAACGTCGCCGGTTGTAACGCCGCCGCAGAAGATACGTTCGGTCGATGTGGCGGTGAAGACGCAGGCGACCAATGCCGTCAAGAAAGCCGAGCTCAAGGTCTGCGGTGTCAACTATGCCGGCGAGACGGAGCTGCGCGTTGTACTGTCTGAGCGTCCCGACATGAACGGAATCCGCCGCCATGTCAATGTCGAGCCGCTGAACGAGGGCTTTGTCGGCGTGTCGTATGAGGCGAACTACAACCGTGCGAAAGGTTGCTACGAACCGTCGCTCGTTGTTACAGGCGACTTCGCACACAACACGAACGTGACGCTTCGAGTCCGCAGGGGACTCTCGCTCTACGGCAAGGGTGCGAATCCGCAGGCGGAGGGTTCGCTCGCGCAGGACTTCATCTACACGTTCCGGCGTAAGGATCTCAGGCCGCATGTCTCGTTCGCGGCGGACGGACGCTATCTGCCGCCGTGTGGGGAGCGGACGATTGGTGTCGAGAGCGTCAACATCGCGAGTGTGCGGACTGAGGTGCGACGTGTCGAGCCGAGGAACGTCGTCCAAATGCTGGCGCGAGAGGAGGACATATACGAGCACTATCACGGCAGAGGCGGCGACTCGAGGGATACGATCGAGCTGTCGGGCGAGGTGACGACGCACCGCGTATCGTGTGTGAACAAGCTCAACAAGAAGGAGACGGCGTGGATGTCTGTCGCGGCGGATGACGGCGGACCTAAGAACGGCATCTTCCTGATGGCTATCGGCGAAGGCGGACATGACTTCTGCAAGGAGTCACATCACTACTGGTGCCAGAACTGCAATGCACCAAAGTATCGGCTCGTCTGCGTGTCGGACCTTGGGCTGTCCGTGCGCACGAACGCGAACGGCCTGGGCGTGTGGGTGACGTCGCTGACGAACGGACGTCCCGTCCCGAAGGCGAAGGTCGAGGTGTTCTCGAGCGCGAATGTGAAAGTGCTTGAGGGGCTTACTGACGCCAACGGCTGGTGCGTACCGGCGTGGGTGCAGAAGGGACAGCCGTTCGCGGTCATCGTGACGGCGGCGGACGGTACGGACAGAACCTTCTTGGCGATCCGCGATCGGATGCGCATCGACGAGACGTACGGGGATGGCAGGCGTCCGGTATTCCTGATGGCGAAAGAGTGTACGGGCTTCGCGTGGACCGAACGCGGCATCTACCGCCACGACGAGAAGATCTTCTTCCACCTCATCCTGCGCGACGGCGAGATGAACGCGCCGAAGCCGTTCCCCGTCACGCTCCAGCTCGTCAATCCGAAGGGCAATGTCTTCGTCGAGAAGACCGCGCTCCCCGATCGTCTGGGCGCACTTGCTTACGAGGGCTTTTCCGTCCCCGCCGACCAGCCGAGCGGCAAGTGGCGGATCCGCGCGAAACTGCCCGGCAGGGACGGCGCTGTGCTGGCCGAGCGCGAAGTGAAGATCGAGGAGTTCGCGCCGCCGCAGATCCGTGTCAAGGTCAAGGCTTGCGAGGGCGTCCATCCGACGAACTTCGCCTTCGCCGTCTCAGCCGAACATCTCTTCGGCGGACCCGCCGCGACGCTCGCGTGCGAAGGCGCGGTCGTCTTTGAGGACGTCGCGTTTGCGCCCGAGGCGTGGAAGGGTTATCATTTCGGCAACGACGATCTCGGACTCAAGCCGTGTTTCCGCGAGCTTGGCGAGGAGACGCTCGATGCGGCGGGCAAGGTGCGTTTCACCGCACCGATCTGGGCGGACTCGGGACGCCCGAAGGCGATGGTGCGCGCGACTGGTCAGGGCATCGTCTTCGAGGACGGCGGGCGGCCCGCGACGTCGCGTGCGTCTGCGCTCTTGCATTACTATCCGTACTACATCGGTTCGACGCTGACGGGCTGGGTGCGTCGGCCCGAGAATGGCACGCCGAAGGTCGCGCTTGCGTGCGTGACGCAGGATGGCAAGCGTGTGGGGACATCGAAGAAGCTGACGTTGAAGCTCGAGCGTATTGATTCCGTCTACTCCTATCGACGCGGCGAGAACGGTTGGAACACGTGGGACTGCGAGCGTATCCGCTCGCTCGCGGCCGACGACATTGAGTTTGAGACGCGGACAGATGCGGATACCGAAGTTGCGCTCCCCGTGAGCGAATGCGGCGATTACGTGCTGACCGTGTCCGACTCTGCGACTGGTGTGTCGTACGCGCGCACCTTCTACCTCAGCGCGTGGGGCGACGAGACCGTGCGTGCGCCGCTCGCGAATCCGACCGAGGTGACGCTTCGTCCCGACAAGGCGGCGTACCGCGTAGGCGAGGCGCCTCGTCTCGTCATTAAGTCGCCGTTCACGGGTTTCGCGATGTTGAGCGTGCTGCGCGAGAAGGAACGTTACACCGAAATCCTCAAACTGACGAACGCGACGAGCGAGGTCGTGCTCAGGCCCGTGAGCCGTGAGGATGCGCCGAATCTTGACGTCTACATTTCTGTCGTGCAGAGCGTCATGGAGAACGCGAAGCACCTTGCCGTCCGTGCCCACGGACAGACCACGGTGCGCGTGAAGCCGGCGGAGTACGAGATGCCCGTGAAGGTCACGACGAAGGTCATCGGCACGCGCGAGGTTCGGGCAGCGGTCGCTGCACCGGGAGCGGCCTCGGTCGTTGTGACGCTGGTGGACGAGGGCATCAACCTTTTGACGGGTGAACCGACGCCCGATCCGATTAACGCCTTCGCTCGCGTTCGCACTGCGGAGCATCCTCTTTTCGACCTTTACGGGAAGATCCTGCCTGTCGATGGTGCGGCGCTGAAGGCTAACGGCATCAAGACGGGCGGTGATTGTGGCGCGGAAATGCTTGGACGTGTGAGTCCCGTCGGGACGCGCCGCTTCAAGCCGCTCGCGCGGTGGCAGGTTGTGCCGGTGAAGGATGGTCGCGCCGAGGCGTTGTTCACCCTGCCCGAGTTCGTGGGCGAAGTGCGTGTGACGGCGGTCGCGTATTCGTCCAGGGCAACCGGTGCGGCGTCCGCGCAGCAGAAGATCACGCCCAGGCTCGTCGCGCAACCGGACGCGCCGCGATTCGTTGCGCCCGATGATCGGTTTGACGTGACGCTGCCCCTGCACAACCGAAGCGGCGCGGCAGGCGAGGTGAAGGCGAAGATCAACGACCAGACCTTCCGCTTCATGCTCACGAAGGATGCCTCGACGAATCTCATCGTGCGGCTCATCGCGCCGTCCGCGCCAGGCGACTTCAGTATCGTCTATGTCGCTGAGGGTTTCGGCGAACGGCATGAGCAGACGATTGCGCTCCCGGTGCGTCCGGCCGTAGCGTGGGTCGAGACTGCGGGGGTGGAGGCCGCGGACGCGAAGTCCTCTCATCATCAGAAAAAGGAGGGGATGTCCACGAATTCTTACGAGCGTTATTCAGAGCGCATTTTTGATTCGCCGCTTGGCGAGTATGAGGCCGCGCTCCGTTGGCTCGCCGAGTATCGTCACGGGTGCCTCGAACAGACGTGCTCGCGCGTTTTCCCGCTGATTGCCGCGGGCGGCATTCTCAATGCCGTCGTCACGAATGCACCTGACGCGGTGGCTGTCGGCGTCAGGCGCGTCGAGTCGATGATCCGTGAGAGGGACTTTGTCATGTGGCCGGATTGCGGCGAAGCGCCATGGAATCGCGAGGTGTCGCTCTACGCTGCGCACTTCCTCGTCGCGGCGGAGAAGTCGGGCGCGAGGGTCAACGCCGTCGCGAAGCGTCAGGTGATGAAGTTTCTGAACAAATGGGTGGATGGTAAGGACGCGAACGTATCCGCGTACGCGGCGCTCGTGCTGGCCATCGCGGGTGAGCCCGAGAAGGATCGGATGTTCCGACTCTACGACGATCGCGCGAAGCTTTCGGCGCTCGCGCGCTCGCGGCTCGCGCTGGCGTTCGCGGTGGCGGACGATCTGCCGCGGGCACGGACGCTGCTTGCTGACGTCCATGAACCGCAGTCCATCAAGGAAGCGGCGTTCGTCGCGATGGCGCGGACGGCGGTCGATCCGAAGGACGCGAAGATCCTGCCGCTCCTCATGTGGCTGAACGCAAAGCGCGATCGGGCGAAGAACAGCTGGGGCACGACGGAAGAGAACGCGCACGCTCTCCTCGCGATGGGTGCGTACTATCAGGCGAATCCGCCGAAGAAAGGCGAGAAGTTCGTCGCGTGGCGCAAGCTGACGCTGCCGAAGCTCGGGGAGGTGAAGGACGAGTCAAACGGCATCTTTATCGAACGTACCTTCCGGACTGTGGACGCCAAGCTCGCCAATCTCGCTGGCCTGCGTTGCGGCCAGTTGCTGATCGCGGAGCTGACGGTGACTTCGGCGGTCTCGCGGGTGATGAACGATCTCGTCATCGAGGATCTGTTCGCGGGCGCGTTTGATTCTGTTCATCGTGAGCTGGATCCGGAAGCGGTGTCCGTCGCATCGTCCGTGCCGGTCATCGACGACTGGGTGATGCGCATGGACGCGCGGGACGACCGTATGCTGATTTTCTCAAAGAAGTTCAAGCTGGAGGCAGGACATGCAGCACGCATCTTCTATCCGGTCCGAGTGGTTTCGGCAGGTGAGTTCGTTCTGCCGGGCGCGAGCGTGGAGGGGATGTACGATCCTGCTCTGCACGCTCTCCGTGCTCCTGGCCGCGTCGTGGTTCGTCCTTGACTGGTCGGACGTCGGATCGAACGTCTATCCGGGCGGCCTTGTCCTGCGCGATGACGCGGGCGAGGTGCTGCGCGTCTCGCTCGGCGAGGGCGATGTCGATTGCCGTCCCTACTACGTGGCGGATCCGGACGACTGGATCGTGAAGGCTCTCGTCGCGTCCGAGGACGGTACGTTCTGGACGCATTGCGGCGTCCGCCCCCTCTCGGTGCTCCGCGCGGCGTGTCAGAACGTTTTCTACCGTCGCCGCATTTCTGGCGCGTCCACCATCACGATGCAGGCCGTGCGTCTCATTCGTCCCCATCCGAAGACGCTGTGGTGGAAGTTCAAGGAGGCGGTCTATGCGCTCAAGATGGAGCGTGCGAAGGACAAGCGCTGGATCCTCTCGCAGTACCTCAACCGCGCACCGTACGGATCGAACCTCATCGGCATCGAAGCGGCGGCGCACGGCTGGTTCGGAAAGGGCGCGAAGGACCTCGGTCTTAGCGAAGCGGCGCTGCTCGCGGGAATGGTGCAGGCGCCGTCGCGTTTCCGTCCCGACCGCAACTACGAACGCGCGCTCAAGCGCCGCGACTATGTACTCGGACGGATGGAATCGCTCGGGATGATCACCGAAGAGCAGAGGACGGCTGCCGAGAGCGTGCGGCCTGTCGTGTGCCGCTCGCCGCGTCCGTTCAAGGCGCCGTACTTCTGTGATTGGATGATGCGGCGACTTGCGAAAGATAGCGCGTCCGATCGTCTGAGCGGCGACTATGTGACTACGCTCAATGCCGATGCGCAGGTGATCGCGGAGAACGCCGTGAATCGGGCGGCGGAGGAGGGCGGTTATTCTGTTGCAGCCGTCGTGTTGCGCGTCGACACGGGCGCGGTACAGGCGATGGCCTGTAGCGGCTATTATTTCGACAACGTCAACGGACAGGTCAACACCGCGCTCGCACCGCGTCCAGCCGGATCGACGCTTAAGCCGTTTCTGACGGCGCTCGCGATGGATCGGGGACTGGTCACACCCGAGGAGCGACTTGCCGATGTTCCGACGGCATTCCGCGGCTATTGTCCCGCCAACTTCGATGCGCAGCACCGCGGCCTCGTGACGACGCGGAATGCGCTCGTACTCTCACTCAACATCCCGTTCGTGCATCTCTTGAAGCGCCTCGGCGTGGACGCCTTCGGTACGACGCTGCGCGAACTCGGCTTCGCGCACATGACGGAGCCGAATGAGTCGTTCGGGCTCGGCATGGCCATTGGCAACGTCGAGGTGACGCTTCTTGAACTGGCGACGGCGTACGCGACGCTCGCACGCGGCGGTGTGTCGGAGAAGGGTGATCGCATTTTCTCGGCGGGCAGCGTGTATCTCGTCTCCGACATGCTCTCGGGCGAGGAGCGCAGTGCAGTGGCGTTCGGACATATTGCCGACGTGAAGCTGCCGAAGTTCGCGTGGAAGACGGGCACGTCGAGCGCATACCGCGATGCCTGGACGGTGGCGTGGAATCCCAAGTACGTTGTCGGCGTGTGGTGCGGACACAAGTTCGGTGGCTTCGGCGACAAGACGCTCGTCGGTGCGAAGGCGGCGGCGCCCGTCGTATGGAGCATTGTAAGATCGCTCAATCCGCCCGGCGGCGGGGCGTGGTTCTTGAAGCCGTCCGAGGTGCGCGAGCGGACGGTCTGCGCGCTCACGGGATTGCTGGCGAACGGGTGTTGTCCGAAAACGGAGACCGGCCGCTACATCGCGGGGTACAGCGCCAGTCGTCCGTGCGCTGTCCACGCGCTCGACGCTGGCGGTAAGCTCGTCGAACGAAACGATGCGTATTTGTCTGCGTTTTCAGGACTAATAGGCAAGGCTGAGAGACTTGCCATCTCAAAGCCCGAGAACGATTCTGTGTTTTGTTTCGTGTCGGGGATGCCGCAGCAGAAGATCGTCTGTCAGGTTGTTGGCAATCCGAATGGTTCGCGCCTGTGGTGGTTTGTGGACGGTGTAGTCACAGGCGAGACGTGCGGTCTCTCGCCATTTGTGTTCGATATGACGCTCGGTACGCACGTGATTTCCTGCACCTCCGAAGAAGGAGTCTACTCATCCGTACGCATCGTCGTCAAGTCCGAGTGACGCTCGGCAAGGCGTGACATTTTTGCCGCGTTATTTGCGCGAAATTGAAAGTTGGGTGAATCGGTTGAATGGTTGAGGGTGGGTATGGTATAATCTTTGATAATTTTGAAGAAGATTATATTATTAGGTGGAACTGGGTCGATTGGCACCAGTACCGTGGATGTAATAAGAACGCATCGTGGCGAGTTCGAACTTGTCGCGGTGACGGCGCTTCATTCCCGTGAGAAGTGCGAGCAGATTGCCGCGGAGCTCGGGGCGAAGGCGTATGTCGGCGAGGATGCCGCGATCAGGGCGGTGGAGGAGAATGAGGCGGACATCTGCCTTGTGGCGACAGTTGGCGAATCGGGTTACGCGCCAACGATGAAGGCGATCGAAAAGGGCATGGATATCGCGCTTGCCACCAAGGAAGTGATGGTCATGGCGGGTGCAGAGGTAACTGCCGCGGCGAAGGCGAAGGGCGTTAAGTTTCTGCCGGTGGACAGTGAGCACAATGCGATTTTTCAGTGCCTGCAAGGTGGTGGCGAAGTCGATCGGCTCATTTTGACCTGCTCGGGTGGACCCTTCCTCGACGGTCCCGAAGATCTTTCCGCAGTCACCAGGGAGATGGCGCTCAATCATCCTCGCTGGAAGATGGGTCCGAAAGTCACGATCGATTCCGCGACGATGATGAACAAGGGCTTCGAGATCATCGAGGCGCATTGGCTGTTCGGCATTGATGTGGATCGGATTGATGTGGTGATCCATCCTGAATCGATAATCCATTCGCTTGTCGAGTTCACCGATGGTTCTACGCTCGCCCAGCTCGCTGAGCCAGATATGCGCGTGCCGATCCAGTATGCGCTTTCGTGGCCTGAGCGTCTGCCTGCGGACCGCAAGCGGCTCGATCTTGCCGCGTATGGCAAGCTAACCTTCCGGAGTCCCGATGAAACGCGCTTCCCCTGTCTGCGCCTTGCGAAGGAGGCGGTGCGGATGGGTGGTGACGCCTGCGCTAAACTCGCGCGGGCGGACGAGGTCGCGGTTGCGAAGTTCCTCAAGAGAGAGATGAAGTTTTCTGAAATACCTGAATTTCTGGAGCATAGTTTCAAATGAGTTTCTTAGTTACAGTTTTCTATATCGTTGTCTGCGTGTTGCTGTTCTCGCTGGCGATTGCCATTCACGAGTTCGGACACTTCATCGTCGCATTGAAACTCGGCCTTAGGGTTGAGGCGTTTTCAATCGGGTTTGGTCCCGTTCTCTGGAAGCGCACTTACAAGGGCGTCGAATATCGCATTTCGGCAATTCCGCTCGGAGGATACGTGTCGATTCCCGATGTTGATCCAGAGGGCACGAAGGCGCTGGAGGGAGAAAGGAAAAAGGAAAAAGAAAAAGGGGGAAGGGAAAAAGGTGTAGGTGTAGGTGAAGGTGAAGGTGAAGAGAGGGAGAGGATTCCGGCGTGGAAGGAGATTTTAGTTGCAGTGGCGGGTCCGGCAATGAACGTCGTACTTGCGGTGGTGCTCGCGATTGCCCTGTCGCTCGTTCCGAATGCGAAGTTTGGTGAGTTGCCGGCTGAGATCGGCGGAGTCATCAAGGATGGTCCGGCCGCGGCAGCGGGAATGGTGGCTGGCGATGTCGTAGTTTCTGTCGCGGGGCATCCGATCGAGACCTGGACGGATATGCAGACCGAGACCCAGATCTCTGGCGGAAAGGAGACGGAGTACGTCGTCAGGCGCGGCGAGAAGGAGCTAAAGCTCATGATGACGCCGGAGCGCAATTCGGTGTCCGGTGCCTATTTCATCAAGGCGTTTTCAGTCACCAACTCCTACAAGGCCGCGCAGTGGATGCCGAATCGGAATCCACTCAAGCAGTTGGCGTGGGACGCTGGATCGATCTTCAGGATTCTCAAGGGACTCGTCACGCCGAAGGAGGTGAAGGCGACGGCGGGTGCGCTCGGAGGACCGGTGATGATTGCCGAGGGACTCTATCGTCAGGTGCGGCGCGACATATGGGACGGCATCGGCTTCCTGCGCTTTTTGAACGTCAATCTGGCGGTGCTCAACTTGCTGCCGATTCCGGTGCTGGACGGTGGGCTTATCTTGTTCTCGTTGATAGCGCTCGTCTTCCGCCGGCGCATACCCGACTTCATTGTCCGGAATGTTTCGATGGTGTTTATGTATGCGCTTATCGGACTTATGGGACTGCTGATCGTGAAGGATAGTTGGCGCAGTTGGAAGATTCACACGTCCGATCCGGTCATGGACGATTGGACGAATGTGGTGGAGAAGGTGGAAAAGGCGAAATGAAGAGAAGTAGCCGAGAGGTAAGGGTCGGCAAGGTCGCGATCGGAGGCGGGGCGCCGGTAAGCGTCCAGTCGATGGCGAATGTCGACCCGCACGATGCCGCGGCACTTTTAAAGCAGGTGAAGAGCGTTGCCGAACGTGGCTGCGACATCATGCGGCTCACGGTGCCGGACGAAGAGTCGGCGAAGGTGCTCGGCGAGGTGAGGAAGGAAAGTCCAATTCCGCTCGTGGCCGACATCCACTTCGACTATCGTTGTGCGCTGGCGGCAATCGAGAACGGGGCGGACGCCCTGCGCCTCAATCCGGGAAACATTGGCTCTCGCGATCGGGTTCAGGCCGTGGCGCGTGCGGCGAAGGCGAAGGGCGTGCCGATTCGGATCGGGGTCAACGGTGGAAGCCTGGAGAAGGGCGAGACGCTCGTGTCGAGCGCGCTCAAGCATGTGAAAATGCTGGAGGACGAGGACTTCCGCGACATCGTAATTTCCGCGAAGGCGTCGAATGTTCCGGAAACGCTGCGCGTCTATCGTGAGCTGGCGGAGCGGACGGAGTATCCGCTTCATCTCGGCGTTACCGAGGCCGGGACGCTCATTCCCGGTGCAGTGCGCAATTCAGTCGCGCTCGGCATCCTGCTTTCGGAGGGCATCGGCGATACGGTGCGCGTTTCGCTGACGGCGAAGCCGGAGAAGGAAGTCAAAGTGGCGCTTGAGATACTGCGCTCGCTTGGACTGCGTGCACCGGGTCCGGCGATCACGAGTTGTCCCACCTGTGGACGCACGAAGGTCGATCTCATGCGCATCGCGACGCAAGTCGAGGATGCGTTGGAGACGCTGTACCACGACGCTCCAAGTGAAAAGTTTCCGCACATTGCAGTGATGGGATGCGTGGTGAACGGTCCGGGAGAAGCTAAGGGTGCTGATATTGCTCTTTGTGGTGGAGACGGAGAGTTTCTTCTGTATGTGAAAGGTGAATTCGTCTGCAAGGTAGCGGAAGACGAGGCAGTCGAGAAGGTGATCAAGTATGCGGTTTCTGCAACATAATCTGGCGCCGCTGGCGGTGGCGTTCGCGGTTTCACTTACGGCCTGGCTGTATGGCGGGACGCGGGCGGATCTTGTCGCCAAGGTCGTGCCGTGGTTGATCGTACTGCTTCTCGAGGTCCTCTTCTGTTTCCCTCAGCGTCACAAGGACGAGACGACTTACGGTGCGCGGATGCGGACGTGGAAGAATCTTCTGCATGATTGGGCTTTCTGGTTATCCTTCTCGTTTGTGGCCTTGCTGGCGATTCCTTTTGCCAACGCCGGACTCTGCGTCAGCTGCGATGCTGCGAGGATTGCAATCCATCATCTCGATCCGGCGCCGTTGATTCCTTTTCTGCCGTTCTGCGTCAATACGACGGAACATCTCAATGTCTTTCTCTGGTTCGCGCTCGCTCTGACTGCAATGCTGGTGATGCGCCATTCGGTGAACAGCCACGGCAAGCGGTTGACGCTTGCGTTCATCGTGTGGAATGCAGTGGCGCTGACGGCCTTCGGATTCTTGCAGGCGGCGCTCGGCGCACCGGGTCCGTTCTGGAATCCCAATGGCGGCACCTACTGGGGCAACGCTCACTTCTTCTCGGTCTTCGGATATCCGAACATCGGCGGAACGTTCTTCACGATGTCGATGTGCGCGGCGGTGGCGCTCTGGCGGGACAATGTCGGTCGCCTCCAGGCGGAGCACGCGGCGAAGGACATCTCGAAGACCGCGCCGGATCGTCCGCGGATGTTCTGGAAACGTCACTATTATCTCGTTCCCGCGACGATTCTTTATTTTGCCGCGCTCAATACGCTTTCGCGCGCAGCGATTCTGCTCGCGACCATCTGTGCGGCGGCTTTCTTCTTTCACGCGTTCTCATCGTTCCTCATGCATTGCCATCGCGCGGAGAAGATCAAGGCGGGGGTGGTGTGGATCGCGGCGTTTCTGATTGTCGCCTTCGTAGCCGTTGCCTTCATGCCCAAGGATCTCAAGCAGGAGGTCGATTCGATTGGGACGATGGAAGTGCTTGATCGGGTCACCGGACGCGATCAGAGTCAGAATGCGCTTGGGGCGAAGGTGTGGTGGGATTACAAGATCTTCGGTTGCGGTGGCTGGGGCTACAAGCACTTTGCGCCGCTCAAGATGTCCGAAAAGTCCCGCAAGATGCTCAAGTACGAATCCGGCGGCATCAATGTCCACAACGACACGCTGCAGATTCTGGCCGAGCACGGACTCGTTGGCTTTGCGCTGCTCGTCGCAATCGTGGTGATGATTCTCAAGCGGAGTTTTGCGGTTTGGCGCAAGTTCGCGCGGGCCGCTCGTTTCGAGACCTCGCAGTCGCACCGACTGCCACCGCCGGTGCAGCTCTTTGCCTTGCCGGCGCCCGCCTTCGCGCTGCTTGTTGGAGCATTGGCGGCGTACATTCACAGCATGGGCGACTGTCCGTTCCGTTCGCCCGCCAATCTCGCGCTTTTCTTTGTCATGCTCGCAGCCGTCGACGGCTTTGTTCCAAAACTAAAGTCCTAACCTCTCAACATCTCAACTTTCTCAACCCCATGCTCCACGTCAACGAAAACTATTCCAAGATCAAGCCCACTTATCTTTTCGCGGAGATCGCGCATCGCGTTGCCGCGCATCAGGAGCGCAATCCGGACGCGAAGATCATCCGTCTCGGCATCGGCGATGTCACCGAGCCCTTGTGTCCCGCGGTCGTCGAGGCGATGCACAAGGCGGTAGATGACGAGGCCGGCAAGGGCGATAAGTTCTACGGATACGGTCCCGAACAGGGCTACGCCTTCCTGCGCGAGAAAATCGCCGCGGTCGATTTCCAAGCGCGCGGCATTGACATTCGGGCGGATGAGATTCTCGTCTCGGACGGTGCGAAGTGCGACTGCGGGAACATTCAGGAGCTCTTTGCGAACGATGTGAAGGTGGCGGTCGGAGATCCTGTATATCCCGTGTACGTCGATACGAACGTGATGGCCGGACGTCACGACATCATGCTTATGCCGTGCACCGCGGCGAACGGGTTTGTGCCTTCGCCACTTTTCAAACAAGAACCGGACCTCGTCTATCTTTGCTATCCGAACAATCCGACGGGTGCGGTTGCGACGAAGGCGCAGCTTCAGAAGTGGGTGGACTGGGCGAACGCGAACAAGAAGCTCATTCTCTTCGATGCGGCGTACGAGGCGTTCATCCGCACGCCGGGAATTCCTCATTCGATCTACGAATGCGAGGGAGCGCGCAAGTGTGCGATCGAGTTCCGTTCGTATTCCAAGACCGCAGGCTTTACGGGCGTTCGCTGCGGATACACCGTGGTACCGAGCGAGGTGGTTGCTTACGATTCGGAAGGGAATGAGGTTCAGCTCAAGCCGATGTGGACGCGCCGTCAGACCACTAAGTTCAATGGTGCCAGTTACATCACGCAGCGTGGAGCCGAGGCGATTTATTCCGAAGAGGGACAGCGCCAGATCAAGGCGACGATCGACTTCTATTTGGAGAATGCCCGACTCGTCCGCGAGGCGTTGTCGTCCGCCGGCTTCACCTGCACGGGCGGAGTCGATTCGCCGTATGTGTGGGTCGATGTGAAGGGGGACAGCTGGGAGTTTTTCGACAAATTGCTCAAAGAGGCGAACGTCGTTACCACGCCAGGCGCTGGCTTCGGCAAGGCCGGCGAGGGGTATATCCGCATCAGCGCGTTCAATTCCCGCGCCAACGTTCTGGAGGCGATCGACCGCATCAAGAGGTGTTTGAAGGCATAAGATGAAAAACAGGTTCGCGATTGCGATTCCGTTCATAGCCACGGCGATGGTCGTGGCGGTGGCGGTATATCAGTCGCGAACGGTCGAGCCGACGCTTGGTGAGGATGACTTCGCTCGGCTCGGTGAAATCGTCGGGTATGCGTCGAAGGTACTGCCGGTTGACGAGACCACGAAGAACGTCCTGCCGGCGGACACGATTGTGGAGCGCCGACTCTACACGGCGAAGGACGGTTCGTGGCATGTCGTATCGCTGGTGATCGGCGGCAAGTCAAAGAGTTCCATTCATCGTCCCGAACTCTGTCTGCCGTCCAACGGGCTTGCGATGAGTGATCCGAGTACGGTCGATGTCGATGGCATTTCCTGGCGCAAGCTTGTGCTCGAAGGAAAGGATGGCAATCGCGCCGCCTTTGCCTACACCTTCTACAACCACGCGGGTTTCCGTACGTCGTCCCATCTGCATCGCATCTTCCGCGATGTCTGGGACCGTTCCATTCACGGACGCATTGACCGTTGGGCGATGCTGACGGTGGTGTCGGGATCTTCAGGCACTCACGCGGTCAAGCGTTTCCTTGCGGAACTGAAAGGACTGGTCAAGTGATAGAGAAGGCGATACCGTATCTCACCGTGTTCGCGTCCGCGCTTGTCGCGGTATTGATCTTGACGCCTCTCGTCAGAGTGCTTCACATTCGGCTTGGCATGGTAGATAAGCCCGATCCGCGGCGGATCAACAAGGTGCCGATTCCGCGAGGCGGCGGACTCGCCCTCGTCGTCGGAGTGCTGCTTTCCTATTCGATCTTCCATGTGGTGAGCGGACGTCCCTATGTTCAGGGAATCACCGATGAGGCAGCTCATCGGATGGTGATGCTTTCGGTGGCGATCATGATCTTGGGATGGTTCGATGACCGTTACTCGCTGTCGCCGAAGGTGAAGCTGGTCGGACAGGTCGTAATTGCCGCGCTGGCCTGGGCCTGGGCGGGTCTCGGGTTCTCGACGCTGTGGCCGTCATTGCCGGCGTGGATTGATTGCGTGATGACGGTCTTCTGGATCGTGGGCGCAGTCAACGCCTTCAATCTCATTGACGGATTGGACGGACTGGCGAGCGGGCTTGCGCTCATTGCGGTCGTGGGTATGGGCGGCGCGCTTTTCTTCGCTCAGAATCCACAGGCGAATTTCTTCTATTTTGCGATGGCTGGCGGACTGCTCGGCTTCCTCCGATATAACTGGCATCCCGCTTCGATCTTTCTCGGTGACTCCGGTTCTATGTTCATCGGTTTCGTGGTTTCTACGCTGCCGCTCGCTTCGCAGGAACCGAATTCGTTTCTCGTTTCGGTGGGCGTGCCGTTGCTCGCGATGGGCGTGCCGATCTTCGATACGACGCTGGCGATTCTTCGTCGTTCGCTTCGCCGGTTCCTGTCCAGTACTGAAAATGACCGCGTGAAGGGTGAGGTGATGCAAGCCGATTCCGACCACCTGCACCATCGGCTTCTGCGTGCCACCGGACTCAACCAGCGCAAGACCGCGTTGATCCTTTACGGACTTTCCGCGGCGGGTGTCGCCTTCGGACTCATCGCGATGATGCTCGAGTCGAAGTCCGCAGGCGTCTGGCTCATCGCCTTCGCCTTTGCCGCGGTCGTCATCTTCAAGGACTCGTACATCGAGATTCTGGATGCCGGACGGCTTGCGACCGACATCCTCCACACGAAAACGATCGTCGGGCGCCGCCGCCTCGCGCGGCTCGAGGTTCCGCTGTACGTCGCGGTCGATGTCGTTGTGCTGGTGGCGGCGTACTTCGCCACGCTGCGCATTGTCGGCATAGGAGTCGAACACCGCTCGATCACCGCGTATCTGCCGCTCCGGGTTGGCGCGACTTTCGTGGCTCTCGTCTGCTTCCGCACATATTCCACCATCTGGTCGAGAGCGCTGCTTTCCAATTATGTTCGGCTCTTCGCCGCCTGTGCCTGCGGATCCGCGGTGGCGGCGCTCGTGATCTACTACTGGCCGAGTTTCGTGGACAGCGAAGTCGTGCCGATGACCGTCGTCTATCTCGCGCTTACCTTCTTCGGGGTGCTGATGGCGCGAATCGTCCGTCGGATCTTCCGCGACGTCTTCTATGCAGTGGACTGCGGAAACCTGGTTAGGCATAAGGACGTCTCGCGCGTCCTCGTTTACGGAGCGGGTCTCAGGTACAGTGCTTTTCGACGTGAGCTGGTGAGGTCCGCCGCCGCCAACAGCCGCATCATCGTTGGACTCGTGGACGATAACGTGTACCTGAAGGGGCGCTACATCGGTGGTCTCAAGATTCTCGGAACGCTAAATGACATTCCGAAACTTGTCAACGAGTATAATGCGGACGCAGTGGTCATCGCTTGCGATGTCACCGATGAGTGGCTTAAGGTGGTGAAGGATACTCTCGCTCCGCTCAATGTTAAGGTTACCCATTTCTTCTTCAAGGAGGAAACGATATGACGGAAAGTTCTTCGCTCGCTTCGATGATCCTCAAGTCGTCCGGCATCTATTCGGACGAGGCCATCGAGCGTATCATTTCCCAGCGCGCGGCGAATCCGGGAATGCCGCTCGTGGAGGCGGCGGTCAAGTTCGGCGGCGTGAAGGAAGCCGAATTTCTCGTGGCGATCGGCAAGGCCCTCGGACTCGAGGTCGTGAAACTCGGTGAGGAGAATCCTTCGCCTGAGGCGCTTTCGCGTCTGCCGGCGAGTGCAGTCAATCAGTTCAACGCGCTGCCGTTCAGGGCGGATGCCGATTCGATCACGGTTGTCGTGTCCGATCCGTTCGACACCGCGATTGCCGACGGACTTCGTCTTGCCGCGGGCGTGAAGGTGAAGACGGCGCTTGCACCGAAGGAAGATGTCGAGAAGGCGATCAAGAAGTTCTACGGTGTCGGCGCCGAGGCGATCGAGAAGATGCTCGAGGACGGACGTTACGATGTGGGGGACGAGTTCGGCGCGATGACGAAGATCGATGTCGGTGCGGAAGGCGAGGAGGCGTCCATCGTCCGCTTCGTCA